>MFGW01000157.1:34231-34418 GCA_001780385.1 Candidatus Fischerbacteria bacterium RBG_13_37_8 | reverse complement strand
CCCTGTCGAATGGCATCCCGGGAATAAGGTAAGAATCGGCAAGACACTGCTTGAACTTACCACCATACATGCCGAAATTGAACAGGAACCAGAAGCTGGATCGGTCGATATGTCACTGGATAGCTCAGAATCCGAACATGTAGTACCTATGCCACAACCTGCGCAAGAACAGTCGTATGAAGATGCT
>MFGW01000157.1:33881-34192 GCA_001780385.1 Candidatus Fischerbacteria bacterium RBG_13_37_8 | reverse complement strand
AATGCTGCAGTGGAATCATCATCCATACCCCCTAAATCGCAGCCGCCCGCGCCAATACCACAACCTGCACCGCTTGCGAAACAAAGAACAAAACGCCGCACTGCTCTTCTATTAATACCGGTGGCGCTCATTCTGGTAGTTGCACTTCTTGCATTGCTCGGATATGAATGGTACCGCATGTCTCACCCGGTTCCCTATATTAATTTGGAACAAAAAATGCTTCCGCAGATCGAGGAATCACTATCATTATTCTTTAATAAATTATGGTACGCAGATTACAAATACGCCGGCAGAAAAGACACCATCTCGAT
>MFGW01000157.1:33647-33856 GCA_001780385.1 Candidatus Fischerbacteria bacterium RBG_13_37_8 | reverse complement strand
TATATTGAGACTGAACTGCAATGGGATGAACAGAGCGGATCAATAATCGTTCCTGATACCACCATCGATTTGCTTGCTATTGAAACAACCGACCTCGGACGAATCATCGATGAACGCTCTGCACCGCATGACATGTTTGCCAGAATCAGGAATTACATGAGGAAATAATGACAAAACGCTTATTAACGATATTGCTAATCTGTATTGTA
>MFGW01000157.1:30846-33450 GCA_001780385.1 Candidatus Fischerbacteria bacterium RBG_13_37_8 | reverse complement strand
AGCGTTGATGAAAAAGCTCAGCAATCCTGATGCTTACTTTACCGGCGGCGGAAATAAGAAACAAGTCGATTTAAGAATGCAGAAGAAGAGCCGATTGCGTATTTTTCATCCTGACGGGCGAGAGGAAACAGTCATTGTTGATAAGAGTGATAAGGATAATTATAACAAGGCGATGAAGAAATATTTCGGAATGAATCCGGAAGAAGTGCAAAGCCGATCGCATGAACGGGACTTGTTTGGTGATGCGTATGATGCCTACCGACAGGCACGCGAGCCGGAGCATGAAGCAGATCCTACGCGTGGTGATGCGAAGTACAACACGCGTATCATCAACAACCTGCTCGAGATGTACGGTTTTCCCGGCAACTGGTCAAAAATGAACAAGCAGCAAAAAAATGAAGCGCTCACAAAGCTGTTTCCTGATGCAGGTGAATATTCCTATGCGAAAGGAAGAGAAACTATCATTAATATATTAGACCGGTCGTTCAGCATTTATGCAGGCAGAAGCGCGCCCTCTATAGCAGTTGCCGATTTAGACACATTCAAGCATTTCTCGAAGAAATTCCAGGAAGCAGCAATAACTGCCATGTCAACCAAAAGAATCAAGGATATACTCGATCCGCGCGTGAGCATGCGCGATATTTATGATCATTCACAGGCGCTGGCTCAGCAGGATGGCAAGACATGGAAGGATATGTCGCGCGAGGAACGTAAGGCATATTTTCAGAAGGCGAAGGAAAATCAGCCAGAACTGGTGAAGAAACTGAAATTCACTGCGGCAGGCGAACTGGCAATGGTATTCAAGAGTCTCGAACACATGGATAGTGCGAATGCGCAACGTTTAAAGGAGCGAATTTTGCAGAATGTGCATCCTTCGCAGCGCGAGCTGGTCAAGCATCAGATGGATCTGGCGCTCGCATACCTGAAGGATAGTTCCAACCGTAAGAATAATGTGCAGGCGGAGATGGAGACAATTAAAGTTATCGAGGAGATCAAGAAAAAAGCGCTCATTGATCCTGTGCATCTCAATGAAGCGAAACAGCAGAAAAAAGAAGGCATGTCGTTCAGAAAAGTGCTCATGGTAGCGGGTGCTTCTTATCAGGCATACCAGCTCATGATGGAAAAATGGGAAAACATAATGGATAATCTCGATCCGACATCGAAGAAAGTCGCCGGTTATATGAACAAGCTCGATAAGGCACAATCTATCCTCAACCTGATCAAAGTGTACCAGGATTCTGGTGGTGACCGAGAAGCTATGAAAAAAGCTGTTTACATTGAGACAATGTCGCGATTTGTGCCAGGTTATGATTCGTACCAATTGTACAAGCAATGGAAAAGCAATGACCCGCAGGCACAGGAAGAAGTGAAGAAATCGCTCATATTCCAGGGACTCACCATCCTGCCGGGAGGCGGGCTGGCGCGTGCTGCAAAGCTGACCGTGGATGTAATGGTAACGGGACTGCAAGTTACGGTTGGTTATGGATTGAATGTGCTCGGTGATCAGAAGGTACAGAGCTGGCTCAAAGGTTCGAATAAATACGGCAAATCGATTCTCGAGAATGTGCCAGGGAGAACCATTGAAGAACGGCGAAAAAATTTCTTCAAGAAAATGGTAGAAGGTGAAATGAGTATCGCCTACAAGAAATTACTGCGCGAAAAGAAAGAATGGGACAGGTTGCCGCCATGGGCTAAGAAAGAACCAAAATATCAGCAACCGTATGAACGAAAGATAGATGCATTTTACGGATTGGCAAAAATGCGCATCGAGAACATGGTAAAGGAATATTCAGGTAATGCAGACCCATACGGGCAGGTAGCAACGGGGGGTGTGGATAAGATGACCAACCTGCTGTTTGCCGATTTCGTCAATGGATTGAACCAGGAAGTGACGTTGGAGCGAATGCAATCACTCGAGAAAGAGGCAGCAGAGGCGAGTATCCTGGACACAGCGGATGAATACATGTACGGACTGTTCAGCGGTGCAATAGATTCCGTGCTTGATTATTATGCAGGAGAGGATGATCCCAGGGATGAAAACAAGCGCAAGCAGAAAAATCGCTGGGATCTCAAGTTCGATATAACACAGGATGATGGGCAGACGGTGATATCATCTGTACAAATAATTCCGCCGAAAGATCCGACATTCGAAGAACAAAACACAAAATACGAGCTTGTCATTGATAAAGCCGAGGTGACGGAGGAAACGGGTGGCAGTGCCGATAAACGGAGGATAAAGGTAACGATGCTATTCAAGCTCATTAATACGAAGGATGACACGGTACTCGTTGAAAAGAATTTCGTTTACTGGGCGAAGGCAAAGCCCGCTGGTGAGAAACAACTGGTGCTTGTCAGCACAAAGAATAATCCACGAAAAAACGAAGATGGTGGTTCTATAGAAGGATTCAGTAATAATTCCGCACAATTCTCCAGCAAAAACGGTCTTGTGACCGGCAGCAATTCAGGTACCTGCGAACCACCACTGGTAAAGGCGCAAACCTCCTGGGGATTCAGCGGAACGATTACATGGACAACGCCGCCCGTTCAATTAAGCCCCGGCGACAAATGGCAATGTGCCGTCGAACTGACATTCACCTGCACCAA
>MFGW01000157.1:25318-30618 GCA_001780385.1 Candidatus Fischerbacteria bacterium RBG_13_37_8 | reverse complement strand
ATGTCTGGCTTTGACCCCATAGGAGGTGATTATGATAAGTAGAATATGGCATGGATGGACTGCTCATGAAAATGCGGATGCCTATGACTCAACTTTGACAGCAAAAGGGCAATTTTAGGGCTTTTAGGCTAGTAAAACCCGCATAAAACCCACATTTCTGTTTTCAGATTTTCAAAAGTGTAGTGCCACGCCTATAGCATATTATGCTTGACATATATAATATATTATGGTAATATCATAATGCTATGTTTATACGAACCAAAACATTTAAAAACAAAGATGGCTCCCAGCGAGCTTATGTTCAAATAGTCGAAAGCATTCGCACGCAGGGAAAAATACGCCAGAAGGTAATAGCAAATATTGGAAGAATGGAAGATGCGACGCATGAGAAAATAGAAAGACTAGTTGATAGTTTAGAAAAGTTTATCGGAAGGGAGAAGGTAGCTCTTCAAGATGAGCGGCTTATGGTGCGTCAAGCAAAGGAATGGGGAGTGGATTTAATATTCAGGAATCTATGGGAAAAGTTAGGCATTGATAAAATACTGAAGCAGTTTATTAAGAAAGCAGAGACAGAGATACCGATTGAAGAAGCAATTTATGCGATGATCTTGAATCGAATAAGTGATCCGTTATCAAAGAGAGGAACGAGTGATTGGATCTCTGAAGTGTATCGATCTGGTTTTGAGGAATTGGAGCTGCACCATTTTTATCGAGCATTAGATTTTTTAATACAGCACAAGGATGAAATAGAGCAATTGCTTTTTAGCAAGGCAGTGGACGTGTTGAGTTTAAAATTAGACATAGTATTTTGGGATACGACGAGTGTATATTTAGAGGGTAACAGTTATGAAGGGATAGCTGAATATGGTTATTCAAAAGATCACAGACCAGATAAGGTACAGGTAGTTGTCGGAATACTGATGACCGGTGAAGGCATTCCCGTAGCTCACGAAATATATCCAGGCAACATATCAGATAAGAAAACCTTTACCTCTATAATAAAAAAGGTAAGAGAACGATTTTCATTAAGGCGAGTAATCTTTGTAGCAGACAGGGGTATGGTAAGTACAGAGATACTGAAGGAATTAGAAAAAGAGAAAATTGAGTATATAGTAGGAATAAGAATGCGAAAGATGAAGCTGACCGAACAGGTGTTACGCAGAGCGGGGGCATACAGAGGAGTAGCTGATAATTTGCGAGTAAAAGAAGTACATTACCTTGGTGATCGCTATATTGTATGCTTCAATCCGGAAGAAGCCAACAGAGAAAAACAAGTTCGTCAGCAGTTAGTAGAAAATCTTGAGGAAGTGTTGCATCAGAGAGGAGTAAAATCGCTCATTGGCAATTCTCTCTATAAGCGATTCCTGAAGATGAAAACAGCGTCTGCTGAAGTTGATTATGATAAACTGCGTACGGAAGAAAAATATGACGGCAAATATGTGCTCAAGACCAATAGCAACTTACCTGCTTCAGATGCTGCCTTAGCATATAAACAGTTGTGGAGGATTGAACAGGCATTCAAAGAACTCAAAACAACACTGGAGATAAGACCTATTTATCACTGGAAAGATAGACGAATTAAGGCTCATATCTTCATATGCTTCCTTGCACTACTGCTTGAATTTACGTTTTATAAAAGCATGAAAGATGCAGGAATCAAACAAGACTATATCTACCTGATGCGAGACCTTAAAAAGCTCAAGGCTGTAGAAATAGAATTAGATGGCAATGTATACTTATGCAGGAATGAGCTTGTAGGAAGAGCTTATGATGTGTTCAAAGCTTTAGGGATAAGACCTCCGAATCATATTTCATTATTACAATGATTATACGGATAAATAAAATGTAGTGGTACGTCATGTTCCATGGGGGAAATATCCTTTGTTATCAATGGTTTGCATTTTTTAGCTGTCAAAGTTGAGTATGAAGCATTGCTGAAGGAAGAAATTTTCGTAGGCATTCAGAACAGGCAAATTCGTGGATTCAAAGGCATCCAATTACTTCGTCGCGACGTAGGCAATGAAGTTGAATTTGTTACTATTATGGAATTTGATTCCATAGATGCTGTGCGCGAGTTTGCTGGCACTGATTATGAAAAAGCAGTTGTTCCAGAAAAAGCAAGGGCGACACTCTCCCGTTTTGATGAACGTTCGCAGCATTATGAGGTCAGGGAAGAAAGAACCGGGCATAGTTGAAATCGCTTTGCAAATCAGGAGGAGCATTGTCAGATCGATTATCTTGTCATCTTGAACAAGCATAATTGCTTTTCTGATGATAATTGGTAGGCTAGTGCATAAGTGGTGAGGGTCTGCAGGCTGTCCGAAAACTCAATTTTCCGCAATCAGTTATACCTTATATTGGCATCATCAATTTAACAGCATCAATATACGGTATACAAGAGAAGCTAAAATGTAGTTTTCGGACAGCCTGCTGAGCTCGACTTTGGACATTAAGCTAAGCAATACTGTTAGTGCATCCAGAAAGCCCTTTGCAAAATTTCAGTAAATTTTGATAGAATAACGTATGCTGTCTTGTGTTAATAATAGAAAAAAAATGCCTCCAGCAAATTTTGATGAAATTTGATAAGGCCCTGTTGAAACATTGTCTGAGACAATATTATACAGAGTTCTAATGTTAAGGTCCGACCCTATATATTATGAGAGAAATACTTATAAGCATTATACTGCTAATGATTCTTGGCGGAATTGCATTGGGGAGGTATCCCTATTTCCGGATGAACAGGGCAACTATCACGCTGATCGGAGCCCTGCTTTTACTTGTGGCTGGTGCTATTACTCTGCCTCAAGCCTATGCAGCAATTGACATGAACACCATTCTTCTGCTCTTCTCCATGATGATTGTCAATGCGAATCTGCATATATGCGGTTTTTTTGCGCTTGTGGCAAAAAAAGTACTGGCACTGGCAAAAACGCCACGACAACTATTGTTCCTGGTTATTTTTTCTTCCGGTATTCTTTCTTCATTTTTTCTTAATGATACCGTGGTGCTTATATTTACGCCCCTCGTTCTTGAAATTCTACATCACGTTGATCAGAAGCCAGTACCATACCTTATCGCGCTTGCCACAGCAGCAAATATCGGTTCGGTGGCTACCATCATAGGTAATCCGCAGAATATGCTAATTGGTATCTATTCACACATCCCTTTCAGTACCTTTAGTCTAATGCTCTCCCCTCTTGCAATAATCAATCTCTTCATTATTTATTTTTTAGTAATAATAGTTTTCAGGAAAAATTTTCGCACAGTTCTATTGCCATCAGTCATAGTGCCCAGACCTCATGTTTATAGACCATTACTTATAAAAAGCCTTGCTGTGACGGCAGGTATTCTTGGTGCTCTTCTTGTTGGAGTTCCGATTCCGCTGGCAGCTTTTGCCGGAGCTTCAGTCTTATTATTCACGAGGCGGCTGAAACCTGAACGTGTTTTCAGTGAAATCAACTGGACCTTGCTCGTATTCTTTTCCGGGCTCTTTGTTGTTACAAGATCTATTGAAACAAGCGGTCTGCTCATTCATGTTCAAAAATACATGGGCACATTTGCAGGCAAGCAGGTAGCTGAAATAAGTATTATTTCTGCTCTTTTAAGCAATATCGTGTCGAATGTTCCTGCTGTACTTTTAATTGAGCCACTCATGCGTGGATACGCTAATCAAATTCAGGGTTGGCTTACCCTTGCAATGGCGACAACCTTTGCCGGCAATCTCACTCTAATCGGTTCAGTAGCAAATTTAATTGTTGCAGAATCTGCACGCCTTAGAGGTGTTCATCTCACTTTTTTTGAGTATTTAAAAATAGGTATCCCTATAACTATCATCAGCATTTTTCTTGGTATTCTATGGCTAATATTACTCTACTAAAAGTAGAGGGAGCAAGCCTGACAAATTTTGTTTTTAGGAAAGTGGGGCAGGTACCCCTGTCTCCGTTATCTGAGGCTGTTCCAATATCATTTTAATTCTAATAAGCCTAATTTCATTTTGGCATGATGACAATCAGGATTAAGTTGAAGGCATTTCATGTAGAATTCTTTTGCCTTATCAAGCTTCCCTGCCAATTCATACTCATAAGCCAGCGAATAGGTCAAATCAAGCGAATCCGGACACTCAGCACATGCAAAGATTAAAAAACCTGTTTAGTCCTCCTCACTTTTCTTGTTCATGGAAAACCAATTATCATTATATTCAATAAAGAACTTTTCTAAATTATATCCACTTTCCATCAATTCCTGCTTTTTTAAATAGTAAAACTTTCTCATAGCATCTAATCCATTTGCTGTATACTCCTTGCCCATATCCATTTCTAATGTCTTCACTTTATCAATTATTCGGGTATAATCCTTTATTGCTTTCATTGCCGGGTCTATGTTATTTCTATAATCAACCGAAGTAATCTTTGTTATTACATTAGGAACTGTAGTAGTAGAATAATCGAAGGGTTCCGAATCTTGATAATAATCGATCGAACTCGCAATTGTAATCTTTTGATTATTGAGAGAGAGGGGGGCGTACCATAACATTAGCCCCTTCGCAAAGCCATACTGGCACTGCATCCCGGAAGCCCTTTGCAAAATTTCAACGAAATTTGATAAAATAAAATATATAGTTACCTATATTGTGTGTTAAAAATAGAAATAAGTGACGCTAGCAAATTTTGATGAAATTTTGCAAGACCGCTCTGAAACATTGCCGGTGACTATATTCCAGACATGTTTAATGTTAAGGTTCGACCCCAAAGGAGCAAATCATGATAAGTAGAATATGGCATGGATGGACAACTCGTGGCAATGCGGATGCTTATGAAGCATTGCTGAAGGAAGAAATTTTCGTCGGTATTCAGGACAGGCAAATTCGTGGATTCAGGGGAATTCAATTGCTTCGCCGCGAGGTAGGAGAAGAGATTGAATTTGTCACAATTATGTCATTTGACTTATTAGATGCTGTGCGAGAGTTTGCAGGGGACGATTATGAAAAGTCGGTAGTACCAGCAAAAGCCAGGGCATTACTCTCAAGATTTGATGAACGTTCGCAGCATTATGAGATCAGAGAAGAAAGAACCTGGGATAGATGAGAATGCTTATTTAATCTGGCGAAGGATTGCCGGATCTTTAATCTCATCATCTTGAGCAAGCATTAATGCTTTGCTGATGATGATTGATAACAAAGTATCACCCTCGAAGGGAAGAAAGATTTTATCCGAAATTTTGCCTCGATAAGGAACAATGCAGAGATACACGCCATTAGGTGACATAAGCACATTTCCGCTCCCCATATGAATTTTGTAGGT
>MFGW01000157.1:16148-25297 GCA_001780385.1 Candidatus Fischerbacteria bacterium RBG_13_37_8 | reverse complement strand
AAGAAAATTTTCATCAAATGAACATCGACCAGCAATCTTTGTCCGCGGAACAAGTTCCTTCAACACATCCTTGCGGATTTTAGCGGATTCATTCAATTCACCAAAAGAAAATCCATGCCAGTAAGGATCATAGTTGCGGTTGCCTGTATCATGCCATGCCGGATCATTGCCTATACTGCATACTCCTACAAATAAATCCACATCTCTCATGGCTTCCGAAAAAACTATTTGAGGAATATCCTCAAGCGGAACGGGCACATTATTCTTGAGAAACCTGACCTGGTCAGTAGCAACATAAAGAAATACATGCATCCCACTGATATCAGCGCTTCCTTCCATAGCAACAATAAATTCTCCTCTTAAATTCCATTGGGGAAGTTCAAGATACGGTACATTAAATGAATCCCATTCTCCCTGCAGGGTATAATGCCAGCTACGCAATTTGCACAATGTGGCAAACTGGTGTTGCTTGATAATGTGTGCTGCAAATCTGTTTGAATAAGTATTGGTTTGCCGCTCTGCATCAGTAAGTGTATAAATTTCACGGTGTGCCTGTTTGAAAGGTTGCGTTATAGCATGAGACTGCAAAAAATTTCTCCATGAAAGTACATAATCCGGCTCAAAACCAATAGGATGCCACAATTGTACTTTTGTGGTCGTGTCCAGCCAATCAATGCTTTCGCCAGAAGCATTAAAAAAGTCACCATTCAGAAATATTCCCTGGTCTTTCTTTTTGTCGTTATCAAAGCACCAGATTAATTCTTTGGCAATAATGCTGACCAGCGGATGTTTAATATAATAAGTACACCATTCATCAAACTCCCATGTCCTGGATTTCAGATAGGATTTCTCTATGCGATCACGTATGGCAATAAGAAGAGAAGGTATCTCTTTAATCTGTTTCTGGAAAGCTTTTAAATCGGCCGAAAATTCTTCCTTAACTTTTTTCGGAACCGACGATTGCAATTTATCATCCTTCCTCCAGCAAAGATGCGCATCAGCAACACCTTTAATCTCAAAAATAGCCAAATACTCACCAAATTCCTTTCTCAAAATGCCGTCTTCCTGGATACCATAATCAGGAACTCCCCTCTCCTCAATTGCATCTTCATCATAACCTTCGCGCTTTCCAATCTGTTTAATATATTTATCAATCTGCTTTACCACGGAAGGCGTTTTAATCTTTCGTTTTATCAGCGCGAGTTGAGAAATGGCATCTTTAAATGGAAGAGTGGAAAGCGCGTAAAGACATGCATTCCCGGTTTTAACAGAGATAGCGCCTACCCATGGCAGTTTTTTCAATGCCCATGTGCCATATTCCGTTATCTCTTTTATTAATTCATTGTTATTCGAGATAGCTGTGCACCATATTAAATCCTTAAGAAAATCATGATTAATTTCCTTCAAAAAGTGTGCTATGGTTTTCGATTCAACATAAAAGTCAAGATAATGGGGAGCATCTTTCACAGCAGATGTTTTATGAATATTTTGCAGCATCGCTGTGGACATGATCAACCATTCACGGGCTTTTGTGCAGAATGTATCTATTCCAATTGAATCAATTAAGGCACGTGCTTCTTTCAGCCATTTTTGCGATGGTGAAGATTTGGATTCTGCCGACACCAGGTGATCAATCAGCCTGCTCCATTGTTCTTGTTCTCCTTTATCTGCAAGTGATTCAACGTATTGCGTTATTGCCATGCCCAATTGATCTTCTTTGCTCAACCTAATTTCAGGAGCACCTTGCAGCAAATAGGTAATTTTTTCATTCAATTTTCTCTCTTTTGTGTTTAGCAGTTGCTTTGGTCCGGGAATGATAAACATTTGCAGCATCTCTTTATGCTTATCATTCAAACCCGCTTTTTTTATGTTCTTTTCCACATGAGCAAGCAACTGCTCAAGTGGTAAATCAAAATACACTTGTTTACTTAAGGTATAAAAATGCGCTAAATCTAATAATTCATCCTCATCAAAATCTATGTTGAGATTCAATAATTTTTTCAGTATATCCGACAGAACAGACAAGGAATCTAGAGGATCTTTTCCCATGAAAAATTCTGAAAATATCTCATTAACCTTTGCGCCCGGCTTCCACTTTATTTTCTTATATTTTTGGATGATATTAATAAAAAAGAGTTTTTTATGCTCATTATCGAGCTCCATTAATTTTTTATATCCGCTTATGAAACTCAATGGGAGAAAATAAATTTTTTTTTGAATCGATTCTTCTACAATTTCATTAAGCAGGAGATCCATTTCCTTAAGAATATCTTTTGTGTCTCCTGCGTCATGCGTTCCATTTTTATGAGAATTCTTCCTTGATCCGTTCATTTATGGTTAGCCTCCTTTCAGTGGAACCAGTTTTATAAAATTTATGGTCGAGAATTTGTCTACTAATACATCCTCATCCAGAGATTCCACCTGCTTGCAGTTCACAAGCATTATATAGCCATTCCGCTCAAAAGCATCCAGAGCAGTTACATACTGTTCATTCAGATTAATCATTTTTTTTGTTTTCAACTTATATCCATTCAATGTTCTTTCTGCATCAGTCGGCTGGACAAGACCATTAAAATATTCCGGCTTTTGCTTGTTGTAATTTTCTACCTCAGCACTAATCCTCGCTTTAATAAGATCACGTGCCTTAATGCTTTTATCCTCCAATAATACCGAAATTGAAAATTCATTGAAAACACTAACTGAAGTGTTTTCGTCTTTAATTGTTAAGGTAACCGTATTCATACATATCCCCTTTTGAAATTAATTTCCTAAGTATCACATTTCATTATACCACAATAAGGAATAGGTCTCATCCATAGCAAGAGGATCAAAGCCCAACATGAAATATTGCACCAAGCGCGACTGTTATTGCATTCTGATAGCCCTTTGCAAAATTTCAGCAAATTTTGCTGAAATTAAATATATAGTCACCCATGCCTCGCATAAAAAATGACTCCTGCAAATTTTGATGAAATTTGACAAGACCCTATTGAAACATTGTCTGAGCCTATATTCTACAGAGGTCTAATGTTAAGGTCCGACCCCTCTCTATTTTCCCCTTTACTTTTTGGGAAAAAGAACCTAATATTATGTTTTAGCGTCTTATTATTTCTTACTGTTACCTTTCGGGATCAGGAACTGACCCCAACAAGGGAGGAAATAAATCATGAAACATGTGATTGTGCTATTATTATGTGCATTCATTAGCATAGCAGCCTTACATAATACAGGAGCAAATGAGCAGGAACATGTGCCGATTGCGACACCTGTTCAGGAAAAAGTGCAGGGTTCATCCGGTGTAGTTGCGATTGAGGGTGGGTTGAGGTTGGAAGATGCACTGAAGTTGTCACTGCAGTATAACCGCGAACTGCAAATAGGACTCGAAGAAAAAAATATTGCCAAGGGGCGCACATGGGAAGCATACGGTGAAGCATTACCGACGGTTACCATGAATGGCAGTTATACACGAATGGATGAGGTACTCAGTTTTGAATTTGATGGGATGAAAGTCGATCTTGGTTTTTTGAATAACTACTCCACTACGTTGAACGTGACACAGCCGTTGTACCGTGGGGGGCGTACGGGCGCAGCGCTGCGTGCATCAAAGTTATACAAGGCACTTGTTGATGCAAATATACGTTCGCTGGTGATTGGGACATTATTTGAAACTGAGAAGGCGTATTATGATACACTGCTTGCACAGGAGCAGTTCAAGGTTACGGAAAAATATGTGAAGTTAGCGGAGGCGCATGCGAAGGATGTGGAGACGAAGCGCAAGTACGGAGTTGCATCGAATTTCAACGTATTGCGTTCGCAGGTGGAGTTATCGAATGCACGTGCTCAAATGATTAATTACCGTCATCATTTTCAAATAGCATTAGTTTCGCTTTTGAAGACAATGGGTGTATCGCAGGACAGCCAGGTTGAATTAGCGGACCAATTGATATACAACCCGGTGCAGGTAAATGAAGAGGAGGCGTACCGGCAGGCATTGATAAACAGGCCTGACCTGGAGGGATCAAGGTTGACTATAAAACTTCAGAAAGAAGCCGTGGTCTCAGCAAAGAGTAATTATTGGCCCGGGGTAGATGCATTTATTAACTGGACATTATCAAAACCTGATCCTCATATCTCGATGATTGATAAATGGGGAACTGCCTGGAATGCTGGCATCAGTTTCAATTTCACGCTTTTTGACGGACTGCGGCGCGAGGGTTCATTAATTCGGGAGCGTGCGACACTAAAGCAGTACCAGACGAGATTTCTTGATTCACAGGAGCAGATTAAATTCGAGGTAGACCGTGCTTTAAAAGCCATTACGAATGCAGCGGAAGCACTTGAAGTACAGAAGTTGACACTTGATCAGGCTAATGAAGGATTACGCCTTGCGGAAGCTGGGTATAAAGAAGGAGTGCTTGACCAGGTTTCAGTGCTTGAGGCGCGTGCTGCACTAACCCAGGCACAGTTGTTATATTATAACAGTCTTTATATACATTCACTGGCAAAATTAGAATTACAGCGTGCGACTGGAATATTAAAGAGTGGACAGTGAACAGATTAGCCTGGCACTTTAGTACCAGGAACAGAGGTAATTATGTGGATATCTGATGTATCAATACGGCGACCGGTCACCACGATCACGGTGATGGCAGCTATTGTTATTTTTGGTGTAATATCATTTATGAGGCTCGGTATAGATTTATTTCCCGAGATTGATATTCCGTATGTATCAGTTACAACGGTACTTACTGGTGCGAGTCCGGAAGTTATAGACAATGATGTGACAGATGTTCTGGAAGAACAGATCAAAACGATAGCTGGTGTCAAGAATATCATGTCACAGAGTTATGAAGGTTTTTCGCAGATCATAATAGAATTCGAGTTAGAGAAAGATGTAGACGTGGCATCAGAGGAAGTACGAGCGAAGGTGAATTTAGCAGAGATGAATTTACCGAGAGAGATTGAGAAACCAGTCATTGCCAAATTTGACATAGCATCATTACCAATTATGTGGATATCAGTATATGGCAATGTTGAATATCGAAAATTAGCGCATTATGCAGACAAGGTGGTAAAGGAGCAGTTGCAATCAGTAATGGGTGTAGGAAACATAGAGGAGAGCGGACTGCGTGAGCGCGAGATACGAGTTTGGCTTGACCCGAATAAATTAAAAGCACGTGCACTCACTTCACAGGATGTAGTCTGGGCGATACAGAATCGCCATCTTGAATTTCCTGGGGGCCGTATCGAGACGAAAGAACAGGAGTATAGTATCAAGATCGAAGGTGAATATGCAACGGCAGAGGCTCTAAACAGCCTGGTAATAACGGAACGTCAAGGCATTCTTACTTCAATAAAGGATGTAGGAATGGTTGTTGATGGTTCCGAGGATATGCGAAGTATTGCTCGTTTTAACGGCATTCCTACAATTGCACTCGGTATCCGCAAACAATCAGGTTTCAACACGGTTGAAGTTGCCAATGCAGTGAGAAAAGCAACAGAAGAAATGAGACCCAATATTCCTTCCGGAATATATGTAGAAGTAGCATTTGATGATTCTGTTTATATCAAGGATTCGATAGAGGGAGTGCAATTTGATATTTTATTTGGTATTTTGCTGACTGCTGGTCTCATGTTTTTATTCTTGAGAAATATTCGCACTACTTTTATTAGTGTTATTTCAATCCCCATTTCATTAGTTGGCGGTTTTGCCATGATGGAGGCAATGGGATTCACGGTTAATTTTATTACCATGCTTGCCATGTCCCTGGCAGTTGGAATTGTCATTGACGATACCATTGTTGTCATGGAGAACATATTCCGGCATGTTGAGGAAGGAAGCGATCGCGTGGAAGCAGCGCGATTTGGAACAACTGAAGTCACACTTGCGGTCATTGCAGCAACTTCATCTATTGCAGCAGTATTCATTCCGGTTGCATTCATGAAAGGAATCATTGGCAGGTTCTTTTATCAATTCGCACTAACGATTGCTTTCACTATTATCATCTCCGCATTGGTAGCACTTACTCTCACACCATTTCTCAGTTCACGGTTGTTGTACCATAAAAAAAGTCAGGGTAAATTTTATAATTCACTTGAAAAAGTCTTTAAATCGCTTGAGCGTTTCTATCGAAAGCGACTTGAATGGGCAGTTAATCACCGATGGACGATAGTGGGGTTGGCAGTTGTCATATTTATAACTGCCATATTGCTGGTAGGTTTTATAGGTACAGAATTTTTAACACAGGCAGATGAAGGACGTTTAACGGTGCGGTTTGAATTACCAACCGGTACATCTATTCAGAAGACAGATCTCCGTCTTAAAGAAATGGAACAAGTTCTGTTTTCACAGCCTGAGGTAAGCAGTGCACTTTCCGTTGTGGGAGGCGGAACTGGTGAGATAAATAAGGGACAGATTTTTGTTAACCTTGTGCCGAAACATGAGCGGCTGACAAGTCAACAAAACATGATGGATAGATTGCGCAAAATGTATCTTGAAAAATACGATGACATGATCACTGGTGTGGAGCCTGTAGGAATAGTGGGGAGTGGTGAACGCAATGCGAACGTGCAGGTAGCAATTCTTGGACCCTCATTGGAGAAACTAGCAGAAATAAGCAACAAGGTGTTACAGGATATTAAATCACAAGGTGTCTTCGTAGATGAGGACACGGACTTGCGTTTGACCAAGCCGGATATACGCGTACATATTAATCGTTCGCTCGCCAATGATTTAGGCGTGGATGTACGTACAATATCAACTGAAATTTACACACTATTCGGTGGATTGGAGGTAGCGAAATTTAAAGATGCAGGATACCGTTACAAGATACGAGTAAAAGCATTGCCAGATTACCGGTTAAAACCGGCTGATTTAACACGCATTGGAGTTCGCGCCAATGATGGAAGAATAATTGATGCGACGAACCTGATTAATTTTGAAGTCAGTGAAGGACCAAATGTGATCAACCGTTTTAACCGCAAGCGTTCTGCGACTATTTTTGCTAATACCAAAGGTATCGCTGAAGGAGAAGGTTTGCAAAAGGTACAGGATGCCATTACCAAATATATGCCCGATGATCCAAATTGGGGTAGTGCATTGGTAGGACATTCATCTATGCTCGAGGAATCATTTAAGTATCTGCTCATTGCATTGTTAACCTCTATTTTAATTATTTACATGATTTTAGCTATTCAATTCGAATCATTCATTCATCCTTTCACGATATTGCTATCATTACCGCTGGCGATAGTAGGAGTATTTGCAGCGCTCCTGATAACCGGCAATACACTGAATATTTTTTCATTCATTGGGATTATCATGCTCATGGGAATCGTGACGAAGAATTCGATATTGCTGATAGATTTTGCCAACCAGGCGCGAGAACGAGGTTTGGGCAAGGTACAGGCTATGTTGCAAGCGGGTTCGATACGATTTCGTCCTATCATAATGACTGCGACAGCGACGGCAATAGGCGTACTGCCAATAGCATTGGCAATGAGTGAAGGCGGTGAAATGCGTGCACCGATGGCAATTGCAGTAATCGGTGGAATATTGACGAACACGGTGCTCACACTCACTATAATACCAGTAATATACCTGATACTTGATGATACAAAAGAATGGCTTTTTAAGAAACTAAGACGAACGGCAAAGACATAGATAAATAGTGAGGGCAGACACATTGGTCTGCCCCTACAAAAGAATAACATTTATATTGGAGTCGACATATGAACAAAGTCTTGATAAGGATAGTATTCATGATAAGCATATTTATTGGAATAATGATACTTGCGGTTGGATGCGGGAGTAATGCTGAGAACAAGGCAGCAGGCAACAATGAAATGCACAAAGTCCAGGATGAACAGAAAGTAAAGACGGCTCTTGTTGAGATCGAGGATTTTCAACCCATGCTCCAGGCGACGGGAACACTTGTTCCGCGCCGTTATGCAGAACTCAAAGCGCTGGTTGGCGGAGAGATCACTTCCCTGCCAGTCGATATAGGCACTAAAGTTCAGAAAGGACAGCTCCTGTTTGAAATTCGCAAGGTCAATTACGAACTTGACCTGGAACAGGCAGATGCAAATCTTGCGCGAGCACAGGTAATAGTAGCAGACCGTGAACGTGAAAAGAACCGCATCGAGAATTTATTCAAGGAAGGTTCTGCCACTGAGCAGATGCGCGACCAGACGATCACAGGTTATGAAGAAGCGCTTGCTGCACAGAAACAAGCACAGGCTGCCCGAGACAGAGTAGCGCAAATGCTTACCGATTGTTCCGCAACTGCACCTTATAATGGCGTAGTGACAGCACGCCATCTCCAGCAAGGCGAATATGTGAATAGTGCTGATCCTGTGATGGAAATAATGGATCTCAGCATTCTTAATGCTGAGATGGAAATACCGGAACCATATACAGGCAAAATCAATACTGGATTGGCAGTGACCGTATCATTTTTATCGGATTTTGAACCAGTAGAAGGGAAAGTGATTGCTGTCAATCCCAAGATTGATACCATGAATCGCACGTTTTTAGTGAAAGTAGCGGTCGATAATTCCAATGGACGTTTGCATGCCGGTTTATTCTGTACGGCTACATTTGCACTGCCTGCAGAAAAAGATAATCCGAGTGTCCCGGCAGAATCTATTGTGCGCGATGAAGGCCGTTCCTATGTCTGGGTAATAGCAGATGGCAAAGCACATTCCCGCGAAGTCAAGGAAGGAGTACGCCTCAATGGTAGAGTAATGATCCTATCCGGATTACAAGCTGGTGAGAAAGTCGTGGTATCTGGTGGCGGCGGCTTAACTGAGGGAACAGAAATTAAGGAATAGGAAAGATGGGGGTCGCACCATAACATTAACCTATCTCAGAATGTAGACTGTGATTGCATTTCAAGCCCACCTGTCCAAATTTCAGCATTTTTTGCTAAAATCCTATACATGCATAAAATAGCAATGCATTTTATCCATACATCGAGACAATACTCCATTAACGTGTGATTTTGGACATTTTGCAATGTTGCACTCTGGAAACACACTGCCAGCATCACTTTTGGTGCAATATTAATTCCATTAAGTCAGTGCCTGGCACGCTGGTTCTAACCGGGCAAGATGCTCCCGGTAAATTTCAAATGTGATGGACGAAGCAA
>MFGW01000157.1:11664-16129 GCA_001780385.1 Candidatus Fischerbacteria bacterium RBG_13_37_8 | reverse complement strand
GGCATTGATTATTGCATCCTCGACCGTAAGCTTTCTTAATTGAATACTTATATTTTGATTGACTTCGTTGACATCGGTATAAATGCGGCTTAATTTTTCAAGTTCCATATCTATTGGTTTGCCATGGTTATGCAGAAATAATTGTGCGACCAGGTACATAGATATTATTCGGTAACTTGTTTCTTCTAATGTGGCGAAAGGCAAGTGATAGCGAACCATCGGCTTTAGCTTTTCGAGGATCGGGCAGCCACTTGTGACCATGTATATTCCGAGTAACGAACTCGCACCTATTTGCATAGAAGTATGTTTTGAATACGTTCTTGCCTCCGTCTCAACGATTACATCTGCTTCTACATAGGAAAGAAATTCCTTGAAGAAATCGACGATATCAAGAATATTTACCGCTATCGGACAATGTATATATTTGCTTTGATCCAGGGTACATACGGAACATTTAAAATTTTCAAGTTTAGTCCATTCAGGGTAGGTAATTTCTTTTTCCGGTTGAATTAAATTGAGCGTTGCGTCATCCAGTATCACATCAAATTCTCTTGAGATACCGCTTTCAAGTAAAAATTTATATTTTATGGTAATTGTTGCATCTGAATCTGACATTTGAATCTCCAAAATATAGTGGTAATGGATTATCTATATATAACATGTTTTCAGGATATTTTCAAAATTCCAGCAGTAAGCAATTCATGAATGATGCGTGCCGTTTCAAGATCGGTAAGCGGGCTATTATCCAATATTTTTTCAAAAGCATGTTGAGTTTTTATTAAGTTTAATATGAGAGCAGTGTCTTCATGAAAATTTTTCTTTGATAAACCGGGGTCATCGATAATTTCAAACATTTTACCTGTTAAATTAGCATTACTGAGTAAATTCTTATATTCATCTAACTGTGACAAGCCTTCGAGAACATTACTTTCTATATTTCCTTCGATTGTTGATTCAAGGAGCCAGGATCTTTGTTCAATTTTAAATGTTCCATCACGCCATCCCAGGAGGCGGAACAAAGCTTTTTTACCTTTCATATCGCCAATTTCTGCATGAAGGATTTGATTATTTGATATATAGATTTCGCCCGAGACAAAATCCGGTGAAAAAATGCTGAAATTCATATCGGAAGAGCTATAGGCATTGACCAATTGTAATAGTTCTGCTACTCCTAACTCAGTAAGAACACCCTGCATAATGCCATCAGTAGCCATGTTTTCTGCCGCTCTTTTCATAGCAAAGAATTTTCTTGTCTTTTCAATCATTATATTTACTTTCAAGAGCAGTTCTTCCGGATTTATTGGTTTTACAATATAATCATCAGCTCCTGCCCGTAATCCTTTAATGCGTTCCGGCGGAGTATCTAATGCAGAACAAAAAATAAAAGGAATATCATCATGTCCCATTTTACGAACCTGCGAGCATAACTTATATCCATTTATTACTGGCATGACTACATCTGCGAGAATAAGCTCAGGTTTGATGGAATCAAGCACCAGGAGGGCTGATTCACCATTTTCAGCCATCATTACTTCGTATCCTCCGGACCTTAAAACTTCTGCAATGAATTTACGAATTTCCGGATCATCATCCACTATTAAAATATTGACCTTTCTCATACTGGTCTTCTCCGTATCTTCCACTGCTGTTTTAACCGGCATGGAATCTTTAAGCATTAGATATATGTCATGCAGATACGCTTGCATGACATTGAGTTGAGTTTTGCTGGGTGGTTGTTTTTCTTCCTTTAGCGCAATAAGAATCTTTTCCCATTCACCTGCTCTCCTGCTGATCGTATCAAAACCATAGCTACCGGCTGCTCCATGAAGTTTATGAACAGCACTGTACATTTCATCGAGGCAATTCATATTAAAGGAACCAGCAATTAGCTGCTGCAATAGAGATTCAATCTGCGACAGTCGCTCGGGCAAGCGCTCAATGAATTGAGCACGCAGTATTATCATTGTTTCTTCAAGCTTATTATTCATCGTATTCATAATGTCCATTCCATATTTCTTTAATCTTATTAGAAAGGGTCATAGGATCAAATGGTTTCTTAAGAACAGCTATCACGCCTAATTTTTGATAGGTATCGATATTCTGAGTTTGAACTTTCGCAGTCAAAAAGATAACTGGTATATTTTGGCAATCGGGTATTTTCTTAATTGCTTCGAAAATAGCCGGGCCATCCATACCAGGAAGCATAACATCCAGCAGTATCAAATCCGGTTTGAAAAGAGGCAATTTTTGTAGAGCTTCATCTCCGCTGCTACAGACTTCAACCGTAAAACCGCCGACAATTTCAAGTGACATTTTAACTATAGTCTGAATATCAGTATCATCATCTACTAAAAGAATACGATTTAATGGTAGTCTAATCATTTTTATTCCTTTTTCTGATTTTTGTGCCTATCATGCGTAGCAAGGTGCACATCTATTTCCACCGATGAATCCTGGTCACTTTCCTGACATTCCGGTAATGAAAAATAAAATGTGGTTCCATAACCTTCTTCAGTAGTAAACCAAATATTCCCTAGCATCATGCTGATGATCGCTTTGCATATATTTAGTCCAAGACCTGAGCCGATTCTATGTTGATTGTGACTAACATTAGCTTGTGCAAATTTTTCAAAGACAAATGGATGGAATTTTTTCGGAATTCCTGGTCCATGATCAGTGATGCTCACAATTATCATTGATTCTTGTCGTGTGATAGCGATTTCTACTGTTTCGCCTTGCGGTGAAAATTTAGCAGCGTTGGAAAGCAAATTTATCATAACTTGCATTAACCGGTCATTATCTGCTTTTACTTGCAACGTATCCGGGAATGCAGTTATGAGGTTATATGTTATTCCAAAGCTTTCTGCATATAATTGCATCGCTTCAATGGATTTTTCGACCAGCGTTTTAATTTTCACTGGTTTTATGGAGAAGCTCATTTTACCTGCTTCAATTTTTTCGACATCAAGAATATCATTTATCAAATTCATTAAGCGCTCGCTATTTCTATGGGCAATAGCAATCAATTGTTCTGCCTGTGGTGAAAATTTCCCCATGGCGCCTCCTGCCATAAGTCCGAGGGAACCGAGAATCGAGGTAAGCGGTGTTCGCAATTCATGACTGACCATTGATATGAATCTGCTCTTCATTTCATCAATTTCTTTACGTTTAGTAATATCCTGTTTAATAGCGATATAATGGGTTATCTCTAATTGACTATTAAATACAGGAGTGATGGTCATTTCTTCGGGATAAATTTCTCCATTTTTGCGGCGGTTATACAATTCTCCATGCCATACTTGGCCGGATGTTATAGTATCCCATAATTTTTTATAGAAAGAATAATCATGCATTTCTGATTTTAATATGCGCGGATTTTGTCCTTCCACATCTTTTACATCATATCCTGTCAGATAGGTGAACGCTGGATTTGCCCAGATTATATTTCCCTTATGATCGGTAATTACCACGGCAGTCGCTGCAGATTCCAATGCGAGTGTCTGCATATGAATTTTTTCTTCGAATTGTTTGCGTTCTTCTAACTGTTTATTCATTTCATCACGTGAAGTAGTGACGAGTTTTAAATTCCCGGTCATTTCATCAAACGCACGAGATAATTGCCCAATTTCATCCTGAGTTGAAGTACCAACCTTGTAGTCCAATTGTCCACTGCCGATAATTTCCGTTCCAACATGTAGTTTATGAATAGGTTTTGATATAGATCGGCTTATGGCAATCGACATGAAAGTACTTGATATTACAATTATCAAAGCAATTAACAAAATTAAATTTCTTGCTTCGGCCAAAGATTCGAAAGCTTCATCTGAATCAATTTTTGCTACTATGCCCCATCGCAAAGCAGGAATATAGCGCCACGCTGCTATAACCATTGCACCTCGATAATCTTCAGCTATCCCTGAACCAAACTGCCCTTGTACGGCTTGCACAATAGGCAAAGATTTATAATGAGCAAGTTTTATTCTTTTTTTAAATTCAGCGCCAGCTTCATGACGAAGCTGGCTTAAAAATAAAACGCTTTCGCCGTCCGTGCTTGCTATTAATGTTTCCCCCGTACCACCTAATCCCGTTCTATCATGAAGCATTCTATAAATTGATTCCAGGTCAATTTCAATTGCCAGTATTCCAATGAGGGCTTCATTGGAATCTTTTACTGGACCGGCAATCAGCATGCTTTTATGTTCATCTCTCTCTTTATCAATATAAATATCTGAAAAATAGATTCCTTGTTTGCATTTCTCCAGGGCTATTCCTTGCAAGTGTTTTAAAGATTCTCCTACGGGTATTATTTCTTGAATCGTTCTGGTTGCGTGTACTATTTTGCCATCATGGTTCAGAAAGATGATATTAGAAAAATTATGAACCTGGATAAACGAATCAAGTTGCTCATCAAGTTCTTTTGCTGCATTACAATAAGTTGAATGTGTCCTGTCATTCATGTATTTCA
>MFGW01000157.1:3890-11653 GCA_001780385.1 Candidatus Fischerbacteria bacterium RBG_13_37_8 | reverse complement strand
AGACTTTCTTTAACGACGCGAAGCTGCAAGGCGACATTCAGGTCATTAACACGTTCCTGGAAAAATGAATTGATGCGGTTAACTTTCAGATCAGCAATACTTTCAAGTTGAGCAATGCGTACCGATTGCAGATTATTTCTAGCTATAGTGAGACTTATAATAGTAACTGCTATTACAGGAATTAAGGTAATTCCCAGGAAGCTGATAATGAGTTTATTCCTTATATACATTACTTTTTACCAGGTATATTTATTTATGGATTATTTTTATACTTTCAGTTTATATTATAGCAAATAAATAGGGAACAGTCATTTCTTTTTCAAAAAATAGTTTACTATTCTTCATTTCCAATCAATTTATCAATAGTGGCTAATGCCTTTTGGTATGCTGTTAATTGTTCATAATATTTCATTTGGAAATCCAGAACGATAATAAGATTGTCAATAATGGCAAGAAAATCTATAGTTCCAACTTCATAATTGGACATTGCGGATTCCATGGTGGATTTAGCTTGTGGGATTACTGTTTTCGCATACAAGTTGAGCAAGTCATTTGCCAATTGAGCAGTAAGATGAGCATTTTTCAATTCAGCCTGCAAATGGCGAAACATATTTTCGTAGCTTTTCGTGGAGGTTTGTTCTTTTTTTGCAGCTTCAATAATCGCATTGTTTTGTTTAGTCTTATAAAAGACAGGAAGTGAAATCCCAAAATTAATTTCCCACATATCATCAAAATTACGTGAATAGCCATAGCCTGCAGAAACTTGGAAATCAGGATAATATCCTTTTTTTTCAAGTTGTAATTCTTTTTTATTGGATTCAATCATAAAGTTCATAGCTTTCAATTGTGGATTTTTCTTCTTCATTATTTCCATAAGACTTTGAAAGTCAGGCAATGGTTCTCTTTGTTCCAGGTTCCCTGATATTTTTAACAATGTTGAAGGATGCCGGTTGATAAGTGCGTTAATTTGAGCAAGAGTATTATCTTTTTCTTTTTTCATTTCTATTATTTTACTAAAATTAATAGATATTTCAGTTTGAGCTTTAAGAACATCCTGCATTATACCTTCTCCGACTGAGTAGCGAGCTTGAGTAATTTTTTCAAATTGTTCAAGATAAGCATTGTTATTTTCAAGGATCCGAAGTTTTTCATCAGCGAGCAGATAATCATAATAATATGATTTTATATTGGCAATTAAGTCCAGTTTTACTGATTCGATATCTTGTTCAATTGACAATGCTTCAAGTTTTACTGCTTCAGTTTTCAATTTTAATTTACCCGGGTAAGGAATATCTTGACTTGCCATAAAGCCAAAAGAGTCCAGTTGGGAATTTCCCAGTGTAACAAAAGGAAGAGGATTGCCCATGCTTCGTGACTGAAGAGAAAACATAGGATCTGGCAAAGAAGCGGCTTGCGGAATTCTGTTCTGGTATGCTTCGGATTTTAGCTGTGCAGCCTGGACAGCCGGATTTGAATGCAATGCTTCATCTATTAATTGCTGAAGGGTGAATGAGTTGTTTGAGGATTGATTCAATTGTGTTTGTGCTTCACCTTGTCCTGCAGGCCAAAATATATACAAACAGGTAACTATAAATAGTAATTTTGGGATATTTTTCATTATTTTTTCACTCAACTTGTTATTGGATTTTCGGTTATTTTCTTTTTCAGATGAAAGTGCCAGCGCCATATTTCATAGATAGCGGGATAGACAATCAATTCCATGAGAAAAGAGGTAAATATTCCTCCAATCATGGGAGCAGCAATACGTTTCATCACATCAGCTCCAGTACCGGTTGACCACATAATCGGGATCAGACCCATGAACATAACGGCAACAGTCATAAATTTTGGACGCAGTCTTTTCACTGCGCCATGCTCAATTGCTTCATGCAGATTTTGCCTGGTTTTTAATAAACCTTTAGCACGCATTTCCTCATATGCTAAATCCAGGTAAAGAAGCATAAATACTCCCGTCTCTGCATCAACTCCCATCAGCGCTATTAAGCCTACCCAGACAGCAATACTTAAATTATAATCCAAAGCATATAACAGCCAAATTGCTCCAACCGCAGAAAATGGAACAGCAAGCAAAATAATGATTGTTTTTGCAAATGAATTTGTATTGAAGTAAAGAAGCAAAAAGATAATGAAGATGGTAATAGGGACAACTATCAGCAATCTTTTTTCAGCTCTCTGCATATTTTCATACTGACCGCTCCAGGTAAGAGCATAACCGACCGGAAGCGTAATCTTTTCTTTGACTATTTTTTTTGCATCGGCAACATAACTGCCTATATCGCGGTCTGAAATATCTACATATACGTATCCGCTAAGATGACCATTTTCATCCCGGATCATACCTGGTCCAGTGACAATTTTAATATCTGCGACTTGTGCAATCGGGATTTGAGGTCCACGCGTTGTGGAAATTAATGTCCGTTTAAGTTTTTCAATATCGCTTCTGTAGTCACGAAGATAGCGAAGATTAACCGGGTAACGTTCCCTGCCTTCGATTGTAGTGGTTATATTTTCTCCTCCAATCGCTGACATGATTACCATTTGTACCTGGTCGACCGTCAAACCATAATGGGCCATTTCTTCACGTTTTAAAACAAAATCCAGGAAATATCCGCCGGCAGTTCGTTCAGCAAACACGCTTGAAGTTCCCGGTACTTCTTTTAAGACGGTTTCTATTTGTTCACCGATGTGCTGGATGGTATTCAGATCATCACCAAGAATTTTGATGCCTACGGGAGTTCGGATGCCTGTGCTAAGCATATCGACGCGTGCTTTGATTGGTTTAGTCCACGAATTTACGACACCGGACAACTGCATTGCATGTTGCAAGCCTCCTGGACCATAGGTCAATTCCTCGACAGTTTTATGGTCAGGCCATGCTCGTCGTAAAATAGACTGGAGCCATTCTGGCGCCCAATCCGAGTACCATCGAGGAAGCTTAGGCCATTGCGATTGCGGTTTTAAAACTATCACTGTTTCCATCATGGAAAACGGTGCAGGATCAGTTGCTGTTTCTGCCCTACCTGCTTTGCCAAAAACTGATTCTACTTCTGGAAATGATTTGATTATCTTATCCTGCACTTGCAGAATTCTTTGAGCTTCAGTGACTGAAATCCCGGGCATTGTAGTAGGCATGTAAAGCAACGAACCTTCATCCAACGGCGGCATAAACTCAGAACCTAATTTAAAGAAATAAGGAAGGGTAATTACCACAATTAGAATGGCAAACAGTATAGGAATCCATTGATGCCGTACTGCAAATCGTACTACAGGATGATATATTTTCATAAGCAGACGGCTGATGGGATGTTTTTCTTCGCTATGGATTTTACCTACCAGGATAGCATTGGTTATGCGAGATAACAGGCGAGGTCTAAAATTATATTTCTTCATATGGGTAAACAGCAGACGAATTGCAGGATCAAGTGTAATTGCAAGCACAGCAGCGATAGCCATCGCAAAATTCTTGGTGAATGCCAGAGGTTTGAACAATCTCCCTTCCTGTCCTTCAAGCGCAAACACAGGTAAAAATGATACGGCAATTACCAGGAGAGCAAAAAAGCTTGGACCGCCTACTTCCTTTACTGCACTAATGACAACATTCTTGAAATCACCCGGTCTCCCCATCTCTTCCCAATGCTCAAGTTTCTTATGTGTTTGTTCAACCACCACTATCGCTGCATCAATCATCGCGCCAATAGCAATGGCAATTCCTCCAAGTGACATTATATTCGCTGTAATATTCATTCCATACATCGGAATGAACGAAAGAATAATAGTGATCGGGATGGTGATTATTGGTATGATTGCACTTGGAATATGCCAGAGAAATATAAGAATAATCAGACTGACAATGATAAGTTCTTCCAGCAGTGTTTGTTTTAGCGTATCAATTGAACGCTCGATTAATTCAGAGCGGTCATAGACCGTTACAAGCTCAACGCCTTCTGGCAGTCCAGGTTCAATTTCAGTTATCTTTTCCTTTACGCGCCGTATTACTTTAAGCGCATTCTCGCCGTAGCGCATAATTACTATGCCGCCCACAGTTTCGCCATTGCCATTCAATTCAGCAACTCCGCGGCGGATGTCCGGTCCAATTACAACTTTTCCAACATGCTTTACGAGAACTGGCGTCCCATGCTCTTTACCGGAACCTATCACAATATTTTCTATATCCTGCGTGGAACGAATATACCCTCGACCGCGCACCATGTATTCCCTGCCTGCAAATTCAAGCAGTTTACCCCCCACTTCATTATTTCCCTGTTTTATAGCAGAAATGACAGCATCTATCGGAATGTTATAAGCAAGAAGTGCATCCGGATCAATATTAACCTGATATTGCTTAACATATCCTCCCACCGGGGCAACCTCAGCTACACCCGGAACTGATTCAAGCTGATAACGGAGAAACCAATCCTGAAGGGAACGCAAATCCGCCAAATCACGTTTGCCGGTCGTGTCCACCAATGCATATTGAAATACCCACCCTATCGCTGTTGCATCGCGTGCCAGTTCAACCTGTACTCCCTCAGGTAATTTAGGCAATATGCCGCTCAAGTACTCAAGAGTTCGTGAGCGCGCCCAATAAATATCCGTGCCATCTTCAAAAATAATATACACATATGAGTAGCCAAAATCCGAAAAACCGCGAATATCCTTGACGCGAGGCACACCGAGCATCGCACTCACGATAGGATATGTGACTTGATCCTCCATGATATCAGGACTCCTATCCCATCGTGAATAAATAATTACTTGTGTATCGGAAAGATCTGGAATCGCATCCAAAGTAATGTTATACATCGAATAGATTCCCAAAATTACTGCCATCCCTATAAACAGAAATACGATAAATTGATTATTTGCGCAATATTCTATAATTTTATTTATCATGATTTACTACTTATTTTTTTCGCGAATTCACGTTTCGCATTTTTTTATTCCTTCTCTCTTCGCTTCTTTTATTCTGTCTTCATCGCTTCGAGTGCTGCATTCAAACTCGATTCCGAATCAATTAAAAATTGCGCTGAAGTAATTATTTTTTCACCTTCCGAAACACCATTTATTATTTCATACATATTATCTGCACTCAGTGCAATTTTTACCTGCCTTGGTTCTATATAACCATTTCCTTTGTCAATAAAAATTATTTTCTTTTCCCCGGAATCTAAAACAGCATCTATCGGAACTGCTAATCTTAATCCTAAATCTACATGAATTTCTATATTGGCATACATCTCCGGCTTCATTCTAAACTCAGGATTGGCAGACTCAATTCTCACTCTTATTGTTCTCGTATCTTCTTTCAGGTAAGGATAAATATAACTCAATTTTCCCTTAAATTCTTCTCCCGGATATGCAACAAAGGTAATCTGTACCTCCTGACCTGATTTAATCAGCGACATTTCATATTCATAAATCTCTCCGTAAATCCATACTTTTGACAGATCGGCAATTTTATAAAGATTATCACCGGGCATTATTCGCTGACCCAATAGTACATTTTTATCAACGACAAATCCACTTATTGGAGCATAGAAAATGAGCGTTTTAGTTGTCTCTCCTGTTTGTTCCAGCTTATCAATCTGCGAATCCGAGATATCCCATAATTTAAGTCTTTGTCTCACCGTTTCCAGCAATGATGAAGCATTTTCAAAAGCATTTTCTACATTACTCTGCTGAAGCACTTTTTTGTTTTTCATAGCGAGCAAGAACTCGTTTTGTGTTGCAAGAAGTTCAGGGCTGTACACTTCAAGCAAGGATTGTCCTTTTTTTACATATTGACCTGTAAAATCAACATGGAGTTTATTCACCCAACCCTCAAATTTGGTATTGACATAAGCAAGCAATGGTTCAGCATAATCTACTTTCCCAACCGCTCGTATTGTCTTATGAAAAGGCATGTATTTTACAATCCCTGTTCGGAGTCCGATAAGCTGTCGTTTTTCAGGTGTAATCTTTACAACAGCGCTGCCGGGAATTTTGCTTTCCTGCGTAGATTCTTCAACTTCGAACGGCTCCATTTCCATACCCATAGAATCTTTACCAGGCTTATCTGAGATTTCCCGGGGATTCATTGTGCTACGATACATTATTTTCTTCTTCACAGCTTCAGGTTTTTCTTGTGGTTTTTGTTCTTCCTGTTCAACGAGAACAAGATCCATTCCACAAATAGGGCAACTGCCTGGTTTATCAGAAGTAACATTCGGATGCATCGGACATCGATAAATTTTTCCGTTTTCATGTATTTCGTGTGTTTCTGAAACTTCTTTTTGCTCTGAATTCTTTTGCGTTTGTACTCCCTTTTCAGAACAGGCTAACATAAATCCAATAATGATAAGACTATTAAAAAGTATCATTATTTTTTTTATCATAATATTAATATCGCTCCTCTCTGTTTCTTCTTTTTATCAATTAAACTATTATATCATATATAATCTTTCAGTTTGCTTTCTTGATTTTCTTTTCTCGCAAAAACTGCTGCACAACAATAATAGCATTTGGTGATAGTAGCTCCTTTTGTAATTGTAATTGAACTCATTATATATAACCATGTATTTTCACTAAATATTCCTTTTAACGGATACTTGACAAAGTCCGCTTAAGGTAGTATATTGTTAATATGTTTATAAACAGTATAATAAATAAATATTGATACAGAGGCGTTATGCTAGAGAATCTCTATGAAAGACATGCAGATACTTGTAAGACACTTTCAAATCCAAAGCATTTAGAAATTATCAATGAAAAATGCATAAGCTGTCATGATTAAAGCATGAAAGGAATATGTGATGAAGAAAATATCTTTAATTGAGTTTTCAGTAAATCATCCCAAACTGGTAATTATTTTGTGTGTACTATGCACGGTAATCTTCATGACTCAATTCCATAAAATGCGAATTGATACTAATCCAAAGAATATGCTGCCGGAGACATCGGATGTTAGAGTATGGAATAATGAAGTTGAAAAAACATTCGCGCTTTATGAAGATATGATTGTTCTTGGCATAGTCAATGAAAAAGGTATTTTCAACAAAGAGACTCTAAGCAGAATACAGAAAATAACAGAGAAAATCCTTCAATTAAAGGGGATAGCGGCAAGAAATGTCTCGAGCTTTACGACGATAGATAATGTGACAATTGAGGATGAAGTATTAAAGGTAACTCCTCTCATGACAGAAGTTCCTGAAAATGCCGAGCAGATGCATAAATTCAAGAGAACTCTTTTAGAGAATCCGCTCTTTATTGATCGCATCATTTCTAAAGACAGCAAGACTACTGCTATATATATTCCTCTTGAAAGAGGAGCAAATGGCAAAGAAATAGCCGATAAAATAAGGCAGATAGTAAAGCAAGAAGGGGGTAATGACAAATATTATGTAGCAGGTGATCCTGTAGCAAGAGATACTTTTGGTGCGGTGATGTTCAAATTAATGGCTATCTTCTCTCCAATAGCAGGGATGCTAATGTTTATTGTGATTTATCTAATGTTCAGAAATCTTTCTTTAACCATTTCGATGATGGCGGTTGCAATGATAAGTATAATATGGAGTATGGGGCTTTTGATAGGGCTCGGGTTCCCCATTCATATAATGAGTTCTATGAGTCCTGTATTTCTCATGGCAATAGCTACTGATAGCATCCATATTTTTAATGAATTTTATTTCAGGTATAAAGAAAAAAAAGATAAAAAAGCTGCGATACTTGAGACTATGAGCACAGTGAGTCGTCCTGTCAGATAT
>MFGW01000157.1:0-3863 GCA_001780385.1 Candidatus Fischerbacteria bacterium RBG_13_37_8 | reverse complement strand
GCAGTGCTAATGTTAATGCATATTATCCCGGTTAAAGTTTTTGGAGGTCTTATTGCTTTTGGGACAGTAGTTCTGAGACTTCTCAGTTTCAGTTTTATACCGGCGATGCTTACTTTTGTAAAAGAAAATAAGTTAGAAAGAGCATCGGAAAAAGAAGATATTGGAACAGGTACAACTGCACAATTTTTGAGAAAGCTTGGGGGTTTAGGCGTACGCAAGCCGAAAGTTACTATTTTTGTTGGGCTCATACTGCTTGTAATTGCCTTTAATGGTACAGCAAAGATAACAGTCAACAACAACATGGTAAATTGGTTTAAGAAAAACAGTGATGTCCGGACGGCAGATACTGTGATGAATCAAGCATTGGGTGGCACATCTTTGGGATACATCGTAGCTATCTCCAGCGAAGAAGAATATATAAAAAGCCCGAAAGCAATGAAATATATAGAAGGGCTTCAGAGGCATATAGAGAAACTCCATGAAGTTGGGAAAACAAGTTCAGTCGTGGACTATGTGAAAAGGATTAACATGGTTCTGCATAATGATGACTGGAGATACTATGTTGTACCGGACTCAAAAGATATAATAGGTCAATATCTTTTCCTGTTTTCAATGTCGGCAAAACCTTCCGATCTCGATAATGTTGTAGATTATCAATTTAAGAAAGCAAACATTTGGGTTCAACTTAAAACATGGGATGCTAATGCCATGAGAGAAGTGATAAAGGCAATAAATGAATATAAGAATGCTCATAATACTCCAATGGAATTCAAGCCTGCCGGCATTGCTTATTTTAATCTTGTCTGGAATGATGAAGTTCTCTGGGATATGGTAAGAGGTTTTATAATTGCATTGGTAGCTGTTTTTGTTATCCTTGCATTTAATTTTCGTTCAATAAAATGGGGTATTGTGGGTTGCATCCCGCTGCTATTTACAATTCTTTTGATTTATGGAGTAATTGGTTATATAGGGAAGGATTTTGATATGCCAATTTCTGTGCTTAGTTGTCTTTCACTTGGCATGGCAGTTGATTTTTCTATTCATTTTATAAGCAGATTTAAACAGCAGCTCATTAAAACAGAAGATATAGAGGAAGCGCTTTTGTGGACTTCAGTCAGACCCGGCAAAGGCATAATACGCAATGCCGTGCTCTTTGCCTCTGCATTCTCAGTAATGATGTTTGCAACTCTTACGCCATATATTACCGTAGGAGCTTTCATTGCAAGCATGATGATGCTAAGCGCTTTAATAACATTAATCTATTTACCTGCTATTATTATAGTAACGAAAAGATGGCTTTTTAAATGAACTAATAATTAAGAATAAGGAGTCAACGATGAGACAAAAATTTCTTTGGTTAATACTATTTGCGTTGTTTTTGCCTATAAATCTGTGGGCGCTAACGGCAGAGGAGATAATGAAAAAATCACAAGCAGCATTTCTGTATTCAGGCAAAGATTTTAAGGCGCGGATACAAATGAAACTTATAAGCAGTGGTGGTCAGCAGAGAATAAGGGAACTCACCATGCTGAGAAAAAACTATGGTGAATTGGGCGGTGAGCAGAAATATTTCATTTATTTTTTTCAACCTGCGGATGTAAGAAATATGGCATTAATGATTAATAAATTTCCCAAAAAGGATGATGACAGGTGGCTCTTTATTCCGGCGATTAACATGGTAAGAAGGATTGCAGCTCAGGACAAACGTTCAAGCTTTGTCGGCTCTGATTTTACTTATGAAGATGTATCCGGAAGAGATATTGAAGATGACAAGTATGAACTGGTTAAAGAAGAGACATTTGGAGGCAAAGATTGCTTCGTTATTAAGAGCATGCCAAAAGGCGCCGGAGAAGATTACAGCTCCAAACTATCGTGGATTGATAAAGCTACTTTTCTGCCCATCAAAGAAGAATATCAAGATAAGCGCGATGAACTTTATAAAGTTTTTACTGCTGATGAAATAAAAGATATTAAAGGTTTTCCTACAGTGGTGAAACGATCAATGAGGAATGTGCAAACCGGGCATAGAACAGAGGTTCTGTTTTTGAAATCAGATTACGATCTTAATGTGGAAGATAGCCTGTTCAGCGAACGATTTCTTAAAAATCCTCCCCGAAAGTGGGTCGAATGAAAAATATATTTATCTTATTATCGTTAATTTTGTTTTTAGGTTCTTGTTTAGAAGCTAATGATATAGAGTTCCATGGTTTCTTTCAAGGAAATTATTCCGTTAGTATAACTTCCAGGAATCCGGATGGTAGGATTTTCAAATGGGCAGAAGAAAGATTCCAGCTAAAAATAAATGCCAACATAAAGCCGATAGTTCTATTCTTTAAAGCTGATACTTTCTATGATCACTATGATGATAAAGCTAATATTGAATTTAGAGAAGGTTACTTAGACTACAACTCAAGAATCTGGGATACTCGACTCGGACGACAGATAATCACATGGGGAGTGGGAGATTTGATCTTTATCAATGATGTATTCCCAAAGAACTATGAAGCATTCTTTTCCGGGAGACCAATGGAGTATCTCAAGAAGGGAATAGATGGTATAAAATTCGGAATCTATCCTTCAGCAATGAATTTTGAACTGGTAGCCGTTCCTGTTTTTGAGGCAAATAACTATCCTGCATCAAATAGATTTTGGAGTTTTAATCCATTAGCTTCTATCACACTTACAGAGCAAAGAGAGCCGCCTGCGAATTTTGCTAATACTGAGTTTGCTATCAGAGCATATAGAGATATTAAAGGTATGGACGCGTCCTTATATTTTTATAAAGGATTCTCCAGACAACCATCAATGATGTTGGAGCAGCAGCAAATGCAAACAAAAAATATACTATTTTATCCCAAATTATTGGTTTATGGAGCCAGTTTCCAGGGAAGAGCATTGAATGGAGTACTGAGTTTTGAAGTAGGCCATTATGACTCTGTACAGGATAGAGAGGGCAAGAATCCCGTGATTCCAAATTCCCAGACTAAATTTCTAATCGGTTATCAGAGGCAAATTAAAGAAGACTTTACTGTGGGACTACAATATTACAATGAGTATATGCATAAGTTTTCAGAATATAAAAAGGCTCTACCTTCCGGTTTTCCAACAGAAGACAATTTTTATCAGCTGATGACTCTAAGGTTAACCAGGTTTTTTATGCATCAAAATTTAAAAATATCGTTCTTCGTATTTTACAGCCCCTCTGAGAGAGACCGATATATCAATTCCGAAGTGTACTATAAATTTACTGATAATGTGAATGTCACAGCAGGGATTAATATTTTTGGTGGAACAAAACAGACAACAAAGTTTGGAGGATTAGATAAGAATGATAATTTCTATCTTCAATTACGATACGAATTTTAGATATACTTGCTATTCATGATTAAATGAAGAAAGAGGAATATAAGAAAAAAAGACCGTTAATAAAGACTTGACAAAACTTGCTTAAGGTAGGTTAATGTGTTTATAAAAAGGTGTTGTTAAGGCAAGGCGGGAAGCCATCAATGTTTATTATAAATTGGCAGATGACCGCATTACAAAGGCATGCGATATTATGCGAGAAGTACTGATAAGCAGGCTTAAAAATGATCCTCTTGTTCACTTTGATGGGTTTGCTTTCTTATGTCCATTTCAAGCTTCAGCCAAAAATTGAATCGTTGATGGCAAAGATTGGAGCCGATACTCAGGTACCGGATAATTTTAGTGATCAATTAAAGCCTTTTCGGCTAATACGTAAGAGGTTGGCGAGTTTCTGTTTGTTTATTGTAATCACTATCCAAAGATATTTGAAATTTCAAATATCTTTGGAAGGCACAAAGGCACAGAGGCACAAAGGCACAAAGTGTTCAAGTAGTAATAGT
>MFGW01000156.1:5097-5235 GCA_001780385.1 Candidatus Fischerbacteria bacterium RBG_13_37_8 | reverse complement strand
GACAGTTGCTGAACGGGGCATTTTATCAAATAATGCCATCTCTCCAAATATTTCCCCCGCCTTGAGAACTTTTAAACTCAAGGCTCCTTCCGGCACTTTTTTTATCACTTCGACTTTCCCCGTTTGTATTACATACAT
>MFGW01000156.1:2264-5088 GCA_001780385.1 Candidatus Fischerbacteria bacterium RBG_13_37_8 | reverse complement strand
TATGTCCCCCTCATAACAAATTACTTCTCCATCATTATATAATTTCCCAAGATCACCTTTGCTCATGTTAACCTCCTTCCTAATGCCTTAATAAATGATAAACCAAGTTCAATATGCATCGGCATGCTAAATGCTCTCAAAGCAATATTCTTATATGTTTCATTGCCGGTAAACGTATCCCATAAAATACTGCTCAGTCTTCTCGTATCTTCTGAGCGTTTCTGTTCTTTGGAAACTACCTCGACCATACCTTCTGTCAGCAATGTGACATTTTTATAAATATCAGTAATCAGGTATAAGTACCTGCCATATAAATTATCGATATTCGTTTTTCGGTATACCGGTAGATAATGCCGCGCAAAATCTTTTTTGCTGACACCATGAAATATCGCTGTCATCGCCGCTGCCTTACCCATTATATAAGATGCTCCAAGGCCATCCTTGAATAATCTTGTCGAACCTGCATCTCCAATAATAACCATCCTGTTATCAAAAGCTTTCTTCGCACAACTAACACTCAGCTTCGGATAACATTTGCAAAATTTATCAATAGCGATTTGTTCCGGTAATACGCTTTGCGTGACCGGTGAATCAAGAAATGCTTTCACCGTATTTTTATCAATATTTTTTCCAAGGATACATAATGTTACATATTTTCCTTTGGGAATAAGAGCTGCAAATTTTATATTTTTAGGTACCGGCAAAAGAAAAAAATGAATGGAACTTCCAAAATAATGCGAAACCATTTCCGTTCCTAATTCCAGCTCAGTAATAAATGCTGAGGTGGTAGCCGGTCTTTGATAGCACATGTTGAGATTTTCAAATAATTTATGCGTGGTGCTGTTGACTCCAAAAGCTCCTACTACTAAATCAGCTTCTAGCACTGCCTTGCCATGTGATGCAAGCACCATCTTGTCATTCTGTCTTATTTCTTCTATTTTTAATGGAACATGAACAGCACCTTCCTTGACTGCATACTTGAGTAGAAAATCATCAAAACTGTCCAGGTCTTTTTCTTTCAGATCTTTCGGACCACCACCACGATACACGGTCGCTATCTTTTTTTCCATGGCAGGTGTAACAATTTCTACATCTCCTTTCACCGTATGCAAAACGTAAGAATTTATACCTCGCTGTACCACATTGGGCGGCAGATTAATCCCTTCAACTGCAAGTACCTGGACTAATAATTCTGATATGACGCCTCCACATTTATTGCATCCGTTCGGTCCATACTGTGTAAAATCCTTAGGTTCAAATATGGTAATGTCTACTTTCTTATCTACCATGCGTGCCATTTTTGATGCAAAAATACTGAATAACGTTCCTGATGGACCTCCGCCAATTACCGCAATTTTAGAATTATCCTCAAGATAATAATTATTATTCAATGATACCTCCATATCTGATATACATAATATTTTGCCTGCTCGAAACTATTTCGTTCTTCTATTATACATAAAACAGAGGGAATAGGGAATAGGGATTGGGGACTGGAAGATGCAAAGCTATCGCTAACCTTGAACATTGCACTGCTCGCTTAGCGCTTGAGTAAAAATAACTTGGTGTTTTTTGCGCCCAAATTTACATTAGATTTGACAGATTTGAGGAAGCAAAACCGCAGGAATAGCAGCGCTATTTCGAGGATTTTGCGACCGATAATTTGTCAAAGATAATGTGAAGATTGGGCGCAAAAAACACCAAGTTATTTTTACTCAAGCGCTTAGAGCTCTGAACATTGAACTTAATTATTTTCTGGAATGACGAGGTTTGTCGTCGTATGCTTTTATGGGAGAGAGATGAATGAAATATTGACGTACGATATCTGCGTCCATGTAACCTGTGTTGTATGCTTTCTTTTGCCATTCCTTCAGCATGTCGTAACCGTCACCACCACTGGCGAGATAACTGTTTACTGCTACGGTGTAGGGTTTTTTCATGTCGAGAGGTTTTCCCTTAACCTTAACTTCAATCGCTTTGCCGGATTGAAAGGAAAACGTTAGACCGGAAGTATGAATATAGCCACCTTTTCCGGGTGACATAGCAACTGCAAATTCAAGAATCTGCATAATCTCGCTACCGGTTAATTTATACAGGTAAACACTGTTGCTGAATGGCAACGCATATAATATGCTCCGGTAAGTTATTTTACCTGGGGGTATAGAAGTGCGAATCGTTCCACCATTGAGCATGGCAATTTCAGCATGTGTTTTCCATATGAGAGCATCAGTGACAAAATTAGTTAAATTGGTATCTTTAGAGCGTACATTATCACGTTCACCATCAAAGAGTACTTTGCTTTCTGCTATCACTATATTTAATTCTTTCGAGCCAAATGTAGTAAAGAAATCCAGTACTGTTTTTATTTTTGGTTCTGGAGGAATATATGCGGTCAGAAAATCGAAGATAGGATTTCCGCTTTCATCGGTACCGATTATTGTTTTAAAATTTATAGGGATTAACTGCCAACGTTGTCGCAGGATTTTGCCATCTTCTATGGTAAGATCAAGTCGTCCGAGATATTCTGCCCATTCACCTGCCTGAACAATAGGTGTATTGCCAATAGCGGGAGCTTGTTCAAAAACAGAATGCGAATGTCCATCTACGATCACGCTAAGTTCAGGTAATGCTTTTGCCAGCTCAGGAGAAGTTGTATAGTTTGCAGGAGTTTCTTCGGTGTAGCCGAGATGCGTTAAGGCAACAATCATGTCAGCTTTTTGTTGCAGCTCCGGCAAAAGTTTCTTAACGGTATCGATAGCATTTTCAAAATGCAAATCAGTGGAATAAAGAGGGGCAAGTTGTGCTGTTTCTTCCGATATAAGAC
>MFGW01000156.1:1919-2255 GCA_001780385.1 Candidatus Fischerbacteria bacterium RBG_13_37_8 | reverse complement strand
CAACTTTAAGGTTTCCAAAATCCTTTATGAGATAAGGTTTGAATAAATTTTTACCTTCGCTTTTTACTATATTTGCATTTATCATGGGAAAAGAAAGGTACCTAATTTGATCCATTAATTCTTCACGTGTAATATCGAATTCATGATTTCCGGGAGTCATCGCATCAAAACCAATCATATTCATTGCCACGATATCCGGTAGCGCATTAAGCTGATCAGATTCAGGTACGCCGGTATTAATATCTCCTGCATGCAGTACAAGGATATGACCGCCTTGTGCTGTAACTTCGGTACGTATTTGTTCAACCAGTGTAGCACCTGCGGCAAACCCTCCTA
>MFGW01000156.1:1253-1864 GCA_001780385.1 Candidatus Fischerbacteria bacterium RBG_13_37_8 | reverse complement strand
ATGCAATATGGTAAGATGGGTTGTTTCAGCATACCCAAAGCATGCAATGCTGATCAGTATATACAGCAGAAATAATTGTTTTTTCATTAATTTCCTCCTTGATACTTATAAAATAAAACCACGAAGGACACGAAGGACACAAAGAAAAAAAGAAGCGCCAAAAATATTTGAAAATTTCAAATATTTTTGGCTTTTCTTCTTCGTGATCTTCGTGTCCTTCGTGGTTTATTCTTTTTGGATTCCAACTTGTTCGGATTAGCGACTAAGGAAAGGGCAACTATTCCCTTTCTGTGGTTTTTAACAGTATTTTAAGATACAATATTATAACATATATGCAAGTAACTCGCAAAAATGCAGATAGAGGAGAACTATTATGGAGAAAATTAATATATCGGAGAAATTTGCACTTATCAATTTTGAGCCAGCTACTATTCTTAATACCGGTAACATCGTAAATGAACGTACCGTTCATAAACCTGAAAAAATATAAGTATGTCGGAAACACATGGTTCGTTAAAAGCTATTTTATACGCATTCGGAGCAAATCTTGGTATTGCCATTGCAAAATTTATAGCAGCTTTTATTACCAATTCCGGTTCCATGCTTGCAGA
>MFGW01000156.1:0-1233 GCA_001780385.1 Candidatus Fischerbacteria bacterium RBG_13_37_8 | reverse complement strand
ATACCTGCAACCAGATTCTCTTATTGATAGGGCTATCACGTGCTAAAAAACCAGCCAGTCCCGAACATCCGCTCGGACATGGCAAGGCAATATTCTTCTGGTCATTTATTGTCGCACTGATGCTGTTCAGCATGGGAGGATTATTTTCAATTTATGAAGGTATTCACAAGTTGCACCGCAGTGAAGCGCTTGTCAGTCCATGGATTGCCATCACGGTACTCATCATCAGCATTATTTTAGAATCACTTTCTTTATTAGGAGCATTGAAAGTAGTGCACAGAACAAGAAAGGGCAATAGTTTATGGAGCTGGTTTAAAACCAGCAGGCAGAGTGAGCTGGTAGTCGTAGTTGGAGAAGATGCGGCAGCAGTTACAGGACTGTCCATTGCTTTTATAGCAATTTTATTAACTATGATTACCGGCAATTTTGTCTTCGATGCTATAGGAAGTATTGCTATAGGCGTGCTCCTTGTTCTTGTTGCTATTGGTATTGGCGCAGAAGTACATAGTTTATTGATAGGGGAAAGCATGGATCCCATGATTCAAAAAGAAATTCATCAATTTATTGCTGAACAACAAATAGTAGAAAAAATTCTAAACCTGATAACATTGCAATTAGGTTCCGATGTCATGCTTTCAGTCAAAATAAAACCAGCCGGCCATTGCTCCGTTCCTGAACTTATCAAATATATAAATGAATGCGAAAAAGCGATAAAAGAAAAATTTCCACAAGTCAAATGGATATTTTTTGAACCGGATATAGAGGATTAAGGTATAGGTTAAGGTTGCGGTTAAGGTTAATAAATGTTGAGGATGAAGTTAAAAAGAGATTTAAGATGATATTTAGGAGAAGACCTTGTTGATTTTTATCTAGACATTAACCTCTCTTCATCCTCAACTCCTCCTTAACTTTATCCTCTTCCTTAACCTTATTCCTCCACTAATTGACGGCTTTTTAAAGGAAGGATACTATACATTAATATGCAGAGACTGTTTATCAGTTTTTTATTCGTGATAATTGTTTTTTTGTTGGAACTATTGGATTTATGGTATTAGAGCACCTGCCGTTAATTGATGCACTCTACATGACAATTATTACAATCAGTACGGTCGGCTTCGGCGAGGTGCATCTTCTTTCTCCTTACGGAAAAGCATTTACTATTCTATTTATACGTCTCGGAATTTCTTCAAAGCTGCTTCTGTAGTAGGATTTTCATCAAGCATGTCCATTACA
>MFGW01000155.1:47613-54046 GCA_001780385.1 Candidatus Fischerbacteria bacterium RBG_13_37_8 | reverse complement strand
CTACAGAAATCGAAAAAGGCTTGCTTTATCATTTATTATTTGACGAAGATAAAGAAAAAATAATATCAAAGCATAAATTACCATGCTCAAAATTAGAAGAAGCTCTTGATAACCTCACAGTTTTGGATCCCGCATGCGGAAGTGGCGCTTTTTTAGTAGGAATGCTCAATGTGCTCGTAGAATTATATAGGATTATTTTTAAGAAGCTTAATAGGGAAATGACAGACTATGAATTGAAAAAAAGAATTATAGGAAATACATTATATGGAGTAGATGTAATGCCCTGGGCTGTGCATTCAGCAGAGTTAAGGCTCTGGTTGCATTTAATGATTGAATCTGATTTGACCTTTTCAGACTTGAAGCTATATCCCTTGCTACCAAATTTAAATTTGAAGCTAAGAGTTGGAGATTCTTTAGTTCAGGAATTAGGAGGGATAAATATTAATATTAGGGATTCTTTAGTTCCTGATTCTATTAAAAGAAAGCTGAATATGCTCAGACGCGAAAAAGAAAGATATTATAATAATGATCCAACAGCTAAATTTAAAACAGAAGAGGCAGTACACCAGGAAGAAGTTAGAATATTCTATGATTTAATTGAAGAATCTATTGCTAATTTGAAAAACCGCTTCAAATCAATTCAGCCCAAATTGCTTAATATTAGGAAAATGGATCAGCCGGAATTATTTGCAAAAATCTCGCATTCAAAAAAAATACCCAAAAAATATGAGCCTCAATTAAAAATAGAACGTGAATTAGAAGCTATAAATAGACAAATAAATGAATTAATAAAAATTAAAGGCAAACTAAAAGAACATAAGCCTTTCATTTGGGATATTGATTTTGCTGAAATATTTGGCGAGAAAGGAGGTTTTGATATAGTAATAGGCAATCCTCCTTATGTAAGACAAGAAAAAATTGCCCCTCCTAATATGTTGAGAAGTGAAATAACAGATGAGCAAAAGATTGATTATAAAGAAAAACTGGTAAAATCAATTCAGACCCACTTTCCTTTTATTAAGACCATAAATAAGAAAAGCGATTTGTATATTTATTTCTATTTTCATGGCCTTTCGCTTTTGAACGAACAAGGAACCTTTTGCTTTATTAGCTCAAATTCATGGCTTGATGTTGGTTACGGCAAAGATCTGCAAGAATTTCTATTGAACTTTGTGCCAATTATAAGCATATATGACAATAAAGCAAAGAGGAGTTTTGAACATGCTGATGTCAATACAATTATAGCATTATTCAGCGCTCCATTTAGAAAAAAAATAGTAACTTCAGGTAAAGCATGGAAATCAGAACAAGCATTAAATAATCAAACTAAATTTATTGCTTTAAAAAAGCCTTTCGAAGAAGTAATAAATACTGAAAATTTAATAAAAATAGAAAATGCCAAAGAAATTATAAATTCAGATGATTTTCGCGTATATCCTAAAAAACAAGCAGACTTGCTAAAAGAAGGCAGCGAATATCCAGAAGATGATTCTCAAAAGAAAGATGCAAAATATAGTGGCAATAAATGGGGCGGAATATATCTTAGAGCACCAGATATTTTCTTTACTATCTTAGATAAGGCTAAAGATAAACTTGTGAAATTAGGCGACATTGCGGAAGTAAAATATGGTATTAAAACTGGAGCAAATGAATTCTTCTATCTGCCCAGCAAGCATTTTGATTTAAAACCAGAAGGAAAATATTTTAAGCTTATCCCGAAACATGACAATTTGCCTGTTAATCTTCTAATTGATAAGGAATTCCTGCCATCCTCAATGCTAAGCCCCAAAGACTCCAATAAAATAATTATCAAATCTAAAGATCTGCCAAATAGACTACTTTTACTTGATTCTCAATGCAAATTATCAAAGGATTTAAAATCTTATATAAAATGGGGAGAATCAAATTTATTTCATCAAAGACCTTCATGCAGGAGTCGCGAAAAATGGTGGGTGTTGTCAAAAAGATATCCTGTTTTTCTAACCTGTAATTATCTAATAAATGACTATATGAGGTCATATGTCTGTGACAAAGGATTCTGGGTGAGTGATAATTTTCAGGAGATAAGAATATCTCACAATATATATACTCTTGCAGTAATTATGAATAGCATATTGATTCAACTTTTCATAAATATGATTGGTAGAACTACCTTTGGAGGAGGTCTAATAAAGCTTCAGACATACGAAGTAGCAGATTTATACATTTTATCCCCAGATAAATTAGGAAATTCTGAAGATCAAATGGAGCTTTTGCTGAAAAACTTTTCTGATAATTGTAATTTATCTATTTTTGATCAATGTGGTTTTGACTGCCACAAAGCCATTCGATTACAAAATCCAAATCCTATTGCTTCTCGAAAAGCATTAGATGATGCAATCTTTTCAGCAATAGGATTGACAGATCAAGAAAGATCCGAGGTATATTGGTCTGTAGGCGAATTAGTGAAAAACCGACTTGAAAAGGCGAATAGTTTATGAGTTACATATTAATCAATTACCTTTGGCCAAGACACATTCATAAATGACAGATTTCTATTGGTTAAATTTATTTGCAGATAAGATGCAACATGTTATTATATTTTGTTCATCTCCAATTTAGTTGAGTAAAATTGAAGAAAAAGAATGATGAAAATGTCGTTAAATTTATTTTAGGTTAATATATAAGAATAAATATTTTATTATGCTTACTAAATTTTATTCTGAGATTTAGCTGAGGAGAATTTTATGATAAAAAACGATCTGCCTCCGGAATTAATATCATTAGTACATCATATTGAGCTGAACAAATCAGGTTGGCTGAATAAAACTCTCAGACGCCTTATTATATCCGCATTATGGATGGAAAGTAATAATTTGTCTGTTGATGAAATAAAAGAAACTATTCATAAATGTTTTTTTGTAGAAATTAGCAAAGAAAAAATTAAATCTCAATTGGATGCATTAATATCTACAAATGATATCTTGCAGTCAAGTAATTTGAAATATAGTCTTTCAATTAAAGCTAATGAATCTTTTAATAAAGAAATATCTTATGCCGAAAATATTACTAATCAAGCTAAAGAAGCGTTTTATTTTTTTATCAAAAAACACTGCCCAAATCTTGAAAAGGAAAAAGTCTGGAATTCATTCCATGAATTATTTCTTATGCCCTTGATAAAAGAACTTGGCGCTAAAACTTATAAAATAGTCACTGGTTTTGAAGCAAATAATATTGCACCAGCAAAATTAGATAATTTCACATTTAAGTATTCTCCAGAATGCAGAATTAATCTTAAGCAAGCAGTAATGGAATATATGGATCCAAAAAGCCCTCAAATTAGAGCTTATATATTAGGTTTGTTAAATAGCTATTTTTTGATTGAGGCAATGAGCCTAAATGAATCCGCCTTAAAAGCTCTCATAAAATCTGTTTCCTTAAAGCCATCTTTAATATTATTTATGGACACTAATTTCTTGTTTTCGATCCTTGCCTTGCATCAAAATCCTTCTAATGAAGCCGCTATATCGTTAATAGAATTAATTAATCTTCTAAAAGATAAAATAGATATCAAATTATATGTAACGAAGCCTACCATTGATGAAGCTAAAGCAAGATTAGAAATTGCAATGGCTAATCTAAAAGATATTAGATATACTGCCAATTTGAATGAAATAATTCCTCAATTTCCCATCTCAGGCATTGAATTACAATATATACTTTCTGTTCAAGATAAATCCACTGTCGATCCAGAAAAATACTTTAGTCCTTATATTAATAATATGCTCGCAATATTAAGAAAGAAAGGGATTGAAATATATAATGAGGACTTAAATAAATTAAAAAGAAATGAAGATGTCATGGAGGATTTAGCATTCCAATATGAACACGAGAAAACTAAATTAAAAGGCAAAAGTTACCACCAATTAGAACATGACATCATTCTATGGCACTTTATAAAATCAAAAAGGGCATCTGTTATAGAATCACCTTTGCATGCAAAATATTGGTGTGTGACTATAGATTTTAGATTTATTGCTTTTGATTCTTTCAAAATTTCCAGATCTAAAGATCGTATACAGATTTGTCTTCATCCGACTACTTTAGTCCAACTGATGCAATTTTGGATACCCCGTACAGATAAATTAGAAGAGGCTCTACTTGGTAATATCAAATTGCCTTTTTTATTCCAAGAATTTGATTTGCAAGCAGAGACCGTAACACTTCAAATTTTAAAATCTCTTAGCAGATTTGAAAATTTAGAAGATCTTCCGAAAGAAAGCATATCATCCATTTTGCTTAATGAAGCATTAAGGCAGAAAATAAAAGAAGATCCTAACATTGAGCAAGCGGTTTCATTAATAAAAGAATCTCTTATTGAACAGAATAAGCTTTCTAATTTACAGATAGAAGAAATACAAAAAAAAGCTGAAAAATTAGAAAATGAAAAGAAGCAAAAGGATAATATAATTCTCAATCTTCAAAATAAAATACACGATCAGGATAAAATTATACATGAATCAAATGCTGAAATTAGCGCTTCTAAATTTAGCCTACAAGAAGAAAAGAATTTGCGCCAAATACTTGAGAATGAATTTAAAGAATTAAAAAGAGAAATAATTAAGGATAAAGAAGAAAAAATTAAACGCCAAGAAATTATTTATTTTTTTATAAAATCGTTGTTTATTCTAATTTTCTTAATTGGAATTTTTGGATATTTGTCAAGTTTATTAATAGAAAGATTATTGTTTAAGCATGTTTTGCAATATAATACATTATCATTTATTATTTGGATGACCTTGTCATTATTCATTATTGATTGTAAAGGCAGAAAACAAGAAAAAATAAAGGATCATAGGGCTTTTGCACTTTATCATAAGATTTACAAATGGATTATAAAAATCATGATAATATTGTTACTGGGTATTTTAGCTAATATTCTAACAGGTTTTTTTTCTAAAATTTATTATTAAAAGGAGCATCGTCGCATATGACTGATATGCCAATAAGGCATGCTGCTTTTAACTGGTTAAATGACCAAGTATCAAGAAAGGGGGATGTGCTGCCGAGAAAGCTTTTAAGTGAGGGCTTCATATATAATGGTAACAAAATCCGATTAGTAGGACCTCAAGGCATATTTAAGCCAAAATTGTGCCAACTACCTTTATCAATTACTACCAGCCCCAATAGTCCGTACAAGGATACGATTCAAAACAATAAAATATTATTATATAAATACCGTGGAACTGATCCACAGCATAGAGATAATATTGGTTTGCGACATGCCATGAAGCAAAAGGTTCCGCTAATATATTTTTTCGGGATAGTTGAAAGCAAGTATTTAGCAATGTGGCCTGCTTTTATAATGGATGATGATTCTACGAATCTTACTTTTTATGTTCAAGTAGATGAATTCGGATTGCTATCTAAGGTGTCTGAAGAAGAAACTCCTATACGTCGCGCATATATAACTTCTCAGGCAATGGTCAGGCTTCATCAAAGAACTTTCAGAGAAAAGGTTCTAATTGCATATCAAACGCAATGTGCATTTTGCAGATTAAAGCATGAAGAATTATTAGATGCTGCCCATATAATTCCTGATAGCCAACCAGAAGGAGAGCCTCATGTCAGTAATGGCTTAGCATTATGTAAACTCCATCATGCAGCATTTGATTCGCATTTTATAGGTGTAAAAATGGATTATATAATGGAGGTCCGACGAGATATTTTGGAAGAGCCCGATGGACCTATGCATGAACTTGCATTAAGAGATATGCATGGGAAACGCATTATATTACCTCGAGAACGCAATCTTTGGCCTAATCATGTGTTGCTTGAAAAAAGGTATGAGCAATTTCGAAGAGCTGTGTAGCAGATTAGACACAATTATAAGGAAAGCAGCTTTATATAATATAAGAAGGTTGCTATATGAAGATATATGTAAGATTTACTGATAACAATTGGTTTTATTTTCTCTCAAGAATTAATCCTGGTGAAATAAATTTTTGGCAGCCTGGATCTCAAAGCAGATTTTCATTTTCTTTCATACTTCTTTCTCTTATTGTCTGAAATCTGCCTTTTTTCCCCTAAAATCCTATCTCCTGTTTCCCTCAATCTTCCCAGCTTTCATTGAATTTCTTTAGCTCATGTGATACTATTACCATACAATGAAAAAGGATTTTTCTGTTGCGTATAAGAAAAACAGCCCCTTGCAAGACACGCTCCGTCCCTGAGCAAAGGACAATAAAATTTAAAGAATTTTGGAGATGAAATAAATGTCCTTTCTGTCCTGGCTTGACTATTCAGAAGCAGCTCGCCGCAAGATGCTCGATGTTATCAGCCTTTTCCAGCAAAAAGAATCAAGAGACGAGCTTGGATTGGGTACGGTAAGGGATTCTTTTGCTGATATTTTTTTTCCTGGCACGAGTACGATTCAGACCCGAGCCCGGTACTT
>MFGW01000155.1:45121-47493 GCA_001780385.1 Candidatus Fischerbacteria bacterium RBG_13_37_8 | reverse complement strand
ATCGGCGGACAAAGTAACCGCACCTGGAATCCAGCCTTGCCGGCAATGCCCAATGGATTTCCAAGCAAGATCAATTTCAAGCTCAGGAAATCCGAAGCCCGGTTCATAAAGGATCAGATTCTTCATTATTGCCGAAACTCTCTTCTCGCTTTCCTTGTTTTAAATGGTCGTCCATGCGGAGAAGAAGTTCGTTTTGCCTGGATGCACCCACAGTACAATGAATTTGGGCCACAAATAAAAGAAAGACTTGAAAATGCACGGAATTTTTCTGAAATAATGCACGGAGCTGCTTGGCTTTATAATGTGATGTTGGCAGAAGAAATAATTCGATCTAAGGAAAATCAGGAACAGAATAATTTAGTCGAAATATACCGGCAGGAAATGTCAAAATGGTTTGAAAATATAAAATCGGAATCCATGAGATTTGCTGCATGGAATAAAAAACGATTCTGGGAAATTGTGGCCGAACAGAATCCGTATCTGCCAAATGCAACAAAGACTTTCTGCATGCAGTGGATAGGCTATTCAGAGAATACAGGAGGTTCTTTTAATGAATTCGTTAACAATATGAGTATCAGGGCATTAATAAAGGACAGAGAAAGGTTTCTGAAAAGAGAAAATGCTCGTCTTTCGAACAGTAGGGCACTGGAAAACTGGAGGGGCGATTCAGGTATAGGGCAAATAGATTATAGATGGAGAACTGCTCGCATTATAGTTAATGATATTTTGTCCGGTTTTGATCGGTGGGAAGAAAATGCTGCAACCAACTGAAAGGAAGCATCTCTTTGAATCATTAAGACCTCCGGAAGGATACGAGATTGGCTTTGCTCTTGGCACAACATATTCACTTGATTTAACGACCTTATTGACCGTACCCATAGGATTTGCATTTCTTGATTACGATGGTAATGAAATGAATGAAGGTCCGGATCCACTCATCATTCTAGAATCAATCAGGCAGTTTGCGGGGAAAATAGCTATTTTCTGCCAAACAGGACGAATTTATGTTCCTTCTCCTAAGCAGCATCACATTCTGAACGCCTACATTGAGAACTCGGTTTTTCAGATGAAGGCCCCTATAACAGGTGGTATATTCCATGCAAAAGTATGGGTTCTCAAGTTTAAATCGCTCGAACAAAAACTTACCAAATATCGCGTTGTCTGCTTGAGCCGCAATCTAACATTTGACAAATCCTGGGACACCGCAGTCACATTAGATGGCGAAGTTATGGAAAGATCAAATGCTTTCAGTATCTGCCGTCCGCTTTCAGAATTTGTCGCTAAACTTCCTGGGCTTTCAATCGATAAGCCATCAAAACAGCTCTTAAAAACAATTTCGACCATTAGTAATGAGCTTCTGGTGACACAATTTGAATTGCCTGATGGATTTGATCAATTTTCTTTCTGGTCACTAGGGCTTGCTCCGGAAAAAAGAGCTAAATCGACGATTTTTGAGTGGCCGATTAAGGCGGTTGTTTCGCCTTTCCTCTCTGAGGATTTTATTAATAAATACCTTAAAGAACAAACTGAGAATGCTGTTCTGGTTTCTAGAAGAGATAGCCTTGATATGATAAATAAGGAGACGCTTTCTGCATTTGAAAGAATTTATACGCTTGAAGATGAGGCATCCCTGATAGAGCAAGCGGATGAGACTGAAAATGATAAGCAAACTGAATTAACTGGATTGCATGCAAAGATATTCCACCTGGAAAGCGGCTGGAATGCAAGCATTGTAACTGGTTCAGCCAATGCTACAATGGCCGCCTTCACAAAAAATGTTGAATTCATGGTTGAACTTATCGGCAAAAAGAGCAAATGCGGAGTGAAGCAATTTCTGGCAAGTATCCAGGGCGAAACCAATTTTGCGGATATGCTTGCCGCTTACACTCCTCAAGAAAAGGTCATGACTGAAAATGCAGAAAAACGCATACTTGAAGATAAAATGTCAGGTTTTTGCCGATTAATTGCAGAAAATGTTCGCAAAGGGACTGCGACTTTGAATGAAGATGGTAAGACCGTATTGTTGGGCATTTCATGGAAATCGCCATTGGTTTTTGATGCAAATGTTCAAACTATTGTTGCATGCCGACCAATAACCATATCAAATGTGTATGAAAATAATATTGCACCTGATACAACAAGGGTTGTATGGGAAAGCATTTCTATAGAAGCACTGACTGCCTTTATAGCATTCAGAATCGAAATGCAATCAAAGAATGAATCATTAACACATGAATTTGTACTCAAGATATCTCTTGAAGGTATTCCAGAAGATCGTTTGTCAAGAATAACTGGCGCGGTATTGCAGAACAGGCAGGAATTCATCCGTCTGATCATGTTGATACTTGGCATGTCTGGTGTTAATAGCTCTA
>MFGW01000155.1:42663-45112 GCA_001780385.1 Candidatus Fischerbacteria bacterium RBG_13_37_8 | reverse complement strand
ACATTTTTATTGCTGATCAATTAGCTGGTCGTTATTCTAACGGATCGCTTGCGCCGAATGGACTCCTCGAAATGCTTCTCATTGCAATCAGCCGTGATCCCAAACGAATCGATAGGATTGAGGAATTGATAGCAGATCTCAAGAAGACGGAAGAAGGAAAAAAGCTTCTTCCCGAGAGCTTTGAAGCTATCTGGAATCCGATCATTGAAATCAGAAGGAGGCACAATGGTTGAAAATACTAGTGCCCTTTTTTCTGTAGAATCAATCCTTGCAGGATTAAAACGCTTTCAACTACGTACCGTTGAGTATGTTTTTAAGAGGATGTATTTGGATAGCGATGCAGCTTCGCGATTTCTAGTTGCCGACGAAGCCGGCCTGGGCAAAACACTTGTAGCAAGAGGGGTAATTGCGAAAGCCATCGAGCATCTAAGGGGAAAATTAGGACCAGACCATCGAATTGATATTGTCTATATTTGCTCTAATGCCAGCATAGCACGTCAAAATATCAATAGATTGAATGTTGCTGGAGGCAGTGGGTTTGAGCTTGCTTCCAGAATTACACTTTTACCGATGTATTTGAGCAGTCTTAACAATTCACCTAATAAAATCAATTTCGTATCCTTTACGCCAGGAACATCTTTTGATCAAAAATCGAATATTGGTTTGATGGACGAAAGGATTCTATTATACAAGATGCTTGAAGAACCTTGGAATCTTAGAGGTGTATCTGCGCAGAATCTCCTTCAGGGAAATGTTCGCAATACTGATTATTTCAGGGAACAGGTGCAGCTAGAAGTGGAAATCAACACGGATATATCAGAGAAATTTGTCAAAATGATTTGCAGTCGGGAAAATGCACAGCTCCGAGATGATTTTGAAAAGCTATGTTCGCAATTTCAGCGATCAAGGAAAACCATGCGGGATTACGAACAACGAGCGGAACGCAACCGAATAATAGGAAACCTCAGAGCAATCCTCGCAGAAGCATGTATTGAATCAATTGAGCCGGATATAGTAATACTTGATGAGTTTCAAAGATTCAAATATCTTTTACTGGAAGAAGATGAATGCAGCAAACTCGCCATGCGGCTCTTTGAATATGTGGATCAGAAATCGAATACCTGTGCACGCCTGCTTCTTCTTTCAGCGACACCATATAAAATGTACACACTGAGAGATGAATCAAATGCCGAAGATCACTATTCCGACTTTATGCAGACATATCGATTTCTTGAGTCCGACAAATCAAGACAAAAAGAATTTGAGGAGTTATTGACACAATTCCGCAATATCCTGCTTTCGCCAAGCCAGGCAGTTTCAGCACAGGCGAAGGTAGTTAAAAATAGGATTGAGGCGCTATTGCGAAAAGTAATGGTACGGACAGAAAAACTTGCTGCTACACATGATCGTAATGGAATGCTTAAAGAAGTGGATAATAGCAGTCAAAATCTCAACACGCACCAGATTCAAAGTTATGTTGCTCTTGATAAGATTGCTGCTGATCTTGAAATACCGAATATCATAGAATACTGGAAATCATCGCCATACCTATTGAATTTTATGGATGATTATAAATTAAAAATTAATTTCAATGATGCAGTAAAAGGGGAGAAATTCTGTAAAAAAACAGTCAACCAAATCGCAGATTGTCTGCCTTCAGTGCTATTATCAGAAGAAGCAGTCCAGACATATAGGGAAATTGATCCTTGCAATGCACGATTGCATGGACTTATTAATGATGTGTTGGATACCGGGGCATGGAAAACATTATGGATACCGCCGTCTTTGCCATATTATAAGCTAGAGGAGCCTTTCCTGTCGGTTTGGCAGAGCAATTTTACAAAGCGATTAGTATTCTCAACTTGGAAAGTTGTTCCTAAAGTCATTTCGATCATGTTAAGTTATGAAGCAGAAAGGCGTATGAATACGCTTTTTTCTAAAGATGCTCAAAATACCGCAGAGGCAAGGAAAAAACGTCGTCCATTGCTTCGATTCGCGGTTTCAGAGGGTCGCGAAACCGGCATGCCGATTTTATCGCTCATTTATCCCTGCGCAACTTTTGCACGATATAGTGACTCCTTGCAGTATTATTCAGGATCGAATGATATAAATGAGCAATTGCCGAATATTTCAGATGTAATAAAACAAACCAAAACCCAAATCGAAAAGCTCTGTGTTGGACTAAATGCCTTTGAAACAGCCGGCCCGGTTGATGAAAGATGGTATTGGGCCGCGCCGATATTGCTTGATGAAATACACGGCCAAAGGAATTCGCAGCTATTTGATCTGCAGTTATCTAAAAAATGGTCTTGTCATGAAGAGAGCGAAGATAACGCAGGGAATCAAACAGAGGAGGATGAATATTCCCCCTTTGATCAGCATGTAAAGCGTATCAGGGAATTGGTCCAGAACTACCGTAAAGGTAGCTTAACACTTGGGAAAAAGCCAG
>MFGW01000155.1:39894-42656 GCA_001780385.1 Candidatus Fischerbacteria bacterium RBG_13_37_8 | reverse complement strand
GATTGAGGTGTTATCGATCATTGCAATAGCTGGTCCTGCAACCTGTGCACTTCGAGCGTTGTTACGAAGCTATAATCATAGCCTTGAATCAATGAAGAACCAGATATTCTGGTTGAGTGCAGCCCAAGTAGGTTATGCTTTTATAGGCATGTTTAATTCCCCTGATATCACTGCAATGATAAGAGGACTTGATGGCAGAGAGCCATACTGGCGCCGGGTTGTGGAATATTGTGCAAACGGTTGTCTGCAATCGATACTAGACGAGTATGTTCACATACTTCGTGAATCCCTTGGCCTGATAGATAAATCTAGCGAAAAAGCCATTGAATCAATCGCAATAGCAATGCGCGAGTCAATGTCGCTGCGAACAGCCAGTTTAAGCGTTGATTATATTGATAATTCTACGCTCAAAAACAAAGGAAGATTTGAGAATTTTGGGCGGATTCACTTCGCAGTGCGGTTTAGTGATGAAAAAGGAGACGATGGCAATATCGAAACACGGTCCGATCAGGTTAGAAATTCATTTAATTCTCCGTTCTGGCCTTTTGTATTGGCAACAACCTCGATAGGGCAAGAAGGATTGGATTTCCACCAATATTGTCATGCGGTCGTTCATTGGAATTTACCATATAATCCGGTTGATCTTGAGCAGCGAGAAGGACGAATTCATCGCTATAAGAACCATGCGGTTCGGAAAAATATTGCCAAGAAATATGCCCCATTAATACGAAATGAATTCAAAGATGACATCTGGGAATGGTTGTTTTTACGGGCGGCGCAAGAGCATGGAGAGACATTCGAAGATATCGTGCCCTACTGGGTATTTCAGATTGAAGGCGGTTCGTATATAGAACGCCATATCCCTTCGCTCCCCTTAAGCAGAGAAATATACAAAAGTAGCCTGCTTAAAAAGTCGCTTGCCGCTTATCGAATGGTGTTCGGCCAGACACGACAAGAAGACCTTGTTGAATATCTGATGTCGAATCTAAAAGAAACTGAAATAGACGAGATAAGTAATCAGTTTTGTATAGATTTGAGTCCGCCTTCATTACCATGTAGTTGCGCCTTCGCTCGTCCTCCGCTCCGGCGCTCAAATAAATAGCAAAATGCATTTTCATCGTTTGTTAATATTATCGCAGAAGTTAAGGATAATTAAACCATCTACGAGTAGATTTATGAAAATAAGAGCATCCATTAATGAGCATTGCTCTGCTTAATCGAAATAATGTTAATGCCTTCCCGCCAAGAATAAGCTTCTTAGGGCAGGTAAAAATATTAACTTCTTTACTCCTGTTGCCACAATTTCTCTTTCTTTTTATTGAAATTCTTCAATTTCTCCTTTACAATCACTATATGATAAAAATTGATTTTTCTATGGAATAAACTGGATGATATTTATGTGGTTTCCATTCAAACGTGTCTGTTGTCAATGCACCTTTTGTGGGCAGAAATGGTATATTCCTGCTCGAAGAATTCGCAGTTTCGAACGATTGCCGAATATAAAAAAAGCAGAACCTTTTATCTGGGAATGCCATTACTGCCATGAAGGCGTTGTTATTCCTAGACCTTACAAAAATATCTATGGACAACTAGTTCGTATTGATCCCAAAAAACTCAAACCCGGTACTAAAATCGCGCATTTTTAACCATTATTCCATCACTCCTTATAATGGACATGCTTGATGAAAATCTTACTACAGCAATACTTTGAAGAAATTCCGAGACGTTTATAATAATAGTGGAGGTCGTTATATGAAGATATATGTAGGGGTTACTGATAACGATTGGTTTTATTTTCTATCTAAAATTGCACCTGATGAAATTAATTTTTGGCAACCTGGATCTCAAAGCGTATTTAAAGTACTTAAACCAGGCGAATTATTTCTTTTTAAACTGCATGCTCCTATAAATAGTATTGCTGGAGGAGGTGTTTTCATCAAATATATGAGATTACCGCTTTCCATTGCATGGAGAAGTTTTAAGGAAAAAAATGGTGTGCCAGATTTTGAAACGTTTTTTCAGAAAATTTCCAAATATCGTCATGCAAAAGCATTTGTTGAACATGATCCGGAGATCGGATGCATAATGCTTTCGAATCCATTCTTCTTCAAACCGGAAGAATATATTCAGGTTCCTCCCGATTGGAGTCCGAGTATCGTTAGCGGTAAATCTTATTTGGCATATGAACCTGTGGGCAAATGGCTTCAAGAACAATTGGAGCAAAGGCTTGCCTTTATTAATGCTCAGCTACCAAATACACAAGAAAAAGATGCTTTGTCCTTGTCAGAAAATGAAAGATACGGGATTCCCTACCTGATTAATCCGCGCATCGGTCAAGGTATATTTCGATCGCTTGTAATTGATGCCTATAAGCGTTGTTGTGCTATAACGGGTGAGCAGACGCTGCCTGTTCTTGATGCTGCCCACATTAAACCATATGATAAAAGTGGACCACATAACGTAAAAAATGGCTTACTTCTTAGAACGGATATTCACCGCTTATTTGATCAAGGATTAGTAACTCTTACTCCTGACTTTCATGTAGAAGTAAGCAACAGGATAAAGGAAGAATATGATAATGGCAAGGAATACTACAAGTATCATGGGCAACGCATGCTTATCATTCCGGATGAGGAATATGAACGACCATCTCCTGAATTCATTCAATGGCATAATGAAAATGTATTCAATAAGGTTAGTATGTAATCTTTGTGCGGTGGGAATTGACTTTGCTATTAAATTAATACTGCATGAAATATTGA
>MFGW01000155.1:36242-39863 GCA_001780385.1 Candidatus Fischerbacteria bacterium RBG_13_37_8 | reverse complement strand
ACCAAAATAAATAATAATGCAGCAAGGCAAATATAATGTTAGATATTAATGAACTTATTAAGAAAATCAGGCAATTCAGGGATGAGAGGGATTGGATGCAGTTCCATGATCACAAGAATATGGCTGTTTCTATTATTATAGAAGCGGCGGAACTGCTGGAGCATTTTCAATGGAAGGAAAAAGAAGAGATTGATGAATATGTGGAGCAGCACCGTGATGAAATTGAGGAGGAAATTGCTGATATTGCCATATATTTATTTGAACTGGCGGATAACCTGAAATTGGACCTGACATGGGAGAATTCATTGCGCGCTGCTAATGAAGCAAAGGAGGAAGTCACGTAAGACTGCCATTGCGAGCTTTGCGAAGCAAAGCGCGGCAATCCGTAACGGAATAGAAGCATATTCCGTTAGGGATTGCTTCGTCGCTTCGCTCCTCGCAAAGACGGTAAATCCATGGAGCCGGATATTGAGAATTGCCAGGTGGTAGGATTTGCGAGTGGTGTGAATGAGGAGGAGGCGTTTGAGAGGTTGATCGAGAAGAATGAATATATTATTGAGACGAGGTTTAATGAAAGAAAAATGCCAGATTCATTTTTTGAGGTGGAACATACTACTAACTTTATTAATTCGCTTTTGAAATATGCTGAATTACAGGATTTCAATGCAAAATTCTATATTGTAGCCGATAAGAGCCGTAAATTCGAATATGTTTCGAAAAGCTCACAGGCTATTTTCAAACCAATATGCGAAAGAATTATATTTCTTGATTATGAATTAGTTTCTAAATGGCATAGCAATACCTATGAAAAAAAATTATGTGAAGATAGCATATATGAATAATAAGCATGGGGATTAACAAATTATCTGCTCTATAAGAATAGAGATTTCCTTGCCTCTCTCTATTGATCTTAATTCATTTTTTCTATAGGATCGCCTTTAAGCGATCCGAGCTGCAACATTATAGCAGTCCGGCGCTTAAAGGGAGATCATTCAATATGCGCAAACGCAAAATTTTAAGCAATGATAAACCTGAAACAACGACGGTATGGATTTTTCCAGAAGATACTTTTGATGATGATATAGACCGGAATGTGCTAAGGCGATATTCTGCAGACAACTCATTCCAGGAAATAGCAATTGCACCGGGAAAAGCGAGAACGGCTTCAATTGCCAAAATTGATGAAGAGAGTGATTTGCTCTATATCAAATATGTGGTGCCGGAAAAGAAGCAGGTAAATTATACTGCGGATGTTCATGGAATTACTAAAATAATAAACACATTCCTCTCGAAGAATAAAAAAGCGCATTATATAACCTTGCAGACATGTGATATACGAACGGGTAAATACATCGAACCGCTTGCAAAAATGGTGTTATTCGAACTGCAGGGCATGGAGCGGTTGTGGCTGAAAGAAATAATCATAGTGGTGCCGGAAAATCATAAGGTGGAACATGAGGTGAAAGATAGTTATGCAATTGTGCACCGGTATCTCATGGTGTATGAAGTTGTGAGGAAGAAATAGGTTATGTATGAAGACATTAGCAAGCAGGAAATATAGTTTTGCGGATGATTTAAAGGAATGGATTGGGTAGGGAGGGGTGCGATGTCAGAGATTAAGCAACTTATTGAGAAAATAAGGCAATTCAGGGATGAGCGGGATTGGATGCAGTTCCATGATCATAAGAATATGGCGATATCGATTATTATAGAAGCGGCGGAACTGCTGGAACATTTTCAATGGAAGGAAAAAGATGAGATTGATGAATATATGGCGCGGCACCTTGATGAAATTGAGGAGGAAATTGCAGATATTGCCATATATTTATTTGAGCTGGCGGATAACCTGAAATTGGACCTGTCACAGGCAAAATTGTAACCAATATTTGAGAGTTAATGCTTCTTATAGTCCATCAGGGATTGTCACGTTCTGCTTCGCAGAACTCACAAAAGAAAATACCCGGCACATAAAGCAAAAGGCAGTGCGAAGAAATATGATAGCTTGTAATTGCGCATAAGAAGAAGAGGGAAAGGCAAGCATTCACAAATTCGATTGATATTATTTGAAATTAATGATAGCATACGTTTGGTATTTATATGCTTAAAAGATTAATATATAGACAAAAATTTATAATTGCTTTGTTGATAAGCCAGGATAAAAAAATTGATAAATCATCTATGCATGATATTGTATACCAGTTTGCACAAAGACAAAAAACGCCTTTTTATTCATTTGTTTTTCTTAATTCTAAACCTTTTTCATTCCAGCTTAATAAAGATATTCTCTATCTGCTTATGCGAGGATATATTAGCTCCGAACATGGAAATTGGATTCCGGAAGTCAAAAATGAGAGCATTAAAAATTCAATGAAATCTGAAGATATTCAATTTATAAAGAGCATCAGCAATAAACTAGATAATGATAAGAATGGATTTTCAAAGAATAAAATGCCTCGATTCTTGCAGCTAGCTACAAAAAATGGCGAGTTGATCCCCAAAAAGCACACGAAAAAATCCTTATGCCCTGAGCGAAATAAAATATCTTTATTCACAATAGGCTATGAAGGCAAAAGCATTGATTATTTTCTTAACCAGCTTATGTCGAATGGAATCCGCTTATTAATTGATGTAAGAAATAATCCTCTTAGCAGAAAATATGGTTTTTCATCAAAGCAACTATCTAAATTTTGCAAATATATAAATATTGATTATTTACATTTGCCGGAATTAGGAATAGCGTCTTCTTTGAGGAAAAAACTTGTCACTGTAAGTGATTATAAAAATCTTTTTTTGGCCTATAAATCACGCATATCACAAAATTGTGAAAATATTATTTTAAAAATTATAAAAGAGGCAAAGGATTTAAATAGAATTGCTATGACTTGTTTCGAAGCAGATTATAGATTTTGCCATCGTTCAATTATTGCAGAGCTTATTGAGTCCAAGTCCCGAAATACAATATCTATTAAGCATTTAGCGTGAAAATTTTAATAATCGGGCTTTTTTATCCCGCTAAACAGTATCAGCAATCCTTGTTTTAGGGAATGAATGGGAATAGGTTTTTAATTTACATATTCTACTTAAGTAAACCTATGCATCGCTAACAACTGAGGCTGTGAGGGCGTTTCACTCACTCTATATTTTATAAATTAAAAACATGGTTCATTTTTAGACGAGAAGCATAAAGCAGGAGACAATAGTTTCTATATATTTCTTGTTAACATTCATCGGTATGCCTCCTGTTTATCTAGATCGATTTATGCAAGATGCGGAAATCGCATGAGGTAGCTCTTAGGAATTATCATGTTCCATTTCTTTATATATTTGCCGCTCCCCTTGCTGCCCTTCTTGGGAAAATAAAACTTCTGGCGGGGTACCTTTGTTGCCATCTCGGAAATAATTTCCTGCGGGACCTTCCACTGCTCTGAATAGATACTCAACAATAATCCCATCTTGGAATAAAGTGAGGCTATATTTAATATATCGAGATATTCCATGAGTTTATTAAAACTGATGCCGGGGAGACTTAATTCTTTTAGTGAGAATTTCGAATCAGAAACGTAGCGCGCTGAAGATGATGACATTAATTCCGTGGCATCAGCAAAATCCAATATACATTCT
>MFGW01000155.1:27584-36234 GCA_001780385.1 Candidatus Fischerbacteria bacterium RBG_13_37_8 | reverse complement strand
GCATTCAGTTATTAAGCCGGTCTCAGCAACAGTACGATGGCTGAAGATGCCTGCACTGGAGCTGTAAGAATGCTGCTGCCACGCAATCCCTCAAGACTGAACAACAATTCGTCAATACCGCCTGCCAATTCAGGATTCTTTAGGACATCCAGAATAGTCCGCTCAATATCAGTAATATACAGAACGTGCCCGGAACGTATGAAAGTCGTTATCCCTAACCAATCAGCCGTTAATGTTTCTTTTAAAATCATATCCAATTATTCGCAAGTAATTAAGTGATTTGCCGTTAATTTGATAATTAGCCTTACATTCCCAAATTGCATCGCTGAGAGCCCCTAAGCTTTTGGGCTCAGAATTATTCGCGAAGAGGAGCAATGCGTTTGTTGCTTAAATGTGCGCAGCCTTTCCTTTAAATGCGTTGCAGACCTGTGTTGTGGGGGTATCGAATGTCGAGATTTGACCCCGTCATTTTAAAAGGAGTATAATTGATCCTGGAGATTGGATATGATAAAGCTGATTTATAAAATCCCTGGTTGTAAGGGCAAAGGAGGATTAGCGACAATGAGGTTTTCATTGGTTTTTGGTAAGCGAATATTACTAATAGCTGCATTTTTCCTTTGTTTTATCGGTATGACAGTGAAGCCATATGCACAATCGACGTGGGCTCATGCTTATGGAACTAAGGAACTTGACGAAAGTGCAATGGCAGTGGCAAAAACAAATGACGGCGGGTACATTGTTGCCGGATATGCATCGGGTGCTAATTATCAAATGATCCTCGTTATAAAAGTGGATAGCCAGGGCTGCATAGAATGGCAAAAAACATACGATAGAGTTGGTGAAGATAATGCCTACAGCATAATAGCTACAAGCGATGGCGGATACGTAGTTGCAGGGGAAACATTTTCACAAGGCGGCAATGATATGTGGCTTCTGAAATTGAACGCATCAGGCACTATCGTGTGGGAAAAAATATATGGTTTTCTTTATTATTTTGATTATGCAGCAGCTATTCAGCAAACCACTGACGGAGGATATATAGTAGCCGGAGGCACCGAGGTTTATCAATCGACTGGCAGAAATGCATGGGTATTAAAATTGAATGCGTCTGGTAATATTACCTGGCAGAAAATTTATGCGGGCGAAAACAATGATTATGCCTACGCTGTCAAGCAAACCAGCGATGGAGGATACATTGTTGCAGGTCTCACGACATCCTTCGGGGCAGGTTCTGCAGATGGCTGGATCTTAAAACTTAATTCCAATGGTAATATTGCCTGGCAGAAAGCATACGGTGGTTCAGATGAGGATTACATAAATTCAATTATTCAGACAAGTGACGGGAACACTCTCTTCGCAAGATCCTATAACAATTATCGGGGCTGATGGCGTCTATCCCAATCTTTTACCCATGGAAAGGCATTGGAGTTATCTCCCCTATACAATCAATGCACCCTCTGCTAATCGACCTATCATGCATTGGGATATTACGGTTTCGGAAACGTTAAACTGTGCCGAGTGTACCCCAAAATCATATGATTTCAGCTACCATGTCGGCAATTCATTTTGGGATGTGCCCGTAAGTAATCTCTTTTATAAATCCGTAGAAACAATAATGCATGCAGAAATAACAGGCGGGTGCAGTCCAAATTTATACTGTCCATTGCAGAATGTTACGCGTGAGCAAATGGCTAAGTTTATATGTGCGGCAATTGAAAAAAAGAAAACAAGCGCCTGCACGACTGCTGCATGCAGCAATATTTTCGCTGATGTGCCAAATGGAAACATATTCTGCTCATACATAGAAGCTCTTTACACTAATGGAATAGTAAGCGGCTGCAATACCAGTCCATTGCTCTATTGTCCGCTTAATAATACCTTGCGGCAGGAAATGGCAAAGTTCATCTGTAATACAATGGAAGCCGCAAATGTAGATTATTGCACAGAAACCACCTGTGATGAAATATTCGCCGATGTCCCCACCAGCAATCCATTTTGCCCTGACATAGAGTCATTATACTATAATAACATTGTATCAGGTTGCAGCAACTCACCTATGCTTTATTGTCCAAATAATGCTGTATCACGCGAGCAGATGGCAAAATTCTTAGTGCTTGCCTTGGAATTCAGTCTTTAGAGGTGCTGAAGGTCTTCAGGTTTGCAGCACCTCTTTTTTCTTCGTGTCCTTCGTGAGCTTCGCGGTTTTTATCTTTTCTCCATTTATTATGCAAGAAATTCTCCACCAAAAACTCCCCCCATTCACACCTCATTCATTTTTTGATAAAAAATGCGCGACCCCCCTTTCAAATGCCCTGCAGAGCTACGTTGTGGGGGGAGCAAATGTCGGGATTTGACCCCAAACTATTGAATATATAATATGAAATGCTTTTCTTTCTGCTTTTAGAATATCTAATAGCTAAGTATTAAATGCATTGTATTGCAATTATTCTATTGTTCCTCAAAATTTCGATATGCTGAGAGGATATTGAAAACATTGCAGAAAAGCTTTACAATAATATTTGGAGTCCTGCAATGAAAGATGAAGTTAAGAATTGGATAGATTCTGCTCGATATGATTTTGAAACTGCCGAGAATTTATTTGCTTCTGGCCGATATATCTATACTGTCTTCATGTGCCATTTATCATTAGAAAAGATGATTAAAGCAAAAATTGAGGAAATTACTGGCAAAGCGCCTCCCAGGTCTCATGATTTGGAATATCTTTTGTCAATTGCAGGATTATCGCCTGATAAGGAAGCTGAAATATTTATATCAGAAATCAGCAATCTCAGCATTGTGACAAGGTATCCGGGCGATTTTCATAGAATGCTAAAAGATTTTTCAAAAGTCAGAACTGAATTTATTTTAAACAAGACTAAGGAGATCATTGAATGGATAAAGAAATGCTTGACACCATAAATCAATACAAAAAGAATCTTGAAGCATTGGGTATCAGAGCCAAAAAGATTATTATTTACGGCTCCTATGCATCAGGTAATGCCAGAACTGATAGCGATTTAGATTTGCTCGTGCTATCAAACGATCTTAAGAATATGGATTTATGGGAGCGTTTATGCATCTTGGGACGCGCCCGATTAGGCATAAAAAGACCCATGGAAATTTTGGGAATGACTGAAGAAGAATATGAAACCGAACATGGTTTTTCATTCATCCGTGATGAAGTCAAAGCAAAAGGAATTGAAATCATTTGAGCGACAAAAATTTGCTAGGCTTTATTATGAAGACCTCTGGAGTTAGCAATTTTAGAAGGATTAGTTGCAACAAACGTTGGAGAAAAATGGGATTATTTCGATGCGATTCAGCAGATTGCAGTCAGGCTGTCTCTGCATATATGCTGGATCAATATGATATAGAAGAATTATACGATATTGCACGCGCCAATAAAATAAAGAAAATGTTAATTTTCTGTAATAAGAGATCTTCTGCAGAAACAACTTTATTGCTACTACAATAATTATTCCCTTCTTCCACCATCCCGATAATTTTACTGGCTCATGCTCATTCATGTTCATGATTATTTGCTCTCCGGCAGTTCTTCAGCCTCATGACCATGGCTATGTTCATGTCCCGCACTCTTCGTTGATTCATAAATTTTCTCCACATAATGCACATATTCTACATACGCTTTGACATATTCACGACCTGCTGAAATATCATCCTTTTTATAATTCTTCTTTTCAAGAGCCTCTTTGAAATGCTTTTCGATTCCATGTTTGATTTCGTCTGAGATGAAGTTGATTAATTTCTCACGCGAGCCTGTTTCAAGCGCTTTGTCCGCTGCCGACACGGCTGGTCCAACATCCGTCCCTGCCGGCTCGATTCCGGTGTAGGGAAATCCTTCTCCAGCCCGGTGAATGCGAACTAACGTTTCAAAGAAATACATGTCGGCAAATTCTTTCGCTTCAGCGTTTAGTTTCCTTACCGCTATCGTTCTTTCAAATGCTTTCCTGATTGCTGTTTCATCATCTTTCTGCACCCAGATCAGCACAAGACTTACATCACCGGTTTCCAATGCCTTTTTGGCTGCCTGAATGACCGGTCCATCCATGGTATCACAATGACAATAAACATAATTTGCCGAGTTCGCAATTAGAAAACATGCAAGCGCAACAATAATTGATAATATAAATGATATGTTGATTCTCATTACGGAAAATGCGCTTGAATGCCCCGACCTTTGGTCGGGGATGAAAAGCGCGAAAGCAGCATTTTCTCAAAGTCTTATAGGCATTTGTCTATAAGGGCTTGAGAAAATGCTGCTTTCCTAATAATATAAATGCATGACTTTGAAAAGGACTAGTCATTGCGTTTATGAGGCTAAGTATCATATGGTATGGTGTCCTAAGTATAGGAAGAAGATTCTTATTGGAGAGATTCAAAGAAGGTTGAAGGAGATATTTCAAGAGATTGCTAGTCAATTTAGTTTTGAGATTGAGGAATGCGTAGTAGCTGAAGATCATGTACACATATTGATTTCTTTTCCTCCTTGGTATTCGGTTTCAAAAGTAGTAGGGATATTGAAAAGTATATCTGGGAGTATAATATTTAAGGAGTTTCCACAAATAAAGAGGAAATTGTGGGCTGGGCATTTATGGGAGGAGGGATATTTTTTCAGGACAGTGGGGGAGCAAGTAACAGATGATGTAATAAAGAAGTACATAAAGCATCATAGTTATTCTCAAGAACAATTGACATTGTTTAATTCCTGAACTAAAGAAGCCCCGACCTTTGGTCGGGGAGCTTCACTACATTGCGGTCAGTTATTTTGATTGGTTCATCCCTGCAGATAGATATTTTAACCCGGAAATTTTATCAGCAAAGCACCCATGGTACGAGGCATTCTCACTATCACTTTATGCTGGATTTTTTGAAGAATGTTTATTCCGCGCTATACCTATTGCGGCTGGAGCACTGATCGGCACCAGGTTCCGCAAACGAGGGCTGTTCATTTTCATTGCATTAATTCTTCAGGCGATCATGTTCGGGTCTGCTCATACCTGGTATTTACAAGAACCCGCCCATGCACGCATTTTTGAATTATTCCTCCCCTCAATTCTATACGGTTTGTTTTATATACGCTTCGGATTGCTGCCAATCATCATCAGTCATTGCCTATATGGTATCATTATCTTTTCAACACCTATATTCAAGATAACTTCATTGGAAGCACTTACAAATCAAATAATCCTGCTTGCAATCGTACTACTGCCCCTTGCTATTATTATTGTCCAGAGATTGCGTCAAAAAGCATGGATACATCTCGGGGATGAATATTATAATTAGATTCTCTCGGTCTTTAGATCTAAGCATTGCACCATTCCTCGGCTCAAGGGAGCATGTGCATGCATCCTTTAAACAACATATCTTTTCGCATAACATTACACTTGATCCTACGTGGCAAGTTTTTATATCAGCAGATAACACATCACCTTCAGAGGCGCACACCTATGTATGGGAAATGGAGGGAGAGGAGATGTATAAAAGCCTCATGGGAACCTACCTGTCGAAGCCATCCTGGATGATCAGACTTGCACGCTTCAAAGGCACCCTGGAAGAACGCACCGAAGAGATTAACGTCACCTACCCCGGATTGCAGATTCTTGATATCTGGAATAAAGAATTTCCAGAGCAGATGCCATCTGATAACCTTCCAGGTTCCTTCTATCATTCAATGCCTGAAAATGCTCCGGGAGCATCACTTAATGAAGCTGAAACACGGAATTGCGCACAATGGTTTATGCATGAAATCTACGGAGATAAATCAGGAAATTTCAAGGAGATTTTCATCGACCTGCATCAAGCTCCTGCACGTAGAGACTGGGAATTCGTTTTTCAGGATACATCTATTCCACTAAAAAATACAAAAGCGCTTGTATCGTTGCAGATCAAAGGTGACCGGCTTGCCTCGTACAAGCAAGAGATTGAGATACCATCAGAATGGAGTCGTTCTAACAAAGCGCAAGCTTCATACAGCAGTCTGCTTTCAATAATTTCCGGATTAGCATACCTGATCCTATTGGGCATTGTTCTTTTGTATGCAATCATATTCCGAAGCAGGAAAAATCCCTCCTCGCCGCTGCTCAATAAATGGACCGGAGCGCTCTTCCTGCTCCTTATATTCCTTGAATTCAACAGGCTTACTGGACTAATTGCTCACTATTCGACGATAGAATCCTTTTCCGCTCAATTTATTGTAGACTTTTTCAGCATAATATCCAAAGGCATCATATTTGTCAGTATCCTTGCATTATTAGTATTCCTTGGTAATAACTGGAGACGCGATTCGCAGGAAGTTTTGCGAAAGAATACTATTGCGCTTGCATGTGCGGTTGGTGCTATTGCTGCTTCAATAGCAATTTTCAGTAATCATTATGCAAAAAGCTTCTTTAGTCCGTGGCCGGATTTTTCGTATGTAGATAGTGTGGTTCCATGGTTCAGCGTTTTCGCAAACACTATTATTTATTATGCAGTATTGACCACCGGGTATTTGATTGCGGTATCCTTATCAGACCGCTGGAGCAGGAATTGGACACGCTACAAGGTGCTTATTGCTACATGCATGATGCTAGGCGGATTCCTGCTAAGCAGCAAATATGGCACCACGGATTTGAAAGTATTTGCCATAAGAGGAGCATTATTGGGATTATTTTTCATAGCCGCGTATAATTTCGTGTTTCGCAGGCATTTTGTTATCATTCCCATAGTAACTGCTACTATTGCTATTTTTGAAACCCTGATTGATTATTATTACTCTGCAGAAGACGGTGTTTTTCCTGCCGTTATTGCGATATCGCTCATTTCATACTATTGGAGCAAGCATCTATGCAAGCGCAGTTATGCTTTTGTTTAAATGCCGCATGCCCTGGTTCTTCAGAACATATTTGCATTGCAAAATATAGCAGTGCGCCAAAGTCCGAACCATCACTATTGAAATCACTATTTGCTCTTGATACAATCAATGTTTGAAAAAAATAGTAAGGCAGATATTGCCATATATTTATTTGATCTGGCGGATAACCTGAAACTGGACCTGTCGGAAGCAATCCTGAAAAAACTTGAACTGAATAGAAAGAAATACCCAGCACATAAAGCAAAAGAATATCATACTTGTGAAAGGCGGACCCGGAACGGGAAAATCCAAAATAGCTATCAATATCAAGGCTGACTTGCTGCTGAATGGATACAATACGCACTATGTGACCGGTTCAAGGGCATTCACTTAGACACTGAGAAAAATAATCGGCAAGAGGGGAGCTGTGCAATTCAAATACACGCATGACTACATAACCGCGCAGAGTAATGAGATATCGGAGGCTTTCGTCAACTGGATTGAAACCACGTTAGATATTCATCGCACACCCAATGTCTTATGGAATGAGAATGAAGCAAAGGAAGTAAATGGCGTACAGACTGTCATTGCATGAGATTGTATATCTATTTTCACAAAGACAAAAGACGCCTTTCTATTCATTTATTATTCTTAATTCTAAACCTTTCTCATTCCAGCTTAATAAAGATATTCTCTATCTGCTTATGCGAAAATATATCAGTTCTAAAAATGGCAATTGGATATCTGAAGTTAAAAATGAGAGCATAATTAATTTAATGAAATTTGAGGATATTCAATTTATAAAGAACCTCAACAACAAGCTGGATAATGATAAGAATAGTTACTCAAAGAATCAAATCTCTCAATACTTGCAGCTAAAGGAAAAATATAACGGGTTGGCAGCAAATGAGCAAATAAAGAAATCATTATGCCTTAATCGAAATGAAATATCCTTATTCACAATAGGTTATGAAGGTAAAAATATTGATTTTTTTCTTAACCAGCTTATCACGAATAGAATCCGCTTATTGATTGATGTGAGGAATAATCCTGTTAGCAGAAAATATGGTTTTTCATCGAAGCAACTATCTAAATTTTGTAAATACATAAATATTGATTATATGCATTTGCCAGAATTAGGAATAGAGTCTGCCTTAAGAAAAAAACTTTCCTCTTTAAGTGATTACAAAAATCTTTTTATATCCTATAAATCTCGCCTTGCAAAAAATTATGAAAATACCATCTTAGAAATTATAAAAGAGGCAAATGATTTAAATAGAATTGCTCTGACTTGTTTTGAAGCCGATTATAAATTCTGTCATCGTTCAATTATTGCAGAGCTTATTGAGTCCAGAACACTGAATAAAATTTCTATAAAGCATTTAGTGTGAAATTTTTAATTACAGCGACAACATATCCTATGCCTTCAAGTTCATATGCTGAATTGGTGTGCACCGGAGGCGTTCTTGATTCGGGAGAATGGATTCGTATTTATCCTATTCCCTTATCTGCTTTATTAAATAATCGTTTTAGAAAATATGAATGGGTTGATTAAATTTGCTATACCCTGCGCTCTTGGCGCAGGGATACCTTCTTCAGGGATTCCAAAGGGACGGAGTCCCTTGGTCGCCCGCAGGGTATTTACCCTGCGGTGCGAAAGCAAATTTATTATCGGTCTTTTTTATCCTCCTAAAGTGTATCAGAAATCTCTTTTTTAAGCGTTCGACCAATTAACCTTCTCGTAAGTTATTCTAAGTATTTTTCTGTTATGATTTAAATATGGGCATATGATCCAAACGG
>MFGW01000155.1:22456-27576 GCA_001780385.1 Candidatus Fischerbacteria bacterium RBG_13_37_8 | reverse complement strand
AGGTGGGCTGTATCTACACAGCGCAAGGATTTGAATTTGACTATGCGGGAGTAATATTTGGCGATGATCTCACCTACCGTTTTGATGAGCAGAAATGGACAGGGCATCCGCAGAAATCATTTGACAGCGTGGTTAAAAGGTCTGGCACTAATTTCATAAATTTAGTGAAGAATATGTATCGTGTGCTTTTCTCGAGAGGGATTAGAGGATGTTAGGCGTATTTTATGGATAAGGAAACGGAGCGTTTTTTCAAAAGCAGGTTGGAACGACAATGATGGTATTGAATGAAGCAAAGGAGGTAAATCCCGTACAGACTGTCATTGCGAGCTTTGCGAAGCAATGCGCGGCGGCAATCCGTAGCGGATTAGAAGCATATTCCGTCAGTATTTTCTCCAACTTAGCAAAAGTTTTTATATCAATTTGAACTGCAATTTTATTATTGTTTTCATCTACAATATATTTTTTGGGAATATTACGCATTATTTTGTCCTTTCATATTTATTTCTCATTGATAATTTTATTACAATAGATGTTCCATTTCTTAATAAGCTTGCCGCTTCCCTTACTGCCCTTTGCAGGAAAATAAAACTTTTGGCGCGGTATCTTTTTTGCCATCTCTAAGAGGAGGCTTCGCATCATTATTCCATAGCTTGCTGGAGTTGAAGGTGGAAAGCGTTAAAGGCTGCTGGTACGTAGACCCAAGAAAAGTTACGAAAATATCTCTTGACAATATATAAATTTCATGCCAAAATGTAAAAGTGGATTGATGAAAATTCGTGAATGTGCTTCACTGAATATATACATGATAATAATACCCCAAACCGCGGATTCATCGTGTACCGCGAGGCAACCGATGTCAGCGGCAAACTGCCAGCAAGTACGCTCTTCTTCAATGATAATACCGGCATAAACAATACGCTGTACACCTATTATGTCAGCGCGCTTAATATGGGTGCAGCCTGCACGCAGATTACACCATCATGGACGCACAGGATGAAGTAGGCGCATCGGTACTCGTGTCTCATAAGCTCAGCATAGATGATACCTCCGGGAACGCGAATAATGTTTGGGATGAGAATGAAAGTAAAAATAATGCTTTTACTTATCTTGTCATTGATTTTCAAAATTAGTTGAATTCTTTTAAATAAAGAAGAAGGACGTGAAAATGAAAAAAAGTTCCGGTTTAAAACAAATCCCCTGGTCGTATGTACGAACAGGCTTATTAATCCTCCTCTTTGTTTACAGTTGCTCCCTGGTCAATGCTGGATCATTGTACCAGATCACTATCAACGGTCAGCTTGCTTTTCCGCAAGGAGATTTTAAAAAGAATGCTGCTGATCTTGGCGGAGGCTTTGGTTTTGATTTCATCTATCAACCAAAATCCCTTCCCTTCGGCATCGGGGGCTCCCTGGGATTTATCTTTTATGGATACGAATCGTACCGGGATTATTTTTATTCCGGTCCGTACTCCTTCCCTGTAGATGTTTCCACCACTAACGGTATCTTCACAGGTCATTTTATGATTCGCTACCAGTCACGCCATGGTAAAATTCGCCCTTATTTTGAAGGCCTGGTAGGATTTAACTACCTGACCACCGATACAAAAATTGATGTGTCTGGCTGGGGAGATGAAGGTTTTGACATTCATAATTTCGATGACATGTCCCTCAGCTACGGCGCAGGAGCCGGCATTTTATGGTACCTGTCAGGACAACCGCCTGCCTCGGATCAATCCACTACCTATGCAAAACTATGGGAAATTCTCCTCGATATAAAACTGCGCTATCTCTTCGGCGGCGAAGCCGAATATTTGACCGAAGGATCAATTTACGAAGAAAACGACATGTGGTACTACGATGTAAGAACATCCAAAACTAACATGCTCACTTTTAATATCGGCATCACATTCATCTTTTAAAGGAAAGGGACAGCCATTTACACATTTACAAATTTGTAAACACCTGTCCATCTTCCGAACAAGTCGGAATCTAAAACTACAAAAGCTTATTCTTTGCGAGCTTTGCGAAGCAAAGCGTGGCAATCACTGACGAAATAACAGAAGCATCTCCGCTAACATGAATAAAACAATAATTCGCTTTTATCCACGTTATTTGCGAGGGAGGTTATGACTCCTATAGTACGTTCAAGATTGCCACGCACATCTTCGGTGTTCTTGCAAAGAATTTTCTTGCTGAAAATACTAGAATTTCACGATCAAGCGCCTATTCCCCATTTATCCCCTCTCTTGAAATCATGTCTTCCTTATGTTAGAATTGCACTTCTAAAAGCAGGTGGTTTTGGTTGTAAAAATATTTTGTTAGAAGTAGCCCATGCCCTGAAAGAAGCACCGAAAGATTATGGTAAATAATGTAAAGGCGAACACAAGGTTCGCCCCTACCTAATTCCCTATTCCCAAAATTAAAAAGGAGGTTCCTGTAATGATTAAATCCATCAAAAAAATTTCACTTGCACTTGCAATTTTTTTAACTGCTGCCCTGCTCGTTACACAGATCGTATTTGCTCAGGAGAAAAGAGAACATTACCTCATCTTTCAAAATCCTAATCGCGTAGTTGTATATGATGCTGACTCGCTCAGTATTATAAAAGAAATTCCCTTCACAGCTAAAAATATTGCCCCAAATAGTAGTTTAAGCATGAATCGCAAATATTTAGCTATCAACGATTTGGGCGATATTAGCTCCTGGAGCGGAAAAGTAAAACACCCTGGTAAAGTCGTCATTATCGATATGGAATCTCAAGAAGTACGCGCCACTCTCAATGTAGGATGGATGCCAATCGGATTTTATTTCGCCCCCTATAAAGATACTCTTTACGTCCTCAATTATGGCAAAGATAGCAAAAATCCTCTCGAATTCAACTCCACGCTGTCGGTTGTTAATTTAGAAACTATGACCATCGATAAAACAATAAAAGCTGATGCAAAAATTGAATTTGTCACCTTCGGCCCGCAAGGAGAATATTTCTACTTAATCACTGGCGGCGATCAGAAAAAGGAAAAAAAACGCAGTCAACTTCTCGGCATTAATACTAACACTAACGAAATTGAAACAAAAATTGAACTTAATTGGGAAGCCCGACAAATATTTTTTCACGAACCTTCAAATATGCTTTACATTCTTAGCGGAGGAGTGCCTAAAGCCAAACAAGGACAATATATCGAAGGAAGTCTGCATATTGTAGATCTAATTTCAAAAGCATTGGTCGCTGAACTAAAGGTCGGCAGTGATCCTCTCCGTCTTATGCATGATGATGAAAAGAATCTCTTCTTCGTGCTCAGTCATAAAAGCCCTCTAACTCCCCAAAAGAATATTGGGACTCTTTTTACTATTGCAGATCAAAAAATACTTGCGGAAACAACTTTATCTAAAGATCCCTATACATTACGAGCTGATGACAAAAGAAGAAATTACTATGTTGCATGTAAAGGTAAGCTTTTAGTTCTTAATGATGATTGTAGTCAAATTCTTAATAGCATATCTTATGAACAGGGAAATCCTTTCAAGGATTTAGTGATATCTCCAAATAATTCTAAAGCATATCTCCTTCAACACAATACTACCCATGTGAAAGCTATCGATCTTACCAGGGATACTAAGGTAGCGCATGATATAAATGTGGGTCGCTCAGGAGTAAAAATTGGAAAATTCTTAGGCGCAATGGCTGCTACTATGGCAAGTTACTATGTCGGCTATGCTACTGCTTCCGCAACGGGTCAAAGCTATTTCTTTTACCATGTATACGGTGTCGCTCCCCCTAGCACCGATCTTTTTATCTCTCCAAACTATAAATATACTTACATCTACAATACACAAACAAACGATGTCACTATTGTCGACTATAATACTGATGCGGTTATCAGATATGAGAAACCTTTGGATGGAGGCGGAAAATTACTCCTGCTATCCAGCGATGAAAAAAAACTCATTTTTCTTGCTGATAAAAGCTATAATATCTTTGATTTAGACAAAAATACTCTGCTGGAACAGAAAAAATATCATCCCGCAAAAGACCAACCGACCTACAATATTTTCATCGCTCCGGCTGAAAATGAAATTTATTTGCCCACACAAACCGGATTCTATGTGTTCGACAAAAATCAATTGAAAGTTTTAAAGGATGAACGCTCAAAAGGTTCTTTAATCTCTGTTTTCTTTAGCCGTATGCCCGGTGATGACCTCATGAAGCAAGCTATTGCTTGTATAGAAAAACAAGATTTTGATAGAGCAGAAAAATTATTAACTATTCAAATAGAGAAAAATACTGAAGATGCAACAGCTCATTTCTATTTAGCGCTCGTTAATGAGAATCAAAAAGATACTGAACGTGCAATTTCAGAATATGAACAAACTTTACAGTATGATCCTAATTTTGTCGATGCCTATTTGGGATTAGGCAATCTTTATCTCCTGCAGGAAAAACCTGATCTTGCTCTTGATTCCTTCCAGAAAGCGGCTTCCCTATTCTACGAATCCGGAGATTTTCAAAAGTGCATCGAATGCTACTCTAAAATGCTGACAATCAAAGAAAATGATAAAAACACAATGATGAATCTCGCTAAATGCTATGAAAAACAAAATCTCAATATCGAAGCTATAAATACATATCAAAAACTATTGGAACTTGATAAAGAAAATGAAACCGCCCTCCTTTTGCAAGCACTATTGCTTATAAAAAAGAATCAAACTGCACCAGCAGAAGAAAATTTGAAGAAATTATTAACCATCAATCCAAAAAATCACCTTGCCCTTCACCAGACGGGAATAATTCATCTTTTAAAAAATGAGAAAGAGAAAGCCATTGAAAACTTTATGAAATGTATTGATCTTGTTCCCGATTACCTGCCATCATATGCTGCATTAGCTGATACATATTACGAAAGCGAAAATTATGAAAAGGCTCTCCCTCATTTTGAAAAAGCCATAGAACTGGGAGCAAACGATTATGATACCTATTATAAATTTGGCCATTTGTACTTAGCAATAAAAATGCCAGAGAAAGCTGAAAAGTACCTGAAAGAAGCAGGTATTACTTCATTTCTGGATGCAGACTATGTAAAATCTGAAGAAATGTTTCAAAAAATTCTTCAATTTAATCCCCAA
>MFGW01000155.1:18496-22422 GCA_001780385.1 Candidatus Fischerbacteria bacterium RBG_13_37_8 | reverse complement strand
TCTATGAAAAAGGCAATAAAGAAGAAGCAATGAAAGAACTTGCCTTATGCATGGATGCAAAAGAAATTGATTGGCAAATCGCTTCGCCCCTTGTCAACAATATAACAGCTGAAAGTAAAGAGGATTATCAAGCCCTTGGCTTGGAGACAATTCCTGAATCCATACCTGTCAGCAACATCACTATTACCCTTAAAACTGAGTCTGCTCCAGAATTGTTATCAAAAGTCGACTTCGAATTTCCTGAAAATATTAAAAAAAATGACCTGGGAATTATGATTTTTAAACTAACTCTGGATAAAAAAGGTACTGTTGAAGAAGTTACTCCCGTGCGTTCAAAGCCTGAAGTTGAAAAAATTATCACAGCCACTCTCAAAAAATGGCTCTATCAGGTTACAATATTAAATGGTACTCCCATTAAAGTAATTTTTCCCTTAGCGATAGATTTCGGCAACGAAGAATAAAAAGCAGGGCGACAGGTGTTTACAAACTTGTAAACACCTGTCCCACAAAGCTTCCGCGTATCTTTTCTTGTCTACTAACGGGGGTCGGAGCATAACATTGGACAGCTTGCAAACACAGTCCTAGGTGGTGTTTCAAGAGGCTCTTTTAAAATTTCAGCAAAATTTGCAGAAAGACAGCAGGCAGTGGACAGTGAATGGAATGGATGGGGCAAAAGCGCCGTTCCAAGGATTAATTCCTTGATGGAGGTGCGCAGACTTATTCAGAAATACCGCAAATCCAGCAAGAAATGGTTTAAGGAAGCTGCTCAGATGTAGCCAGGCATTTACATATTTTAAAACAAGTAAATGGGTATCCCCTTTAATAATACTATTTGACTTTAGAAGCAAGGTAGTTCAGAATAGAGGATAACATATTGGAGGTATAGGAATGACGGTGAACGCAAAACATTTTATATTGTTGCTGGCGGTGTGTTTTCTTTTAAGTTGTGCTATTTGTTGGAGTCAGGATGAAGTAACGTATCTTTCTTATATTGAATCGAGTGGTGGTTTAGGGACGCCGGCGCTTGATGGCGGAAGGATGGAAGTGAAGATGGTTGATATAAATGCGGATGGCAGTATTGATTTGATTTCCATTGGTGATCATGGGAATCCTTACGTGAACACAAATGAGCATGGGGTAATGGTGTGGTTTGGGAATGGGCAGGGCAGTTGGAGTGTGTATCAGTATGGTGATTTTGGGTATGGAGGTATTGCGGTGGGTGACTTGAATGGTGACGGGTATCTTGATATAGCATACGGCATGCATCATAATTATTCCGGGATTGACCTTGGGGACCAGGTACTTGAAGCAGCATTAGGGAATGGCACGGGGCAATTCTGGACTGCATGGGATGATAATCTTGGACTTGATGGACAGACATGGGGCATGTTTGCTACAGACCTGGCTGATTTTGACAATGACGGTGATTTGGACCTGGGTTCGGTTTCATTTGGATGCTGCGATGGTGTTCATGTATATCGGAATAATGAAGATGGCACGTGGACGCATACGTATGGTTTTCTGAATGGCAATTCGCGCATGCATTTTATTTTTGGTGATGTAAATTGTGATGGATTAGCTGATTTTGCTGTAGGGCAGCAATATGGGACGGTTTATCTGGGCAATGGAAGCGGCACTTTCACGCTTGCGGACGGCAATCTTCCATCGGCGGGTTCGACTGGCAGAATGGGATTATCGCTGGCAGATGTGAATAATGATGGATGCGATGATATTGCGTTTACTAATTCCACCGGTGCGGTGCAGGTATGGGCATGGGCAGGCAGTAACACGTGGACGAATTTATCCGGAATGTTACCTGCCAGTGGTCCCTATGAAGCCACGCAATTAGCTGACATGAACCATGATGGAATCATTGATATTACTGCGTTTGGTGATGCCACCTGTACTGTCTGGACAGGAAACGGCAGTGGGACTTGGACACAGCAAGCGCAGTTTATGACGCCCACACCGGGTTATTTTGCTGCATTTCATGCCAGCCTGGATGCTGATCACAACGGGTATCCTGATATAGCAATAGTCAGCGAAGAAGGTGGTCCCTTCACTTCAATAAATTACCTGCATTTTTTTAAGGAAGCATCCACAGCTACTTCGCTTGGCATTTATCCTGTCAGACCGACTCCGCATAAGGTTTTTTATGCCGGATCGGTGAAGTTGATCAACTGGACGGCTGCGATTCCTGCAGGACATACTTCGCCGCTTGTAACGCTTGAGTTATCAACCGCAGGACCTGCTGGACCATGGCAGCAATTGGCGACCAGCTTGCCTGAAAATGGCAGGTATCAATGGTTCCTCTCTCCAGCATTACCTTCCACTACCAATGCCTATATCAGGTACACTATTCAAACGAGCCAGGGAAGCAGCAACGCTATCTCATACGATTCATTCACTATCATAGGCACAGGTGTTACGCAAAATCCTGCTGAAGCTGGTGTACCGATGATGTGCCAAAAAGCAGGAGCATCCATTACCTGCACTTTCACCAATGGCGGAAGCTGTGCTACCGATAATACTATTTACTACGGCGACCTCGCAAATGTCAGCACCTATACATACAGCGGCGCTGCATGTTCTCTTGGCACAATGGGAACAGTGACATTCAATCCGGGCAATGGCGATTGGTTCTGGGTAGTCGTATCAAATGACGGAACAAACGAAGGTTCCTATGGGAAAAGCAGTGAGGGAACAGAGCGACCTGAAGCAACAGGAGTAGGAGGCTGTGATTATCCACAGGATCTCACCAATACGTGTTAGGGAATAGGGATTGGGGAATGGTTACCCATTTCGAACTGTCATTATGAGCTTTGCGCAGCAAAGCGCAATAATCCATAACGGGCTATGCTTCTTATCGTCCGTCAGGGATTGTTACGTTTGCCTGCGGCAAACTCACAATGACAAGGCGTTCGGTATTGCCACGCTTTGCTATGTAAAGCTTGCGACAGCTTATCAATCGCGGATGTGGTGAGGCATGTTGGCAGGCAGTTCAATGGATATTTCCACGATGCCACTGCAAATACCATCCTGGAGCCATGGTGCTTGGTGGATTAATTTCCTGATACCTTTTTTTTCAATGGTATAGGTGTTGCACAAGTTATTATGAAGAATTCGCTGAATAATATCCATGCTTGCAGGTTGATGGCAGGTATGCAGATTTTTGCCGATTAATTGTGCTCCACCGTCTGCAGCGAATGTTTCAATTGCTTTTATATTCATATAGATGATAGTGCCGTCTTTGTCTGCAATAGTGATTGCGGCACCGAATTCTTCTTCCCAATGCATTATCGCATCTTTATTCATAATCATGCACCTCGCAAGTGGTAATTGTAGCAGAAAAGAGGAGGGGGTCAAAGCCCGACATTGGACACTTTGATAAGGCAGTCCAGGAGTGGGTTTCGGGGAGCATTTTTAAAATTTCAGCAAAATTTACGGAAAAGAAAAAATAATGGGCAATGAAATGAATAGGGAATAGGGCAGGTTAGTTTTGGAATGAATATATGTATGCAGGGATTTTTTTGTCATTGTGGTTGATTGTGTATTTGAGATATTTTATGGAGAAGAGGTTCTGCTTTTCGTTAAACAGGTCAAAGCCTTTCTGGAGATTTTGCCAGAATGCCATAAGTTTTCCATGGGGAAGTTATCGATGTGTTTAAAGTTTTTTGCTTCTGTTTCCCAATCTGTCACTTTATCAAATCTGAAGGGGAAGATATGCAATTGCAGTTTGCCGTAGTGTGCGGTGTTATGATGACGCGAGAAGGCAAACACAGGGAGATAGTCTTCATTGCGTAGTGATACATAGCCAATTGACACGCAGTTGCCATGCATGCAAATGCCGGAGCCGGGTTTCGTGAAGCCAGCTTCTTTACTGCGCAGTTTGTCCAATGTATTAGGGTATTCCATGCACATTTTAA
>MFGW01000155.1:15742-18483 GCA_001780385.1 Candidatus Fischerbacteria bacterium RBG_13_37_8 | reverse complement strand
TTCGGCAAAACCCGGTTCGGTTGCTTTTTCCAGGTCGATCCACATCCACCAATATTTGCTGTTATAATCGAAGTAGGGATGGTAGAATCCTTCGGGTGTTTTGTGGTCTCCCTCCTTCATTTTAGGTCCGGGCTCGAAATCCATTGAACAGACGGGCAGAATCTCGACCAATTTCATTTTAACCATACCATCATTTTTTGCCCAGATTTCTAATTCGCGCTCTTTCTTGAATACACGCAGAAGCACAGCATCTGGTGGATAGGTCATGTCCCGTGCCTTGCACCATTGTTGCATGGTATCGCCAGCAACAGTTTCTATTTCTTTCAATATTTCATTCGGCTTGCGAATATTTCTTGCCGTGGCAATGTGGTATAACAAGAATGTGAGCTGAATGGTGAGAAATAGATATGTGAGTTGTTTCGCATTTTTCATAATTCGTTCAGCAGCAATTGTACCATTAATAAAGTTCAATGTTCAAAATTCAATATTCAAGGTTGGAGGAGACTTCCCATCTCCCCAATCGCCATTCCCAATTCGGTGCACTAACCACTGTTTTGCAAATTCTGATGAATTTTTAGCAGGGCGGCTTGAAATCATCTCCAGGCCCTCATTGTAGCATGGTCTAATGTTAGGGTCCGACCCCCACATGATAACCGATGTCCTGCTGTTTGCTTACTTCAAGTGGGCCGGAGACATATATGGAGGCGCCTTTATGGTCAATTTCGTCAGGACCGGTGCTGTAGACGATGAAATGTGTTTCATCGATTTTCAGGTAATGCAGTGGTTGTTCAGTGAATGCATCCATGGGTAAAGGATTTGGCAGCATTGCGGCGTTATCCGGCAATTTATTATTTTGCTGGTGATAGAGATACACATCATCCATTGCGAGCAAAAGATTCCAGATGAGAGTTCTATGAATCATGCGTGCATAAATATAGTTCCAATCCAGGGTAAAAGCAGATCTTCTCTCTATCAACTTATTTTCTTTTGCATGCATTTCGTGCCATTTGTAGAAATTATTTTCGAAATCAGGGGTTGTTTTAATCCATTCATTCATAGCAGTTATGGCATTCAGTGAATATTCGGCATCTTGTCTGAGGAGGGCGTTATTGAAAGCTTGCCATTTTGAAAGCGGTGCAAGAGCAGGCGGGACGTTGCCAATTGATCCATAATATTGGTAAAACCTGTAGCCGTACCAACGTTGTGAATCAAAAATGGAGGTGATCCAGGCAGGATCTGTTTTAGCGTTAGCTTTGAATAGTTCCCTGAATTCGGCGGGCCAAGGGATTTTGGTTATTTGTTGAATGCCGGCATAGCAATGGGCTGATATTTTATCTATGGCAACTCCAATGAACGAGTTTGTTAATACTTGACCGGGGATGTAGAATTTTATTGCAGCAGTATGGATGTGTTTGCAGAGAGTTTTTGCTTCTTCCACCTGATCCCTGGAGGCAAGAATCATAGAATAATCATCTATTGCACGCACCCAGTCCAAAAGATCCAGTACTTTGGGCAGGCCTATTTCCCATGGTTTTGTTTTGTACTGTTCAGGGTCGAACCATTGAATATGTGGGCATTTATTCATTGCTTCGATTATCGATGGATTAGCAGCGAGAAATGATTCCCATTGTTGATTGTCTGACAATGGGCTTTTGGCAATCAAATCTGACAGTTCGTTGCCTTTAGAAAGAGCAATTGCAATACCACCGCTTAGTTCATGAATGTTATGTTTGAATGATTCATTCTTATTTTTGTTGATTGCGGTATCCAATTTAGTAAACCAATCCTGGCAGAGAGAATTTGAGGCGGAGCGCGGAAAAATTTCTTTTTCATCGACCGGCCATCCTTTTTGTTTCCATAGTGTTGCTTGTGATTCGAGGAATTTGAGGTGTATTGAATTGCCGATCTGGACAGCGATGAACAAAATAATCAGGATTATGATGAGTGTTATTACACCGGCGAGCAGTTTTCTCCAGGTAAAAAATACAAAGAGGATCAGGATAGTAAAGGCGATGATAGCCAGGGCCAGTGGAAGTTTTTCTTCGAAGAAATAGGGATAATCTGTTAGCATAAAGAGGCTGATGCTGGCGAGTCCTGCAATAATGCCCAGCAGAATGCTGAAGAGGATTTTTGCTGTTTGTACAGCGAATTTGCGCAATAGTATAAGTGTTAATGCAGTGAAGACTATGACAGTGGCGACAATGATGATAGAAGCTACTTTTTGGGATTCAATGTAGCGGTATACGATGAGAAGTGAAATGGTTGCGAGGAGAGCGCTGATTATGAGTGCATTCCAAAGAAACAGGGCAATTTTTTTCATTATGATACTCCTTTATAAAGAGGTAGGTGATGGTAATTCGAATCACGGTATGATTATATAAAGGATACAGCTGAATTGCAATTCATTGGAGGGGGTCGATTGGAGGGGGTCGGACCTTAACATTAGACAAGATGGTGATGCAGTTCTGGAGGAGGTTTCAAGAGGCATCTTTAAAATTTCATCGAAAAATGAAAAATATATTCTTTGCGAGTGTAGTGAGGGTGAACACGAGGTTCGTCCTGCAGCAGATCTCGTGAAGAAATAACGTGCGGAGTGGTTAGACGCATAGGTCTGCGCTTACAAAATCCGTCAGGGATTGTTACGTTTGCCTCCGGCAAACTCGGGGGGACAGGTGTTTACAGTTTTGTAAATGCATAAATACCTGTCCCCGTCAGAAGGAGGATCCAGGCAGTGTGTTCGA
>MFGW01000155.1:13257-15679 GCA_001780385.1 Candidatus Fischerbacteria bacterium RBG_13_37_8 | reverse complement strand
GATACCAGAGAAGGGGTGTGGCAATTAGCGAATTACGAGAGGGTGGATGAATGATTGTGGTGGAGGTTTGATGGATTAGTTTTGAGACGATGCGAGCTGAGATGAAATAAAGGAGGCACATTGCGCCGAAGTACATTGCTATGCCCTGGAGTCGGTGAAATTGCTCATAGCTAAGGCCGAGTGGTGCGGTTTGTGGTAAAGCTATTGCGGTGCTGATGCGCAGGGCATTTACTATGAGTGTGCAAAGGTATGACAGTAATGCGCAGGAAGCGATGAGGTAGAGTTTATGTATTTGGCGCGGGAATCTTGGAATGAATGAGAAGGAGAGCATGGCGAAGATGGCGATCATGTAGTTGATACCGACGCAACCTTTTTCGATACCGATGGCATGTTTCAGGTTCACATATCCGTATCCTGCCTTGTAGGTAAAAGCAATACCGGTGAGGGAATGAATCAATGCCGACAGGGGGGAGGTGAGCCATTTGAGATCATCCGGACTGGTGGTGGAGTAATAGTGTTTGAGCATGTAAGCGAGGCAGAGCACAAGCATGAATGCAAGCATGTTATTACGCAGGAAGGGTACTAACTGTTTTATGAAGTTTCTGAAATTCATGGTTTAACTCCGGGGACCAGTATTTTCAACTTAGTGATTGCGCAGGTGTGCGTAGTATTTTTTTGAACGGTGGCGAACTATGGCAACGAATGCGATGAGTACTGCAATGATCATCAGAAGTGACAGTTCAGGTTCAGGCATACCTTTTACGGTGACACCGACAGCCAGGTTTGACACACCGGCTGGGAGTGGCAGTGGTTGTTTCACATTAGCGGCTTCGCCCTGTGTATTGCGAATAACTTCATGTACTGCAATGAACGAGGTGTAGGCAGTCATTAAATTATAGTCAAGGCCGAGAGAGACGATCGCATCGCGGTTTGTATTCGGGACGTAATCAGAGAGGGCGGCGATGCGGGTGCGTGCCCACAGGTAACGTATTACGCTATTGGATTCATGTGCAGTAGTTGCTGTTACATTGACAGTTTGTTTGAATGCACCGTAGCCGGAATCGCCGGTAAGGATGATTGTGCCAGCTGGTGAGCCTCTCCATTTTCCGTAGATGACCAGTGGGCGTTGTGCCATGAGGTCAGGAAATCCTGTAGGTTCAATGTCGTATGCTTCAAAGCTATCGAAGGTAAGTGCGATATTGGTCAGAACAGGGCTCTGCACATACTCACGGAATTTTTCTGCAGCCTGGGGTGCCTCCGAAGAGTTGGTGACAATGAAAGGTTCGCCGCGTCCTGCCTTGGCTGCTCCTTCGATGAGGAAGCGATTCACACTGCTGCCGATGCCGAAGGCAAAGAAATTGGTGTCACTGACATTATCGCGGATAATTTCGAACACACCTCGTTCTGCGCTGATGTAACCATCCGTAGCAAGAATTATGCTGCGGGAATAATGCGGCAGTTTTGGCAAGCTGTACAAACGTTCCAGTGCGGCACGCATCTCGGTTCCACCGGAGCCGCTTTCCCTGTCAATGAATGCAATAGCTTGCGTGATGTTTTCTGCGGATGCCTGCACTGATTCGTTTGACATGACTCTTGAACTGCTCTCGAAAAGCACGACGTTGAATCTATCAATGGGACGCAGATTGCCAATCAGGTTGCGCAGGAGTTCTTTCGATACTCCCAGGGGAAAGCCGTGCATTGAACCAGAAACATCGACGACAAAGATATATTCGCGAGGCGGAATATCTGCGTTAGTAACACGTTCGGGAGGCTGTGCCATGTACAGGAAGAAATTCTCATTGATGCCTTCATAGAGAAGCAAGCCGGCAGCGATTTGTTCTCCAGCCAGACGGTAGTGAAGGATGTAGTCACGATTGCCGCCGGCAGTTTCTTCGCGATCCAGACGAATCACGGCATTTGCCAGACCAGTCCATTCAGTATTTATTTTGTGTGAAGGAGAAGTGACTTCTTGCAGAGGGAGACCGGTGGAAAGTGTGGTGATAATATTGAAGCCGATGGTAGTAGGTTTTCCTTCCGGCAGGTAAGGTGTTTTCACGAAAGAATCTTCATCCGGTACATTATTATTAGGTTGATTTGAGTAGCGCGGTCCGACTACTGTCGGGAACACGAATTCATACACGGCATCGGTTGGCACCAGCAGTTCCGTGTAGGACAACGTTATTTCGATGATATCGCCCGGCATTATATTTCCCACATTCATGCTAAATACATTTGGGCGTTGTTGTTCGAGCAGTGAGGCGCTTTTTCCTTCCTTGACAGCTTTATTATACTCAGCTTTTGCCTGCTGGCGTTCTTTCACTTTAGCGGTGATGATATGGTCGCAGATTTTCATACGCATTGCATGAACGGCGGCGCGTGTTGAAGCAGGGAATACGTAGCGTGCGTTAATGGGGCGTGAGCC
>MFGW01000155.1:12941-13250 GCA_001780385.1 Candidatus Fischerbacteria bacterium RBG_13_37_8 | reverse complement strand
TCATAGATCTGCGTAATATCGACTTCAGCGATGACGCCGCTGATGTGGACTGCGACGTTGGTAGCTTTCAGTGGAATTTTATCGATAGAGGAGTCGCCGTTTTCGATGAAGAAGTATGGAGAGAGAGTTTTATCAGCGCTAGTTTCTTCTTGAGCGCATGAAGTGCTGAGGTATATTAATAAAAGGAGAGGGGTGATGAGGAAGAAGATGATATTATAATGATGTTTCATAGACACCTCCAGAAATATGTTCAAGGTTCAAAGTTCAAGGTTTTCCGGAAAGGGTAGTAGCTGACGAGTTTTATTTTCG
>MFGW01000155.1:10055-12915 GCA_001780385.1 Candidatus Fischerbacteria bacterium RBG_13_37_8 | reverse complement strand
TTCTTTTTCATATAGGAGTTAATGGCAAGGGTCGTGCCAGTTCTTGATGGGGGTCGTAGCATAACATTAGCCCCACTGATAACAAAGTCCTGGTAAGCGTTTCAAGGCGCACTGCTAAAAATTCATCGAAATTTGCTAGAGACAAAAAAAGAGAGGTATTTGTGTGGGGATGAATTCAGAGAGTGTTGCAATTCAGACACAGTATGGGGGGGCAGGAACTTACCTGTTTACAAAACTGTAAGCATCTTTTACTGCGAGGTATGCGTGAAATATAGCAGAATAAGAGAGGTTTGGAATTGCACGAAAAATATTTTTTCACTATCTTATGAATAAGGAGAAAATTAAGCAATTCCAACTCAAGAAATGAAGTAAGAGCTTACCAGTTAATTGCTTGCATGCTGTTTAAAGAAATCCCAGATTAATTCAGCAGCATCTATATCATATGAGGTTTTACCGATAATCCATTTTGGCAGATACTGCATACCGCCAGGCCATGTATGACCAGCTCCTTCGACAGCATAAAAGATAACATTGCTATTAGCACTGCATTCTGAATATGTTTCTTGCCGTATTCTTGTTTCATCTGAAGGATCTTTATCTTGCAAATATGATATTTTCGGTTTTGGTGAACATTTATTATGTGAAATCCAATATTGAACAGAATCTTGAGCTGAAATAACCTTGCCTCGTTTTATAGGACCAATGCGGATTTCACCACCTTCCCATGGAACAAGAGGGTCTTTCTCACCCATAATCATTGCAACAGGCATTGATTTTTTAGGTGAGCAAAGTGAAATCATATCTTCTGACATAGTTAGGGCAACTGGTGCTATGGCAGTTATTTTCTTTGACAAGTGACATGCGAGCATAAAGCTCATTCCTGCTCCATTAGAAATTCCTGTCACGTAAATTCTGGCAGGATTAATATTCCATTCAGTGACCAGGCGATCAATGAGCAGGGAAATAAATCCAACGTCATCGATATTTTCCTTGTGAGCGCGATCGTTGGCTCCTTTTCTTCCGTCATTCCAGTGTCTTCCAACACCCTGCGGATATACGATGATGAAACCTTCTTTATCTGCGAGTCGGTTGAAAGAACCGGCAGTTAGCTTGACCATGCCTTCTGCTGTTCCACCGCCACCGTGAAGGGCAAATATCAGCGGTGCAAATTTTGTATGGTCATAGGGAGCTGGCAGGTACATGATATAAGTCCTTTCAATCTTGTTGTGCAAAATGGTACCGTGCACTACTTGTTTATCTGTGTGAGCATAGCATGTGAGTAGTTCTGCCATTATCATAGCCATCAGCAAAAATTGCAGTATTTTGGTCATGATCATTACCTTATTGAGGGGCAGGTGTTTACATTTTTGCACCAGCTAAATGCCTGTTTTTTACATTAATGTACCGTCGGGCGAAAGGGTAATTTCCGTTTCATTATTATCCTCAGTTTCGATGATAATTTCGTATCCTTCCAGTTCATCCTTCCCGTCTTTAACAGCAGTTACTTGCATGATTTCCTTGAGGGTGCACTTCGGGTATTTTGTATCAACAGCTTGCCTGACGGTGGCAGGGAGATCGTTCTCTGCAATTTCTTTTTCCCAATTATAGATTGTACCATTTTCTTTGATATCTGCTGCATAATTTTTTGCTTCTTGCATGAATTCTATATCATAAATGACGATGTTATCTTCCTTTTCCTTTGTCCACTTGTGGATTTCTGCTTTAGGGAACTTTGCCTTAAGCGAATTTATAACTATTGTTGGGATTTTATCCGGTTCGAGGGTTTCCTTTGTTTTTTCTTTTTGCTGGCCAAAGCTGTACGTAAGACATAGCGAAAGAAGCAAAAGAAATGTTGAAGGAAGAAGCAACGCTTTTTTCATTCTATTACTCCATAATAGAGTGAAGTTATTTTTATAGCAATTTACCTCAATTATTCAGGAAAATCAAGTGACGTGTAAGGGGGGGCGTAGCATAACATTAGTCCCCCTGAAAATAAAGTCCTGGTGGGTGTTTCAGGGCGCACTGTTAAAAATTCATCGAAATTTGTTGAAGGCAGCAAAAAGGGAGTGTCTGTGTGAGGTTGAATTCGGTAGGTGTACTTATTCAGACATAGCGGGGGGGAATGGGGAAAGCTGCTTGAATAAAAATTCTTGTTGTGGCAAGATATAATAGTGGATAGATAATAATGCGATACAATGGCTGTTTTGTGCGTGTTTTAATGAATTATGTATTTGTGAGATGGCAAGTTGAAAACAGCATGCATTAATATTGTATTTATAATGGAGGTGAAACGCATGAAGTTCAATCAATTGTGCAATGATAGTATAGAGAGGAGATTGGGCAGGCAGGCGGTGCAGGTAGTTTTAAGTATAGTTCTGGCAATGATAGCAATGGCAACAGCAGTATTAGCGCAGGATAAGTGGGCGGAGGATTACCAGCGGTTGCTGAAGTGGAGGGTACACAGAGTGGTTACGGTGCCGCAAGGAGGGATAAAGTTCACGTTAGATGTTGGCATGTGGCATCTTGAATCGGGGACGGTGAAGGCGTTGGAGAATTTAAAAGATGGTTTTGTATCCGGTTTTGTATTTGAGGGGGAAGGGCGTTTTATCATGGAGATACCGGATGCATTTGAAGTAGAGCAATTAAGGCGTTTTTCGAAGAAGAAGGAGTTGACTCGAGTGGAGGAGACATTCACGAGGTTAGTGATGCGAACGACATTGAATGTTGTGGATAAATTGATGATGGTACCGCAGGAGGCATATTATGAGGAGAGCAAGTTACTCAAGGATCGCAGTGAGGAGTGGTTGAAGCGAGCGTCGAAGGATATAGATGCGCGTGTGATAGCGGGGCATCTAATACC
>MFGW01000155.1:9119-10024 GCA_001780385.1 Candidatus Fischerbacteria bacterium RBG_13_37_8 | reverse complement strand
ACAGAGACATTTGGGTGGATAGCGTTTGAATTTGATGCTACGCAGGAAGAAGAAGTAGGACTTATAAAACTGCAGAAGCTGAACGATTGGGTTGAGTACTGGGTGAGTCTTGATCGGTCTGCGGAGCGAAGCAGTGCAGGTCGACCCACTTCTGTGCGGAGACCAGCAATTGATATAACGAAGGTAGATATTGAGGTGAATCTCATGCAGCATTCGGGCAGTTCATTTCTGCAGAACGCGAATGTATTTCGTGACAAGGCATTCTATTCATCGACCATTACCTTTATGCCGAAGCGCAGTGGGGCGAAGGCGGTGCAATTGTATTTAACACAGATGGCGAAGGTAACGCGAGTATATGAGCCGGGAGTGGGAGATCTTCATTACTTACGGGAGCATATAGGTGGGCGATTTAGAGAGATAGATAAGGAGATATATGATGGTAATTTAACGATACTTTTAAGCGAGCCATTGGAAACAGGAAAGGAGCGAAAGATAACGGTCAATTATGAGATGAAGCAGTACAATTATGCGAGTGGGCGGACATGGTATCCTGGGGAGGAAGGAGGTTGGGACGATCTTCATGAAGCGAGGATTACTTTCAGATTACGCAAAAAGATGAAAGTGCGATGTGTAGGTGAGAAGGTGGTGGAAAAGGAAGAGGGGGATGCGCTTATTTCAATATGGAGCATGACCAAGCCGACCAAGGCCCTCGGTTATACTTTTGGCAAAGATTTTCGTGAGGAGCGCATAAAGCAGGAAGGTGTGCCTGAAGTAGTAGCATTTGGTTCTTCCTCCACTGCAGGATTTGGCAACATGGTGCGTAATGTAGCAATAGATATATCCAATGCATTGCGGTTTTACCAGGTGTATTTTGATGTGACATTTCCGATGAAGGAGATGCAGGT
>MFGW01000155.1:8397-9095 GCA_001780385.1 Candidatus Fischerbacteria bacterium RBG_13_37_8 | reverse complement strand
GCAAGCCTTTGAAGGACTGCTGCATCTTTCACAAGATACCTTTGATGCCGAACATCCGGGTGAAACAGAATTATTTCGCGCACATGAAGCTGCGCATACTATCTGGGGACACATGGTAGGGTGGAAGACATACCGTGACCAATGGCTATCGGAAGCATTCGCGGAATATTCCGCTATGTTATTTGTTGAGACTGCGATGACGAAGAAAAAGTATTTTGAGGAAATATTGCAGATTTATATTAATGAGCAAACAGGTTCACTCAAGGGATCAATGAGCAGGTTTGCACGACCATGGAATGTGGGCTTGAGTTCTGACCAGCTCAAGGAGATGGGCCCGATTTCTGCCGGGTGGCGTGCCAGCACGGCGCTCATTCCGCAGGCATATCAAATCCAGGCATACAATAAAGGTGCACTGGTTCTGCACATGCTGCGTACGATATTATTTGGTTTATCGCAGGAGCGCGATATATTTCGCGAGGTGATGCAGGAATTTCTTAAAAAATATAAAGGCAAACAGGCATCAACGGATGACTTTAGACGAATCATTGAAGCAAAGACGGGCACATCCTGGAAATCATTTTTCGATATGTGGGTGGACGGCAACGATATTCCGGAAATGAAGTGGAGTCACCAGGTTGCAAGCGGAACAGGCGGCAAATCAATTCTCACGCTCAAGGTCGAGGTATCCGATGCAATGC
>MFGW01000155.1:1270-8359 GCA_001780385.1 Candidatus Fischerbacteria bacterium RBG_13_37_8 | reverse complement strand
CAATCCGGGAAAGTCGCCACAATATTTTTATATGTGAAGGCGCCCGAGACGACGCAAAGCATAGAGCTTCCAGAGAAACCCAAGAAAGTAACATTTGCGCCACGCTATTCTGTACTTAGCAAGATTAAATGACCCGGACGGGTATTAATGTTTTTGTAAACATATCTATCCCTCTCGTTTTTTGATGAATTTTGAGCAAGGCCCCCTGAAATGAAGTTCCATGGAGTGTTGTGGCAGTGTCTAATGTTAAGGTCCGACCCCCCCCACTCCCCTTGATTTTGTTTTTGCTTTGCTTTATAATGGCATGTGGCGATAAGTAATGGTTTTGCAAAACTCAATTCATCAAATTCGAAAATAATAACTAAGGGGGTTTTATGAAAATATATGGTAAAGGTATAGTCTTATTAGTATTGGTATTGTTGATGGTGCTTGCTGTAACGACGATGACATATGCATTCAGGGCGAAAAATGCGAAAAATGACATTGAAAGACTGGAGTTCATGGAAGAGAATCTATATATCAGTCTTACGAATACGCCGATAGCGGATGTTCTGGCGCAGCTTGCCAACAGGGCAGAATGGGAGCATTTTCTTAGTAACAACAAGAACAGTCACGTGTATATTGATGTGCGTTCTGGTAGACCGACTTCGATAATAGTTGTGAAGCCGATAATACCCGGTAGCGGGGATATGAACACGTTGACGATGCAAGACATATCAATGAAATTAGGATATGAAGTGCGACAAATAGGTTCCAATGAAGTACGGCAATTGATAAGAGATTTCATAAGAGAGAATGCGAATTTACTGGGAATAAATCCAGCGGAGATAGGGGATGTGAATGCGGTTAATACAGATGGTGATTATATATGGGATATATATGTCAACCGGAAGGTAAATGGGATTCCGGTACGAGATGCCAACATGGTATTTGTGATCAACCATGGCAATCTTGTGCTTTATGGAGTAGAGAAATGGGGCACGATAGATGTGAATATAGTACCGGCGATATCGAAAGAGCAGGCGATTGCGAATGGATTTGCGATGATAGGCGGGCTGACGGAAAATGATACATTTCTCAAGGAAGGGCATTTGGAATTAGTGCCATATTCACCGACATCCTACACGGCGGTGCTGGGAACCGGCTACGGGTATCACCTTGTATGGGCGTACACATTTACGCGCGACGGCTATCATCCTACATGGGAAATGTTAGTAGATGCTCATAGCGGCAAAGTACTATCATTTCAGGATTTAAATCAATACGCATTGAGAAAGATTGTTGGTATGGCATATCCATTGAGCAATGACAATTGTTCACCGCAGGGCATTGCATATAAATCGCCGATGTCATATACTGATACGGGATTTGCGGCTCCCAATAATTATACCAGCATCAATGGTCTTTATGATTGGACTTCGGGAACTGCCACGACGACGTTATCGGGTCGTTATGTGGATATAACGGATAATTGCGGTGCGATAAGTGAAGCTTCTGCGACGGGAGACATTGACATGTTAGGCGCCAATGGTGATCATGATTGCACGTATCCGTCGGGGCATTCAGCCGGTGATACGTCTTCATCGCGTTCCGCAGCATCGGAAGTGCCGCAAATAAATAGGATGGCAGCCAGTTGGGTCAATTACTCATGGTTGACTACATCCCTTGTATGTAATGTGAATATTGTCAGCACCTGCAATGCTTACTGGAATGGCACCATTAATTTCTTCCGGTCAGGCGGTGGTTGCGGAAATACGGGCGAAATTGCGGCAGTATTTGATCATGAATGGGCGCACGGAATTGATGATAATGATCCGAATGGCACTATTTCACAGCCTGGCGAAGTACCGGCTGATGTGCAGGCAAATCAAAGACTGCATACCTCATGTACAGGAGAAGGATTCTGGTTGACCTACGCCACGGGTTGTTCTCCATGGCAATGTCCATCTTCAGGTGTAGTATCCGGGAACAATTGCAGTGGTTATGGAGACTGTTGTCTGGATTGTACTGGAATTAGGGATGCAGATTATGCGAAGCATGCCAGCGGTATTCCGCATACGCCAGTGAATTTTGTATGCGCACTTTGCGGAAGCGGCGGCGGCACACCCTGTGGTAAAGAAACACATTGTGAGAATGCACCGGGTGCGGAAGCACAATGGGATTTAGTAGCAAGGGATTTGCAGGCTGCGCCATTCAATTTTGATAAGCAAACAGCATTCGAGTTCGGCAATAAGATGATATTCCAGGGAAGCGCAGATGTTATAGCATGGTATACATGCAGTTGCGCCAGTAGCACATCGGATGGATGCGGTGCAACAAATGGATATATGCAATTCATTACCAAGGAAGATGATGACGGGAACATTAATAATGGGACACCGCATATGACTGCAATTTACAATGCATGGAACAGACATGCGATAGCATGTGCAACTCCTACTGTGCAGAATAGTGGATGTTCCACGGGACCAACGGGAGCGCCGGTACTTACGGCAACTCCTGTGTCCAATGGTGCTCAATTATCATGGACTGCGGTGCCGAATGCTGCAAATTATTACGTAATGAAATCAATAGGTCCATTAGGATGCGATCTTGGCAAAATAAAGATAGCGACAGTTTCGGGAACGACGTATACCGATCAAGCGCTGGATTGCTATGGAAGTCATTATGCGATTTGGCCGGTTGGAAGCAACACGGCATGTCTGGGCAAAACAAGCAATTGTGTTTCTATTGTAGCGCCTGTGGGTGCGCCTACTAATGTTACGGCAACCGGTACAGCAGCGAACCAAGTAACAGTAAGTTGGACGGCCGTTACAGGAGCCACGGGGTATAATGTGTACAGAAAATATACGCTTTGTGGTGTTGTGAACGAAACACAAATAGCAGGACCTATTACCACGACATCTTATGTTGATAATGGAGTCGCAGGTGGTGTTACCTATCAATATTCAGTATCTGCCATAAGCACACAATGCGGCGAGCATGCAAAAAGCGGATGGGTTTCAGTAGTGCCGACAGGTGATTGCACACTGAGTCCATGCTTCGCAGGCGCCACATCAGTTGTGGATAATAAAACTGCCAGTTGTGCACTCACGGTCAATTGGTCATCCGGCGGGACATCGAGTTGCGGCGGTTATCCGACATTGAAATACAATATTTACAAGAGCACTGATCCTGTATTTGTGCCTGGACCATCCAATCTATTAGTGAACTGTCAGACCGGTACGTCTTATCTTGATACCAATGTAACGTATGGCACAACGTATTATTACGTGGTGCGAGCGGAAGATTCCAGAACCGGCGGCGCAGGCCCTTGCAATGGAGGTAACACGGAATCCAACATGGTAAAACGCAGTGGTACACCAACAGGTATTCCGCAAATCGGTACTTTGACTTTTCCCTTCGAGACTGGACTTGACGGATGGACTATAGAAGGCGGAACATGGACTTTGAGCACTGCCCGGTACAATCCCGGCGGAAGTACTGCCAGTGTACATTCATCTCAGGCACTGAATTTGCAATGCGATTACCTTGTCTCACCAGTAATTACACCATCTGCTTCCACAACATTGACGTTAGCGAACTGGTATGATATTGAAATATTCAGCGGCGGATACTGGTATGACAGATGCAATGTGTGGGCAGTGCAGGGTGCCACTCATACCTTGCTCACTCCTGCCAGTGGAAAAGCATATTCTACCGGCACATACTATAATTGGGGCTACTGCAGCATGGGAACGAATCCAGGCTGGTGCGGTGCTGGAACCGCCCAGGCATGGGGTGATTCAGTGTTTGACCTAAGCACGTACAATGGTCAGGATATTCAAATTGAGATACGATACATGACAGATGATTTAACGGCTGGTGAAGGCGTTTATGTTGATGATATTTCGCTCACTGGTGTTCTTGCACCGACAAGCTGCACAACGGGAACTCAACCTCCCGGCAAAGTTTTGAATAATCTCACTGTTGCTAAATCAGGAGCGAATCTTAACCTGGCATGGACGGCACCTGGCGGAACCTGCGTGCCTACAGGATATGGACTCTATCGCGGCGCTTTACCGTTCACTGTATATAATCATGCATCACTGAATTGCGCAATAACAGGCACATCAACTTCGACTGCTCAAGATACGGGAAGTTATTACTACCTGGTTGTGCCATTGAATGCGTCGAATGAAGGATCATATGGAGTAGATTCAAGCAATGTTGAGCGACCGCAGGGTACGACCCCTTGCCATGCTCAGGACCTAACTTCCTGCAATTAATAAGGAGGGGGGTCGGACCATAACATTTAGCAATGCAGAGAAGAAGTCCCTGTGAGCGTTTCAACGCGCACCGTCAGAAATTCATCGAAATTTGCGTGAAACGCGACAGATGAGAATTCCTGATGCATGTTTTTTTGCGAACATACTTGCAGGGGCGGACATGCAGGTTCGCCCTTGCATTCTTTGTTATAGGTAGCAATAGATAATAGGCATGGGTGAATGTACGACTTGACAGCTTTCCTATTATGATGAGTACATTTATATTTCAAGCAAGTCTTTTTTTAATATCTCTTGAGGAAGAAGTCTGTTTTGGTAATTTTATGCCGGTTATTTTTTGAGATGTAATCCAGCACTATGTTGCGGAGCTGTCTTTATTTACTTAATTCAGTACCTGGCACCCGAGGGAAGAGAGGAGATCAGCAGCTTCCTTGTCGCGACCAAGTTGCGTTAGTAATGCCGCATAACTCTGACGCGTTTCTATGACGAGCGGATGCTCTGCGCTGAGTGATTTTTCACGAATACGCAGTGCGCGTTTGAAAAGTGTTTCAGCTTCTTCGAACCGGTTTTGATTTGCATGTAGTTCGGCTAATCCTAAGATGCTCCATGCCACTGATGGATGATCGGGACCGAACGCGCTTTCATCGAGCTGCAGTGCCCGTAGCAGGACTGGTTCGCAAGCAGCCAGTTGATTTTGAAGCCGGTACACTTCAGCCAGCAGAGTCAAATTAATAGCCAGTTGGTGATGCTTGGAGCCTAAATGCTTTTCCTCCAGTTCAAGAGAGCGTTCGATGAGACATTGCGCTTCCTTAAATTCGTGGTGACTTTTCAAGATGCCTGCAAGGTTAGTGAGACATTTTGCAAGGCTTGGATTCGTGGGGCCGAGAATTTTTTCTTGTATGTGAAGAGCGCGGCGCGCCAGTGTTTCGGCTTCCTGTATCTTGCCCATATTATGGTATAATGCAGAAAAGGGAATGAGAATTTCCGAGACTTTCATATCTTCAGCGCTGAATGCTTTTTCTGCAATTGTCAGGGCGCGCTGCAGCAGGGATTCTGCTTCGGTATAACGGCCCTGCTGACGGAACAGTTTTGCAAGGTTGACGAGAATTTCTGCAACCAGTGGATGGTCGACACCCAATTTCTTCTCATTGAGGGCTAACAATTGCTGCTGCACCTTGATTGCTTCAAGTAAGCGAGCTCGCTTGCGTAGATACGTGCCGGCGTCCTGAAGCAGTATTCCGGCTTCGGGAAATTCAAAGTTCCATTTAGCGATAAGGTCTGCGCAGACTTGTGCTTGTGGCAGTAAACGTTCACATGCTGGCCAGTTAGCATATTCTGGATCTGGAAATGCTTTATTGACTGCTCGTACAGCACGTTCTGCCCATGATTGCTGTTCTTCATTGGGCATGCTGTCAAGAAGAACAGCCTGCACAATCGGATGAATGCTGTAGGTACGTGCAGAGACATCACGTCGTACCAGGGAATAGCGGTACAATGGCTCGAGTGTTTCATCCAGAATAAGCGGGTCCTGCAGTACATCGGCTAAAACAGATGAAAGATTTGGACCAAGTTCTGGAGCTCCGTGAACGATTAACTCCAACGGGATCGCATCGGGAAAAAAGAAGGCGGACAGTCGTAAAAGATCAGCAGCTTGCGGTGCATGAGCTACTTCGCGGAAATTGAGAGCCCAGGTAGTTGTTACTGAATCGGGATATTCGCCTGCAACCGGAGCTGTCAATACTGCCAGTCGCCGACTGCGGTAGCTTTTTAAATAATCGCTGAAACGAGCCTGGTTCGCAAAAATATAAGCGGCAGCCTGTTCCAATGCTAGTGGCAAATACCCTAATTCCTTTGCCAGGTCAGCCATTGCCTTGTCCTCGCGTGGATTGCCAGCGGTGCGTGTTGTGCGTTTTAGAAGAAATTCAAATGCCTCTTCCTTGGACATTTTTTCAATGTTGAGGGGAACCATGATGCCCAGGTTTTGTACCGCCGGATTTCGCGAGGTAATCAAAATATGGCCTTTCTGGTTCTTGGGCCGGAATTCTTTGATCAGTTCAGGACGATATACGTTATCGAACACCAAGAGCCATCCGCAGTTTCGTTCCAGCCAGCGTTGAGTGGCATCCACCGCTTCTTTCTGGTCGGGTTCAAATGATTCGGGCAGGCCAATGAGCCGGCCAATTTCTACAAAACCGCTGATAAGGTCTGGCTCCGATGTTGCCCGCGTCCAGAAAACATGACTGTAATCATCCATGTGCCGGTATGCATACTCAACGGCGACCTGAGTCTTGCCAATTCCACCTAATCCAGTTAAGGCTGCCTTGCCATTTGCCGTCAGATTCTGGCGTAATTGCTCAATGACCTTCTCCCGACCGGAAAAAAAAGGATTGCGTTCAAAAGGTACGTTCCACAATTGGCTTAATGTTTCTCCAAGAACGTTTTCCAGGTTCTGCGTGATTTTTTTCCCGCTCGCTAAACAACGCTCAAGTTCTTCCGCCAGCTTGACCCACACCGCTTCCTGTTCCGCTTCGCTCATCTGAATCATAGGCTGGTCAATAGGATGAATTGTTTGCAACTCAGCAAGAGGTGTGCCTGTGATCCTGCAGGGCTTAAGCACCACCAGGAAAATCTTTAATCCACGCACTTTCTCGGCAGCCAGCAGGATAGGCAATTCTTCGGTAGAAATAAAATCGGATGCTAAAAAATCAGCACTGATTAACAGAACAGCAGCATTGGAAGTTTGCAAACCCTTGCGAATTTCATCACGCCATAAATCGCCAGCTTGAATGCGACTGTCATCCCATCGATCCAATAACCCGGCACG
>MFGW01000155.1:0-1176 GCA_001780385.1 Candidatus Fischerbacteria bacterium RBG_13_37_8 | reverse complement strand
TCAAAGCTAAAATGTATCACACGCATTTTCCCCTGTCAATGACGGGGGTCGTAGCATAACATTAGTCCCCCTGAGAACGAAGTTCTGGAGATGGTTTTAAGAGGCACTTAAAAAAATTCATCAAATTTTGCATGAGAGAAGCAACAAAATCAAATTAATGCAGATAATTGTATATAAAAATCATTTTGGAGGTCATACCATGAGCAGACAATTACGCATAGAATATGAAGGTGCATTTTATCACGTGACTTCTCGGGGACATCAACGGCGCAGAATATTTGCAGATGATTATAGCAGGAAACGGTTTCTTGCTTATTTGCATGAGTACCTCACAAAATTCAATGTGACTCTGTACAGCTATATTTTTATGAGAAATCACTATCATCTGCTGTTAAAGACCAAGTTTGCAAATCTTTCCATCTTTATGCATAGCCTCAATAGTGCTTATTCAAGTTACTACAATAAAAAAATGAGCAGAAATGGTGCTTTATTTCAGGGAAGGTATGATGCTGAGATCGTTGAATCAGAAGATTATTTCCTTGAGGCAACCCGATACATTCATCTCAATCCGGTGCGTGCTTTTATTGTAAAAAATCCCAAGGATTATTCCTGGTCATCCTATGGTACTTATTTAGGTATTAAGGATGATCCGTATATTTCTGTGAGCTGGATCATGAACTATTTTGAAAATGAAAGTGCTCGAGAATATGAACGATTCGTTCTCAGTAAACTTGATGCTGAAAATCCGTTTAGAAGAATAAAACATTTGGCTGTGCTTGGTTCGGATCAATTTCTGTTTTATCTGCAGAGGTACATGGAATCCTTTGAAACAAATGTGTATGATGAACTCAGTAATTTCCGGCAAATCACCCGACAAAATGCGGAGAAGGTCATTGCATTTGTATGCAAAGAGTTCAAGGTGGAGAGAAAAGAAATATTTCAGAAGAGGAAGGGCAATGTCCCGCAGAAAATGACTATATATCTACTCAAGCGTTTTACCGGATTATCAGTGAGCCATATTGCACAAATGCTTTCCTCTAGTTATGCAGCCACCGAGATGGTATATGCTCGCATGAAGAGAAAGTATAAGCATAGTAGGATGTTCAAACGTTTTTTGCTGAAATTTGAGCTGTGCCACCCCGAAATGCAGTCCCCGGGCTTGTTGTGACAGGGCGT
>MFGW01000154.1:19236-30961 GCA_001780385.1 Candidatus Fischerbacteria bacterium RBG_13_37_8 | reverse complement strand
CCCAGTCCCTAATCCCCAGTCCCCAGTCCCTAGTCCCCCACTTAAGTTGCGTCCAGGCACGTTTTCTGATATAGTCTTCTATTCTAATTGTTTAAGGAGCTCTTTATGTATAAAAAAATTGCCCTTTCCCTCATCCTCTGCCTCATCATTGGCATCAGCTTTAGCTGCGCTAATAAAGCAGATGAACCTAAAAAAACTGAACAACAAACAACTGTTTTCGAAACAAAAGAACAAAAAGTGAGTTACGCCGCCGGTTATGATTTCGCTAAAAGAATGTCTGAATTCTATAGCAAAGTAGAATATGAATTTCTTGCAAAAGGAATTAAGGATGCACTTGAAAAAAAAGATGGACTCATGACAGAACAGGAACGAATGGATGCACTCAATCAACTCGGTCAGGAAATACGTCAGAAAGCCGAAGCGAATAAAGCTAAGGATGGTGAAAAAAATATAGCAGAAGGAAAAAAATTCCTTGAAGAAAATGCTAAAAAAGAAGGAGTAAAAACCACTGCAAGTGGATTACAATATAAAGTTATTAAAGAAGGAGACGGACCTCAGCCAAAAGAAACAGATACAGTAAAAGTGAATTATCGTGGCACACTCATCAATGGTACTGAATTTGATAGTTCCTACAAAAGAGGCACGCCTGCTACATTCCCACTAAATCGTGTTATTAAAGGCTGGACAGAAGGTCTTCAACTTATGAAAGTCGGCGCTAAATATGAATTTTATATTCCCTCAGATCTCGCCTATGGCTCAGGCGGTGCACCCGGTGGTGCAATCGGACCTAACTCAACTTTAATTTTCGAAGTGGAACTACTCAGCATCGAAAAATAATATTACATCGGGGCCTGGCACTCACAATTCACAATTCGCTCTGGGGGCTCATCAAAAGTTTAGCGTACTTGACTAAACATGAAATGATGAACTGAAGCAAGTTGTGAATTGTGAGTGCCAGGCACCAAATAAAAATATGAAGAGAATAGCTTGCGGGCTCATTATCAGTGTCATGCTGCTATGCAGTATCTTTGTATCAGCAGAGGATACTAATTCAAAGAATAAATGGAAATTCTCCATTACTATTGAACCGGTATGGATGGGCGTGAAAGGAAATGATGTTCAAGTTGGCGAAACAGTCAAAAGTATCAGAGAAATCATTTATGAGCCGGAATACTCTTATGATCAAACTATAGTAAATGAACCCATCATTATAGACATGAGGAATAAACTTACTTTGCGCATGGAAGCTGTTTATGAAAATGATTATTTGGGATGGGGGGGAAGTATATGGTGGTTTAATACTAAAGGAACTAAGAATGATACTATCTATTCGCCAAAAGATGAACAGACATTGTTTGGTTGGACTGAATACGATAATAGTGTTCGTTTCTGGAATTATAACTTCAAGCCCGGGTATAATGATCTGGTTGCGTCAGGCAAATCACCGGTCATTTTCAATGCCAAGAATTCATTGGATATTTGGATGGGAGAAATCTTTGGCTCCCTTGTTGTTTCGCGCTATGAAAGCAACACCATTACCATGCTTTTCGGCGTCCAGTTTGGTTCTATGACAAATTCACGTGAAGAAACTATTACCCAGGAAAATATATGGCGTTCCTTATATTATTCCATGGATGAAAGAAATAGTTTTGCAAATAATGTTGAAGCTGATTATGGCCTCATTTTTGGTCCGGAATTCGGGTTTCAGCAAAAAGCACGTTTTAAAAAAATATCCCTCGAAAATACTTTCAAGCAATCTTTTCTGCGCAGCAGCGTATCTCATGATGGTCTCCTGGTTGCCACAAGCCATGGATTCAATTCCTACGAATATAATGATGAAATAAGGATATCATTCAGTGAAAAATCTACGGTAACTGTTCCTGTAACTGATGTGAAATTTAAAGTAATGGTAGATGTAAGCAAACAGTTTTCAGTAGGTTTAAGTGGTTTTGCATCATTATGGTGGAATGCACGTCTTGCTTCAGCACTGGTAATTGAAGATTATTCACCCGAATCTGCCTCATGGTTACCACAAAAAAGCTCACTTTGTTTCTACGGCATTGCTGTTTCATTTACCGTTCACATCTAATTTTCATAAATTAAATCATACCGCTTTTTCTAGCATATTCAAAAAGTCCACCGGCATCTATTATTGGCAGTACATCATCGGGATTTTTTAACTGAAAGCTATCGCCGCTGGTGTGGTTAATCAAAATATGTGTTGTTAAATGTAATTCCAATAAATCACCGGTAGCAATTCTATCCAATAAACGACCGGTTGATTCATACGGAAGCAGAAAACCTCCATCCACGCAATTCCGGTAAAATATGCGTGCATAGCTTTCTGCAATAATTGCTCTGACACCTGCTTTCTGTAATGCAAAAGGGGCATGTTCGCGCGAGGAACCACACCCAAAATTAATTCCTCCGATAATTATTTGGTACATGGAATGATATTCCCCTTCTTTGACAAAAGGTATATTCCCATCAGGTAATCCTGCCTGTGCTATCGGCACGGCAGATAAAGCATACATGCCATACTTTTTTGATTCTTCCGGATCAGTCAGACTATAGACAAGATGTTCAGCAGGTATTATCTGATCTGTATCAATATGATCGCCTAAAACATATGCGGTGCCGGTAATCAATGTTCTCATTGCTAATTCCTCCTTTGTAAACGACGCTTCGTCGTTGCGAGCTTTGCGAAGCAAAGCGTCGCAATCCGTAACGGACTATGCTTCTTATCCGTTAGGGATTGTTACGTTTGCCTCCGGCAAACTCACAATGACAAATTATCCTAAAATAATTCGCGTGGATCCGCAATACTTCCTTGCACGGCCGAAGCTGCTACTGTCAATGCTGATGCAAGATATACCTCTGAATGCTTGCTTCCCATTCTGCCGGGAAAATTACGGTTGGTAGTCGAAATAACCACATCATTATCGCAAGCTCTGCCAATTGTATCTTCCGTTCCACCGAGACATGCTGCGCAAGATGGCTGTACAATAGTGCATCCAGAATTCTCAAAAATATTCCTCAGCGTCATTTCATCATATTTCTCAACACTCAATAAATCTGTTATCGTGCACGTTGCCGGTACAATGAACGTGGGAACTACTGCCTGCTTGCCATGCAGTATTTTCGCAGCAGCGCGAAAATCTGTGATTTTCCCGCCGGTGCATGAACCAATGTAACATTTCGTCACTTTTCGTCCGGAGAGAGTCCGAACTAATTCACGCCTATCTGGACTATGTGGTTGCGCAACTGCCGGTACCATCTCATCTATTTTATAGTTTAATGTGCGGTAATATGCTGCTCCTGCATCACTGTATAAAATCTCGTATGAACGCTTAGTCCGGTTTTGCAGGTAATTCACTGTCTGTTCATCAGCAGCTATGATACCACTCATTGCACCCATCTCAATCGCCATGTTAGTCAATGTCATTCGTTCATCCATCGGCAGTTCATGAATTGCATCACCGTCAAATTCCGCCATGCAATACGTTGCACCATCAGTTCTTATATCTCCTAAAATATGCAAAATCACATCTTTCGCCATGAGATAAGGAGGCATCAAACCATGCAGGCTGAATTTTATCGATGCCGGCACTTTTTCCCAGATTTTACCGGTGCCGAGAATGAATGCTGCGTCAGTATTGCCAATACCCGTGGCAAACATTCCGAAAGCACTGGATGTGCAGGTATGCGAATCCGTTCCAAATAGCACAGTTCCTGGAAGATTAAATCCTTCTTCTGCCAGTGCAATATGACATACTCCCCTGTATCTCTCCGACCCGGGATCATAGTAATGCGGCAATTCATGTTCCGCAGCAAATGAACGTAATACCTCAATATTACGTTTTGCCGACACATTCTCCATAAAAATAAAATGGTCGGGCATGACAACCAGCTTATCCTTGTCCCAAATCCTTGCCTTCTTTCCAAATTCCTTTTTCCAGATTTCTATTGTAGGTGGCCCGCATACATCATGTGTCATTAGTATATCAACATTCAACCATACATTTTCACCCGGTTGCACATTTCGCTTTCCGGATGCTTTAGCAAATATTTTCTCAGTTATTGTCATTGCCATAGCTTATCTCTCATTGTTACATTCCTTTTTTCAAACAATTCTGATTGATTTCTTTCCTCCCATTACTCATAAGCATCCTTAAATCATCATCATACACTTCTTTTTTCTTATCTGCCAATATAAGAAATACCTCATAAAGTCTGCACAATTCCTCATCTGTCAAAGTGTACCCGAGTTCTTCAAGACGCGCCTGCAATCCATGTCTCCCCGAATGACGTCCTAATACTATCCTGGTTCTTGAAACACCAACTGTTTCAGGCGTCATGATTTCATACGTATTCCTGTTTTTTAACATGCCATCCTGGTGAATGCCGGATTCATGCGCAAATGCATTCTCGCCCACTACCGCTTTATTCGGCTGAACAATGAGTCCTGTAAATAAAGAAACCATTTTACTGGTATTATAAATTTCCTTCGTATTGATTTCTGTGCTGATACCAAACCGGTCTTTGCGCACATGCAATGCCATTACAATTTCTTCCAGTGATGCATTTCCTGCACGCTCCCCAATACCATTAACTGTGCATTCCACCTGACGTGCTCCCTGCTCGATCGCTGCAATAGAATTTGCAACCGCAAGCCCCAGATCATTATGACAATGTACACTGATAATGGCTCTATCAATATTTTTGACACGCTGCTTAAGAAGAACAATGATCCTGCCAAATTCCTCCGGCATCGTATACCCCGTTGTGTCAGGAATATTAACTGTCGTCGCATCCGCTTCTATCGCCGCTTCTATAACTTCGGATAAATACGCGATTTCCGTTCGCCCGGCATCCTCCGCCGAAAATTCAACATCATCACATAGCGTCTTCGCATATTGCACCATTTCATATGACATTCGCAGAATAGTGTTGCGTTTTTCCTTCAGTGTCCTGCCATACTTCTCACTGCTAAATTTACCAAGTATATGATAATCGAAGGGCTCGCAAAGGTATGTATTCTCTTTTTTGCAGCATGTTTGATCGCATCGTATGCAGCTTTAATATCTTCCTCCCGCACACGCGACAACGCTGCCACGGTAACATTCACCTCACCTGCTATACGTTCCACGGCATTAAATTGTTCAGGCGATGATATCGGAAATCCCGCTTCGATAATATCAACATTTAGTTTTTCAAGCTGCCGCGCTAGTTCCACTTTTTCAAACACACTCAGCGAAGCACCGGGTGATTGTTCACCATCACGCAATGTCGTGTCAAAAATAATTATTCGCTCCTTCATGAAGTTCCTCCAAAAAAAAAGCCCACCCGGAATTTCGCAATCCCGGGTGGGCTTAGCGTTCTTTTTTAGTACCAGAATGCTAGACCGGTATAAACCCCCCAGTGCCACTAAGTAATAAGAGGCTAATTATCTGATTAATAATTATATTCGCATTCTGGTAATTATTCATAAGCGCACATCCTACACTAATCAGTTAGCCTTGTCAAGCATTTGAAAAAAAATGCGAATGGCGTTAGAGCACCGAACTTTTTATCAAAATATGCGTTTTCAATTATAAGGAGGTAATGAAGTGACAAAATTTTTTTTGTGGTTAATTTTACTGATACTTTGCTGGCCGCTGGCATTGATCGCGTTGGTTTTGTACCCGATAGTATGGTTGCTCCTTATCCCATTCCGCATTGTCGGAATTACTGTTGATGCGGTTTTACAATTATTCAAAGCCATTATTATGCTTCCCGCCCGGGTTTTGGGCGGACGACCTAAAAAATAGTGTAGATCTACCCCATGTTCAAAACATTAACACCTCATAGGGGAAGTGAGCCCCCCTTCACTTCCCCTATGCAACAGCTCTTCTTAATGCAGCACGCGCTAATAAACGCGTCGAATCAAGTATAGGCAAACAGGAATCTTCCTGCCGCACAATTAACGGAATTTCTGTGCATCCTAAAACTACCGCATCACATCCTCGCTCTTTTAGTTCCATAATTACCCTGGTAAAAAATGAACGTGATTGTGCATTAATAATACCATTCACCAGCTCATCAAAAATGATCTCATTAATGCTAATTCTAACCTGTTGCGGCGGTATAATGCATGCCATTGAAAATTGAGCGAGAGCATCAGGATAAACTGGTCCTTCCATGAGATAACGTGTTCCAAGGAGTGCAAGATGCCTATAATTATGACTTTTCGCTTCAGCAGCAACTTCATGCCCTATATGAAGCCATTGAATAGGCGATTCTTTTATCACCAGTTCATAAGCCTTGTGAATCGTATTATCCGGACATATAGCGAAATCAGCTCCTGCAACGGCAAGTTTTCTCGTTGAGGATAGCATTAATTCAGCTACACCATTCCAATTATCCTCATAAATAAAATCCATGTATTTACCCAACGGATGAGTATGCATACTCACTTCTGGATGATTATGCCTGCCTAAAATCGCTGCTCCTTCAAGACAAATAGTTCGGTAGCATAATGCAGCACCCTCGGCGCTACATGCCACTATCCCAATATGTTTCGTCATAATTATCTCCTTTGTAAAGATCGTCTTTGCGAGTTCTGCGAAGCAGAACGAAGCAATCCCTACCTTTTTGCTTCTAATATTCCGTTAGGAATTGTTACGTTTGCCTCCGGCAAACTCACAATGACAGAAGACCGGGATTATTATGTTTGCCTCCGGCAAACTCACAATGTCATCCGTCCATGATTTCATAATTGTATCGTGAGTCACTTTGAATATCAACATCCAAAAAATTTGACGTAGAAGGCATTTTCTGGTAAAAAGATAGCAGGATTATGTTTATGAATTTTGCATTCAAAGGAAGGTGCATAGATTATGGAAAATTTTAAAAACATTGCAGAAAAAAATAAAATAGCAGGTGAGGAATTCTTGAAAAAAAATGCTAATAATGAGGGAATTACGACAACAAGCAGCGGTTTGCAGTATAAAATTATAAAAGACGGTACAGGGAATAGTCCCGCTTTAACTGATATTGTTATTGTGCATTATGCTGGCACATTGGTAGATGGGACTGAATTTGACAGTTCTTACAAACGAGGCAAACCGGCTGTATTTCCAGTGAATCGTGTTATTGCAGGTTGGACAGAAGCATTGCAAATGATGAAAATCGACTCTCACTGGCAATTATTTATTCCATCAAAATTAGCCTATGGTTCACAAGGCGCTGGTAAGGTCATAGGTTCTAATGCTGCATTGATTTTTGAAGTGGAATTACTCGGCATCCAGGAACAATATAAATAAGGTCCTCTCTTTTCCTTAACCTTAGCCTTTGTTTCATTTCTTTTGAGAAAACTGATTTGCTTACCTGACAATCTCCAATTCCTGTAATATGTTATCAGCGTTATCAATTTTATCGAGGACAAATAAAATATAGCGTGAATCTACGGAAATGGTACGTGTTATATCAGGAAGATAATAATAGTCAGAAAGGAGGCTCTCATAATTAATATCAAAGACGGTACCAATAAGCTCACCATATTTATTGATGATGGGGCTTCCTGAATTTCCGCCGGTGCAATAATTATTGGTTAAAAAATTCACTGCAATATCATTAAGTTCCGGATCCATATAAGTATCGAAATCCCGCTTGACATATAGACTTTTTATTTTATCAGACACATTGAAAGGCCATTCACCTGTATCTTTTTCAATAATGCCTTTCATGGTTGTTTGCGGGAGGTAAGTAATTGCATCTTTGACATCATATCCGGTGATACTGCCATAACTGAGTCTCAATGTACCATTCGCATCGGGGTATATATTGCCTTCATGCTGCTTGATTACTGCTTCCATGTAATGCGGTCTCACTAAAAGCATTTTGCCATCTATTATCTCCTGCATATCCTTTAATTTATCCAGTTCTTTTTGCAGTTCATCGGCAAAATCAATAAATGAATCATTAAGTTTCAGTAATTCTGTCCGGTTCATATCAAAAAGTTTCATACGATATTCCAATTCCACCATTTTTGAATGTGCATATAGATTCTTCACGAATTCAGCTACGCCATTCTCGCTTTTATCTTTTATCATTGTTTCAAGAACTGCTATTTTATGGGGGTCAGATAATTTAAGACTTTCCGAGATAAAAAATGCTAATGCCTTTTTATCGCTTGGAATATAGAGGCTTCTCTGCGCTAATTCAATTTGTTCTTTCAAATCCGGAATATTGCGATCCATGTAATCAGGATCTCTTTCGATGTCTTTCTTTTGTTTTTCAATGCTCCATTTATTAATATCTATTGCAGAACTTAATAATTTTGATGCTCTTTGCATAATGCCCAGCATCCGGCTTTTAATTTTCAAGGATTTTTCTTCTTCGGCTAATTTCATAAGACTTGGGAGACTATCGCCATATTTTGCTTTCAGATCAGGATGCGCATCAAGAAAATCGAGCAATTCTTCCTCCTGTTTTTTCTTCTTTGCCATGAGATCTAATTTTTGCAATCCCTCATTCATCCCAGTATAGTTTTTATAAGAATTGCTTATTCCTTTAATATTTCCTGCATTCTTAATCTCAGCGTCCTTATCTTTTTTTGAATCTTCTTCAAGAATATCTATCCATTTTTTATATAATCTGACACCTTCAGGATAATAATAATTAATATAGTAATCCACTTCAGTTGAAATGAGATGACGTCGTGTAATTCCCGGGTAACCGGTGACAATTGCAAAATCATTTTCATCAAGGTCGCGTGCAGAAAATTTCAGGTATCGTTGCGGAGTATAGGGAATATTCTCTTTTGCATAATCTGCAGATTTGCCATCGGGTGCCACGTAAGCGCGCATGAATGAAAAATCACCCGTATGACGAGGCCACATCCAATTATCAACTTCACCGCCAAATTCACCAATGTTGCGTGTTGGAAAATATACTATTCTGATATCACGCACTTCAAAAAATTTGTAGAGGTAAAAATGAAGACCACCATAAACATATCTCACCTGGCATCTATAATTACCGCTTTTTCCTTCTTCTTTTTTAATTATTTCCTTTATATTTTTTTCAGTTACCTTATAAATTTTTTGTGGCGGCAAATCTTTTTTTATGCCTTTGAAAATCTGTGTGCTGACATCTTTCACTTCTTCCAATATTAATGCTTTATACCCGGGAGCCGGTATTTCTTCGAGCATACTTTTTGCCAGAAAACCATTCTCTATGATATTGGAGTCAGCCGAGCTTTGACGTTGTGCGGCTCCAAATGCCACATGATGATTGGTAAGTATTAATCCTTTTGGCGATACAAATGAAGCTGTGCCACCGCCAAAATTAATTATTGCTTGTGCAAGTGATGGTTGTTTCATGCTGAAGATATCATCGGCTGCTAGTTGAAAGCCTCTTGCTTTCATATTTTCAATTACCTTAGGGGGAACTTGCTGTATGAGATACATTCCTTCCTCAGCACATAACATGACACTGCTCAGTATCCATGCAACTAGTATTAATCTTTTCATAATATTATCCTCCTTTGTAAACAACGCTTCGTCGTTGCGAGCCGTGCGAAGCAAAGCGTGGCAATCCCTAACAAATTGTCACGTTTGCCTCCGGCAAATTCACAATGACATAGCGTTCGGAATATATTGTAGGGGCGAACCTTGTGCTCGCCCTTGCATAATTATTTTTTACTAATATCTCTAGGGGCCCTTTAGGCGCATTGGCAATTCCTTTGATTAAATATGACGTTTACTCCTTATTATTAGTTTTTTTTATAAATGAATCAAGTTCTTTTCTTAACCTTAACCTCTACCTCTACCTAAATTTCAGCCTCGTCCTTCCTCAACCTTAACCTGTATATTCATAACCTTCTAATCCGTTACTTGACCGATTGCCCCTCGTAATATTATAATGAAGTATTTTACAAGGAAGGTTTTTTATTATGAAAAAATACTTTTTTGATTCAGCGTTTTTAAAAGCTTTATGCCTTTGTGCCTTTGTGCCTTTGTGCCTTCTTCTTATCAGTTGCCAGATGAAAGATCCTACATTTTATACAAAAGCGGGTGATGATTATATTAATAAATCACTTTATGATAAAGCCATCCAGGCTTATTCTAAAGCATTGGAGATTGATCCTAATAATACTGATGCGCACTATGGCCTGGGAAGAGCATATTATAACCTCAGCAATTTTAAACAATCCATTGCTTCCTTCAGAAAAGTGCTCAGCATCAAGAAACAATATCCGGAAGCACATTACATGATTGCATTTGTCCATGACCGGCTTAATGAATATGACAGGGCAATCCCTGAATATGAAGCCGCAATTAAACAAAAAGAAAATTTCACCGAAGCATATCTCAATCTTGGCGCAATCTATGAAAAGCAGGAAAAATACGAAGAAGCACTTAAGATATATGAAAAAGCTAAATCAAAAATATCGGATTCCAAAGAATTATTTCAAGCGCTGGGAAATGTTTATACAAAATTGGGAGATGAAGACAAGGCAAAAGAATACTATGAATTAGCTAAAGGCAAGAAAAAGTAATCTGTTATCTCCTTGATATAATTAGTTGCTATCGCCTCAACACTATACCTGAATCTTTCAAAATCTTTCACATCATCCACAGTATATAATCCTACCTGAAGACCCTTTAACTTGGCTTTATCAATAATAGACGGCGATTTGTATGTTTTATAATTGAAAATAATAAATGATGCATCAATATCAATCGCACGATCTATGGCATATTCATCAAGTTGATAAAAAAGACATCCGATAACCATACCCGGCATCATACTTTTTACTTTAGCCAGTGAAGGTAAATTAAATGATACAAACATTATATCTTCACTCATTTCATAATTTTCAAGCAGCCTTATTGCTTTTTCCTCTAGGTCATCATCATAAAATATAGCTTTATCTTCCCGTTTTATTTCTATCAGCAACTGTGCTTTATTTTTGCATAATGCTAATGTTTCCTGGAATGAAGGCACATGTTCATCCTGGAAATTATTGCTGAATTTTTCCGGATACCCTGCTGAGAATTTCTGCAATTCAGCAAGCGTAACATCGCATACGTTCCCCGATGCATTGGTTGTTCTTTCTAATGTGAAATCATGTATTACAGCAATTTCTTTATCTTTAGTAGGTTGAATATCGAATTCAATATACCTGGCGCCTGCTTCAATTGCTTTTTGGAAAGCAAGCAGCGTATTTTCCGGATATTTACCGGAATAACCGCGATGTGCGATAATCTTAAGCATAATCAAATACTCCTCTAACACGTCATTGTGCGTTTGCCGGAGGCAAACGTAACAATCCGTAACGGAATTAGAAGCATAGTCCACTACGTATTATCACGCTTTGCTTCGCAAAGTTCGCAAAGAATACTCCATTAAGCTTTTAAACCTAAGAACTGTTCCACTTTCTGCAAATCTTCCCAGGCTTCTCTTTTCTTATTCGGATTGCGCAATAAAAATGCAGGGTGAAATGTCGGCATCAGGTATATATCACCGGGCATCCTGAAAAACTTACCGCGCAATTCTGAAATGCTCGTCTTGGTTTTCAGTAATGTTTTTGAAGCGGGCGCACCTAATGTCACAATTAATCGTGGCGCAACTATTTTAATTTGTTTCTCAAGATACGGGTAGCATTCCTTGATTTCTTCCGGTAAAGGTTCCCTGTTCATGGGAGGCCTGCACTTCACTATGTTTGCAATATATACTT
>MFGW01000154.1:19091-19212 GCA_001780385.1 Candidatus Fischerbacteria bacterium RBG_13_37_8 | reverse complement strand
CCATCATTTTATTTAATAATTGCCCCGCTCTTCCTACAAATGGCAATCCCTGTTTATCTTCTTCTTCACCGGGTCCTTCACCAATAAACATTAACCTGGACGAGACTGAACCATCCGCTAT
>MFGW01000154.1:18982-19085 GCA_001780385.1 Candidatus Fischerbacteria bacterium RBG_13_37_8 | reverse complement strand
ATGTCGTCTTCCCTTGTGTAACTGGCATTTCTTGCAATCATCAATCTCCGCAATTAATTCTTGCATTAAATCTTCTTTGTTCCTAACCGCGGTTCCCACATCA
>MFGW01000154.1:13385-18938 GCA_001780385.1 Candidatus Fischerbacteria bacterium RBG_13_37_8 | reverse complement strand
AACTTCTTTCATTAGAACAAAACCTTTGCCCGGACTCTATTTTTTTATGAAGCACTCATGAATCTTATCCAGGATCCATTTTGCTATTATTACCTTGGATAGTTTTTCCGATTGCTCCTCACGTCCCTTCCTGTCAATCCAGAACACCTGGTTCGTATCCACATCAAATCCCGCCCCCGGTTCTGTTATGCTGTTCAGTAAAATTGCATCCGTATTCTTCGTCTTTAATTTATGAATTGCTTCTTTTTTATTGAAACCTTCTTCAGCAGCAAACCCGATAAGAATCTGTTTTTTCTTTTTCCTCCCCATTTCAGCTAAAATATCTGCAGTTGATTCTAGGGTTACCTGCATGGTCTTACCGGATTTTTTTATTTTCCCTTCTGTGAATACTGATGGAGTATAATCAGCGACTGCCGCTGCCATAATTACTATATCCATTTTATCATATAGTGCCAGCACTGCTTCGCGCATTTGTTCAGCAGATACTACTCGCCGCCAGGTAATACCATGCGGAACCGGCAGGTGCGTCGGACCACTCACCAGGAATACATTCGCACCACGTTTGCGTGCTTCATGCGCAAGTGCATATCCCATCTTGCCGCTTGAATAATTACTGATATACCGGACCAGGTCTATCCGTTCATGGGTCGGTCCTGCGGTAATGAGCACCTTCTTATCTTGCAAGCTGTTTGATGTTTCAAGGAGCTGTTTTGCATATTTGCTGATTATTTCAGCAGAAGCTAATCTGCCTTTTCCTTCCTCACCACACGCCAGGTACCCTTCCTCCGGATGAATAAATGCAATTCCCATCGATTCAAGCATTCCCATATTACCCTGTACAATAGGATTGAGATACATGCGTGTATTCATTGCAGGTGCTATCGCTATTTGTCCTTCGTAGCCAAGAAAAAAAGTAGTGAGAAAATCATCCGCAATCCCATGCACTAATTTACCAATAATATTAGCCGTGGCAGGTGCAATCAAAAATAATCCCGTGTCGCGCGCTAATGATATATGTTCTATTTCACTGATATCACCCGACCATTGATTAGAATATACTTTATTCTGCGAAATCGCTGAAAATGTTATCGGACGTACCATCTTCGTAGCATTGCGCGTCATAATTACTTTTACATTAATGCCATCTTGCTGCAATAACCGTATTAGTTCAATAGCTTTATAAATTGAAATAGAACTGCATACACCAATAACTACCGTTTTCATAATTCCCTTCGTTTTATTGCTTAATAAATGTCTGAGATTTTCATCTCATAAAGGAGAACAGTGATACAGCATGCCGTTCAATTCATTCCTCGGCTGGAGATGTTTCTTCTGGCTCCTCGATAATTTCTTCCTCACCCTTTGCCTGATACTTCACTCTATGCTTAAGCATTTCTGCCATCGCTAAGGTAGTGCTCTTTTTTGTCTTCATTGTTACACGCGGCAAAGCTCCTCGCTGGAGTTGCTCCGCCCTCTCTGATGAAACGACAACAAATAAAAATGGATTATCTATATCATCGAAGTTAACTTTCAGTACCATATATGTTTCTCCTTTATTTCAACGCGTTAGGACATTTCACGTGATCATTAAATCGATATAATAGTAATAGAATTTCATAAAAAAAGCAAGCAGTGAAAAACGTTACATATTTTTGACGAACTCCAATATTTTATCCTCTATTTTTTGAAATGCGACTGGTTTTGGTGTTGCATCGCGGAAACTTTGATACGTGACAGTTTTTTCCTTACCTTCAAGCTTCACAGAAATCATTGTTGCATAGTACCTTTGGTTCTCACCAGCTCCACCATATACACTATTTAGATCCATGAAATGCATCAGGTTAAGCAAATCTACCAGGTCATCAATTTCTACACGTTTTATTTCTTTCGTCTTCGTTTTTAAATCAGTTTGCGTCCAGCATGGAGATTGTTGAAGCCAGTGTGCACATTTACCCGCACCATCTTCAAAAAAAGTGTAACTTACCTTTTTTTCATTGATCTCTATTCGCTGGTAGGTCGTCTCCGCTGAAAAATAATAATTGAGTGAGAATGTATTTTCTTCCGTAGTTTTTTGATGAACACATGCACCACATGCCAGAATAATAACCGCTGTTAATAAAAACAATAAATTTTTCATGATAAATCCTCGCTTCCCCATATTATACACTTTCAGTCATAAAAATGCATCTTTCATGACTATATTCAATTCTCCACAAAATAAAACAATAAGGAGTAACCAAACTCCAGAGTTCAAGGACGGGGACAGATGTTTACAGATTGTAAATTTGTAAATGCCTGTCCCCCTCTTTCAATTGACTCTCTTGCAAATATCATTTATCATTGGCAACTGTCACATGATTTTCGATACTATTATTCAACATCATCATATTTTCTACATCGGGTGTGAACGAGTAAACACCTATCCGCCTGTGACGGAGGTCTTATGATGCATTATGAAGAATTACACCCATTCCCTAATTGCCCGGTTCTGGATGGCTGCCACTGCCAAACTAACTCGCTTGCAAAAATGTTTCGCTACTATAATCACCCGCTCTCAGAAGATATGCTCCTCGGCATAGGCTCCGGTATGGGCTATCGATTATGGTTCCATCGAGGCATACGTCCCTTTACCGACGGCCGCATTAACCTGGATAATTTCTTCACCGATATCGCGAAAAGAACCGGGATCACCATTCGCGTTAAATGCACTCCCAACCGCAAAAAAGCAGAATCTATCCTGCTAAACAAACTCCTGAAACAGAAACCAGTCATGATATCGGGTGATTTGGGCTTGCTGCCTTGGTTTGCCATGCAAGAAGACTACCATTTCGGATTACACACCTTTGTCATTTGCGGCTACAATGGAATAAATACAGTGCTCGCTTCCGATATTGAACAAAAAGCTGGTAAGCTGAAAAAAGGATTCTATCACCCTATTTCACTTAAACAACTGGCAGAAGCACGTGACTCACATCACCAACCTTTCCTGCCCCGTAATCGTTATTTTGAATTTGATTTCAGCAATTTTCATTACCCGCGCAAGGAAGATATTTATGACTCAATAAAGCAAACCATAGATCAACTTTTAAACCCGCCAATAAGAACTATCGGTGTTCAAGGACTGCGTTATACTGCACGGCAGCTCCTCAGATGGCCTGAAATGTTCTCTGATAAACTGTTGAGAACTTATTTATTTCACTTTTATACATTCATAGAAGTAGGAGGCACTGGCGGCGGATGTTTTCGCTACATGTACGCACGCTTCCTGAAAGAAGCTGAACTAATCACCGGTGATGCTGCCTTAGGCGAAGCTTCAGCTCAGATGAATGAGGCAGGAAAACTTTTCACGGAAGCCGGTTTGCTATTCAAAGATGCCTATAAGGTAAAGGATCTTCCCGACCGGATTGAAAGAGCCGCGCTGTTATTCAACCGCATCGCCGAGCTCGAACAATCAACCTTTCACAAAATAGCTGTTATTGACAAACACCTGCTCTATAACGATATTTAATTAAAGTGATAATGAACATGCATAAAAAAACTTTCATACTGCTATTGATATGTGGAAGTCTCTTTCTGAAAATTTTGTTGTCAGATAATCCTAGCCTGGCAATTTCACATTCATCCTATTACGATAACAATCCCCTCATTTCAGTTAACGGGTTCATATTCACTATAAACCACGCTATTCCATCAATTCCTGAAAATCTTCAATATAAGAATGCTCCTGGTTATAATTACTTTTTATTAAAATTTAAAGCAAGGGTACATGCTGAATGGAAATCAGAATTAAAGCAACTCGGAGTTACATTATATGATTATATCCCCGTTAATACTTATATAATTAAAGCACATGCAGAATCCCTCGAACAGATCAAAAGAAAACCATACGTATAGTGGATTGACTATTATCATCCTTATTATAAACTGACACCATTATTGCGTGAAGTATTGGAAAATCAGCAAAAAGCAGAACCATTCATAAAAGAGGGGAGAATACGATTAATTATTAATGTATTTGAAGCTGATAGTATCAAATCAATAGTTACTTCTATTAATTATGCAGAGGATTTGCACATAATTAATACACGAAGGACAAATAATATTAAAAGGATATGGGTATCTGTAGCGAGTGAGAAGCTAAATTATTATTTAATCTTATTAAGTCGAATAAAAGAAGTAGCGACAATAGAAAACCAGCAGGAGGCAATACTAACGAATGATGATGCGCGCTGGGTGCATCAGAAGTATGTTTATAATGAATTTCCGTTCTATGATAATAATCTCAGGGGCCAGGGACAAATAGCTGCAGTTGCAGATACTGGTTATGATTATGATATGTGTTATTTTTGGGATCCCCTGCTTGGGATCCCGCCAATTGATGATCAAGCACCATTTGGAGATGTGGCGGAAGATTTATCACAGCGTAAAGTAATCATTTATTATGCCATGGATGCTAATACCTGTGATGGCACGGGAATTCCTGGAACTGATAACTGGCATGGAACTCATGTTGCGGGAAGTATAGCAGCAGATGATTTTCTTAATATGGACGAACCGGACTCCGGTGATGGAATGGCATTTTCAGCAAAACTGGTTCTTCAGGACCTCGGTTATCCATTTTATTATTTAAGCAATGGATGCGGAACGGTTTATGATCTTTTTCAAATTACATACAATGACGGCGCTCGTATTCACAGTAATAGCTGGGGATTTGGATGCATTGGAGTTTGTCCCTGTGTAGGCAACGTATATCATACAGAGGCAAGAGATACAGACCATTTCCTTTGGGATCACAAAGACATGGTAATTTTTTTTGCTGCCGGCAACAGTGGGCCTCTTTGTCCCGAAAGCACCGTAATAAGTCCAAGCATTTCAAAAAATGTAGTATCTGTCGGAGGAAATCATCATGGGACACTGGCAGATTCAATGTATGTAAATTCAAGCAAAGGTCTTTCATATGATAAAAGGTTAAAGCCCACTATACTCACACAAGCCGTGTGGACAACATCAGCATTGAACGATGGCGATCTTCAATCTTACAATTGCTTCTATGTTCAGGGAACCGGGACATCAATGGCAACGCCAGTTGCTGCTGGTTATGGAGCGCTCACGCGACAATATTTTGTCGATGGGTATCATCCTACCGGTACCGCAAATTCATTGGATGCATTTAATCCATCCTCTGCGCTCATCCGCGCAGTCATGATTAACAGTGCAACAGACATGCTTGGAGAACCTGGCACTCCACCCTCTAAAACCGAAGGCTGGGGAAGACTTAAATTAGATGATACGCTCTATTTTCCGGGTGATCAAAGAAAATTAGTTATAAAAGATGAACACCTCGGTTTAAAAACAGACTGGAATCGATGTTTAGCTGTTCCGGTAATTGATACAAATGAATCTATGAAAATCACTCTTACCTGGACCGATTTCCCTGCTTTTCTAAACGCAAATCCTGCGCTCGTTAATGATCTAATGATGGAAGTTATTTCACCTACAAGTGTTTCCTATCACCAGGTACTGGATTCGGATTACCTGCCTTTTATCACTACA
>MFGW01000154.1:10246-13367 GCA_001780385.1 Candidatus Fischerbacteria bacterium RBG_13_37_8 | reverse complement strand
GATAATAGAAATACAGAAGAACAAATCCTTATCAATTCTCCTGAAACAGGAATCTATACTATAAGAATAAGCGGCATAAATGTGCCGGAGGGACCTCAGCCATTTGCTGTCGTTGCTACCGGCAATATTGGGCAAGCCATTGATTTAAGACCAACAGGAGTAAGCGCCTCAGCTACGGCACCCAACCAGGTGACAGTGAGTTGGAATGCCGTAACGGGAGCCGCTTGCTATAATATTTACAGGGCTTTCGGCACATGTACAGAAATGAATGTTGAAAAAATAGCTGATTGTGTTGCCAGCACAAATTATATAGACACTACTGTCTCAGGTGGCAGTACCTATAGTTACAGGGTCACTTCAGTTTTTATCAACGGCTGCAGTTATGAATTAGGTGAATGTGCAGTAGTCACTGCAACGGGCACCTGTACCCTACCGCCTGAATTTCAAGGCGTGGATAATATCGTGAACAATTCAGCTAATCCTTGCTCTATAACACTTCAATGGCAGCCAGCTTCTTCGCAATGCGCTTCATTTCCCTCTATTACCTATTCAGTATACAGGGAAATAGAACATGACTTTATCCCTTCTCCTGATAATTTATTAGCTTCCTGCATAACTCCTACGAATTATACCGATAGTGATGTGGCAGGGGGTATGACATATTATTATATAGTAAGGACGGAAGATTCACGTCCCGGTGGTGGAACTGGTTCTTGCAATAATGGAAATATAGACAATAATCTTATAGTAAAAGAAAAATATCCGACAGGCGCAAAAACAACTCTTTTCGCCGATGATGCAAGTGATTACGATCCTGCGCAAATGGTGCCAGGTGCAAACTGGTCAATTACCAACCAGCAAAATCATACTGCAGGAGGCACATACAGTTATTCATCAGGTTCCATAGACGATCAATGCTCCGCTCTCACTTCTCCTGCGATTAATCTCACAAGCAATAATTATTATGATTTAAACTACTGGACATTGTATCAAATTGAAGAAGGTTGGGATGGAGGAATACTTCAACTAAGTACTGATAATGGTATTTCCTGGTTTAGCATAGAGCCGGAAAATGGTTATCCATCCATCATAATAAATGCATCAGATGCATGTATTAATCCGGATACAAGAGTCTATTCCGGCACAAACCTGAGCTGGGCCGGGGAACGTTATGACATGACTTATCTTTCCGGTCAGTCAATACTCCTTGGATTTCTCTATGCGGCAGACGGTGCCGGTAATTTGCAGGGGTGGTTCCTGGATGATATTGAGGTTGCTTCTTATGAAAATTGTACCAATCAATATGGAATGGTGCCGCGAGAAGCCAGCCCGCTCTCATCACCAATGTTATGCAGCAAAACATCCGTCAACACCGTGACCTGTTCCTACACAAATGGAGGAACTTGCACTACGGACAATAGCATATATTATGGTAATTTAGCTGATGTATCATCATATATTTTCACAGGCGCCATTTGTAATATAGGCACTGCCGGCACGCATACTTTTGATCCGGGAACAGGTGATTCCTACTGGATCATCGTTTCCAATAATGGGACACAAGAAGGTTCAGCCGGCAAAGACAGTACAGGAGCAGAACGACCAGATCCACCACCTGCCGGCAACTGCAATTTTCCGCAATCCATTTTCAACATCTGCTGAGGAAGAAATCCCCATTCGTATCTATTTAAAAAAAACCACAGAGAACCTAGTGCTCACCCAATAGGGTGAGCACTAGGTTCTCTGTGGTTTTATTTTATCTGGAAACAATGGAATACATGCCATTGCAATGCTTGACTATTCAATACCATTATGGCAAACTATATCAACTTTTGATAATGCATTATCAATAGTATTAAATAATAATCAATTCAAGGAGGAATCATGATATCAAAAAAACTATGGTCAGGAGTGATTTGTGTAGCACTATTATTTTTTATCACTCCACTATTCGCAGGAACTTTGTATGTATCGAAAGCCAAGGGCGAGAACAAGAATCCAGGCACAAAAGAAAGTCCCGTGCAAGAAATTGACCGTGCCATTACTCTCGCAACTGCAGGAGACGAAATATACATAGCAGGCGGCATATACAGCGGCACATTCAGCATCGGTTACCTGGAATCTGACAAGCCATTGAAAATCTATGGCAGTTATGATGAGACATTCGCAACACGCGACATCGTAAAGACATCAACTGTTTTTCAACCCGATAATGCAAGTGGAGCAAAATCACGCAAAGCAATGCTGAAATTCACGAAAGCTGTTGACGGCACAATCATTGACGGCATTGTATTTGATTCCGGCGAACGCAATGCGTTCAGTCCAAAAGAAGGCATCATCGAAGGATTGGATACTGGCAGAATGCTTCGCTCAACCGAAAAGCCAGCCACAGGCAACAGCACGGTTGAAGAACCGCTTATTCAAATTGTCAGTGCTGCGCAAGGCGGCGATGTTACTGTGCAGAATTGTGTATTTATAAATGGTGCCAGTTTTGGACTCCAGGCGGGACATCGTTCAGGAACGTTTCGTGTTTTGAACAATGTGTTTGTGGGAAATCGCATGGCAGCTATTGAAATTTATGGTACCTGCCCAAACAAAGGCGGTCCGAAAGCGCTTTCTTTATGTGCTTCTGTCGAGATTGCACACAACACCATTCTCTTTACCTGGAGCCGCTTGAAGGATTTCAAAGATATGGGATATGGCATCCGCGTAATGACTAAATGCGAATATAAGATCCATCATAATATTATTGGCGGCAGTGTCTTAGCAGGTATCGACAACACACGTTTCAACAAGGATGAATGGCTCAAAATCGACAACAACATCTTCTTTGTCAACAAGCAAGCTGATCTTGAATACAGCCCTGCCAGCAACACCAAACTGAATCTATTTGTCGATCAATTCAAAGATCTGACCATTGCCAGTGCAACCGGCAACAAGGAAGAAATTCCTAAGACTCTGCCGATTAACAAAACATATCTCGAAGGATTTCTGAATGCACGCTATTCCGAGCAGGTTGATTTCAATCCCGATTCACCCGCCAATGTATGGCGTGAAGTCATGGGTATGAATAAACAGGGGAAAATATCTTCACAGGTTTCCATGTTCATGAATCGTTATC
>MFGW01000154.1:8585-10155 GCA_001780385.1 Candidatus Fischerbacteria bacterium RBG_13_37_8 | reverse complement strand
CACAAGTTGCTCCTGCACAGGATAAAAATATGAGTCGCTTATTGTAAAGGTAAAAGGCACGCACAGACAGCAGTGAAAACAATGAGAAAAATGAGGGGGCTGGCATTTAAATGAAATAGGGCACAGTCACCTATTTCATGTAAATGCCTGTCCCCCAAAAAAGGAGGCATAGTGATATGCATGGCAAAAAAACATCTTATGGAATAATTATAATAGTACTTGTACTGTTTTATTACATAATGGGATGTTCCTCAATGAAAAAAGAACCACTCTACAGCCCGGGCAAAATTGATGAACCGCTCCTTAGCTATAATCCGCCTGCATATTCATTTACTGCAAAACAATACAATAATGAAGAATATGCCCTGCCGTTGAAAGAAATGCCGGAAAACTATGAACGCGATATCATGAGAAAATTAGGCAAGGAACTGACCGCAGAACAACAGGAGCTCTTTCTGAAATATGGTGTCGTTATTATTCCGGGGGAGAATGATCGCTTTGAACATGCGTACCAAAAACTCAGCCAGGCAAGGAATTACCAGGTGGATGGGCAGTGGCAGTATGATGAGAGTGGTGTGCCAATCGTCATTACCACGGATTCCGTGATGCACCTGTTTCATATTGAGTTCAATGAATTATTGAAGAATATCGAAATACAAAAACTCACCCCAATGTTGGATGAATTATTGACTGCCGCGATAGATGCTTCGCAGGCACAGTACAAGAATTTAAATGATCCCATATTGAAAGAATTATCCCGCAGAAACATTGCGTATCTGGCAACAGCAGAAAAATTACTCGATGCTGAATTCAAAATTCCTCGTATGGTCCGCGAGGATGTGGAACATGAAATTAAAATGATAGAAGAACATAAAGGATTCTTCAAAAATGAATTATTCAGCAAAGATTGCACGGCAGTATGCAGTGAGCGGTTATATCCTGCGGATATGCAATACCGGTGCAACCAGAAAGTGAAAGGCTCCGTGATGTACGAAGGAAAAGAATGGGAATTTGCAGATTTATACTCACAGGTTTGCATTAAGTCATGCTACTGCGAGGATTATTCACAGTATGTGCCGCGTGGTCATTATACTGCCAGTGAAGGATTAAAGCGATACTTCAAGTCAATAATGTGGCTTGGCAGGATGACATTCAAGGCAAATGGCGCTGCGTGGACAAAACAGGCAATATTGCTAACCGATGCAGTTAAGACTGCCAAAGTTAGCGAACTATGGAGGAAGATATATACCGTGACGGGATTTTTTGCGGGAGCATCGGATGACCTGACCTTTTATGAATATGATGCAGCGGTGTCAAAGGCATTCAATTATGGTTTCAACCAGGATGTGGAATTGAAAAAAGATGTGACAGGAAAAATACGCGATGAACTCAGCAAATTGCGCGGGCCGAAGATACTTGGTGGTTTCGAGTTCGATCTTGCAGGGAATTTAAAGGATACCACGCAAGGCTTGCGGCTCATAGGACAACGATATGCTATCGACTCGCATATCCTTTCCGACATGGTTTACAATAACGTAGGTGTGAATCCAGCATCGGAGCATTACAAGCG
>MFGW01000154.1:4026-8568 GCA_001780385.1 Candidatus Fischerbacteria bacterium RBG_13_37_8 | reverse complement strand
AAACACGGCAAAGTCTGAGTGAACAGGAGGAGTTTTACTATAGCTGTGCGAACATGGAAAAAGACAAGGTGAAATACTGGAATGAAGTTTCCTCAAAAGCCATGGAGCTTTACAATGATGGAGTATGTGATGGATTGAATGAACTGCAGCTTTACGATTTAGTCAGGTTTATGCCGGGCGGCTTGGATATCATGTCAGCCATGGGGTCGAAGCGTGCGGATAAATTGATGGCTGAACGTCATATGTCAACCTATTGCGATTATACAAAGAAAAACGAAGAAATGAAGCAGCTTGTGAAGAGCTATAACCTAAGCAAGTGGACAGAGAATCTATACAACACCTGGCTCTGGATGATAAAACCGGTGCTTTTTGAAAAACCGAAAGGATATCCGAATTGGATGAGAACCGAAATGTGGAAGAACAAGGAACTTGTCACTTCCCTTGCCTCATGGGCACAACTCCGCCATGATACAATTCTTTATATAAAGCAAAGCTACACACGCGCTGTCATGTCGGTAGCTGATTCAGCAAAACCAGAACCTATGGAATCCAAGTATTACGGCTACGTGGAACCAAATCCGGAATTATATGCACGAGCACATTTCATCGTGCGATATCTTCTACAGGGACTCGAAGAGCAAGGCGTGATGACAGAATCCGTGAAGCATTCACTCGAACAAAGCAAGGACATGATGGCGCGACTTCAGCAGATTTCCGAAAAGGAACTGGAAGGCACACTGCTGAGTGAAGATGATTATAATTACATTGAAAACATCGATGCGACATTCACTAAGATCATCGAGGATCTTGCTTCCGCTTTGAAGATTGAGGATGATAAACAATCCGGTCAAGTTGAAACTCACATCAATCTCGAAGGCAAGGATGATGCATTCAAGACCACCATCATTGCCGATGTGCACACCGAGACAAACACAAAGAAAGTGCTCGAAGTAGGCACCGGCAAAATCGACTGGGTCATAATAGCGCATGCATCCAAGGATGGTCGCATTGGAATAGCGGTAGGACCTATGTTCACCTATTATGAATTTCCGTATCCGATGGATGACCGCCTCACCGATGAGAAATGGCGTAAAATGCTCAACGAACAACCCCCCTCGCGTCCTCATTGGCTCAATAAATAAAAAAACAGAAAGGGAATAGGGAATGGGGATTAGGAAATAGCAACCCATTCTTGACCCTTTGATTATTGTCCGGGATAATTTAGAATCAAAATATTCTTTGCGAGTTCTGCTGTATGGGCGGACCCATGTGTCCGTCCTTACGAAGCAATCCCTTCCGTTTTGTCATTATGAGCATACCGTCAGGAATGCGTAATAATCCCTGACGGACTATGCTTCTTCTCCCCCGTTAAGGATTTTCACATTTGCCTCCAGCAAACTCACAATGACAAAACATTCGGAAATGCTCGCAAAGAATCTGCAAAGGAACACAAAACTTATTTCTTCCCCATTCCCCATTCCCTATCCCGAACAAGTCGGAACACAGAGAAAACAGAGAAAATAAAAATATAGCATGAGACCTCTTAGCTTGTTCTACAATGCACTTTCAAAAATCTTATTAAGAGCCTCTGTGCTCTCTTTTAGCCACTCCACATGAAATCAGTTATGTGCTAAGGACATTACACAACTATATATTTGCATAATGCTGAAATGTTTATAGACAAAATTCTCTGTGTTTCTCTGCGTTCTCTGTGGTTCAATTTTTTTTGTCAAAAATGCAAGAATTAAATGATGAAGCGCCCATTCCCTGCTATGCGAGCGGGCTGATCTGATTGATAAGGCGATCGATGATTGTGCGGTCAATATCATCAAGCGAATGGCTATCGCGGTATTGAATGAGGCGGTCGAGTGCATCTGGTGAGCTCTTCGCTTGCACTATCTTGTCAATAAGCGCACTGCGCAAGGCGCTGCCGCGAAAACTGCGGATATATTCTATCGCGGCCTGGTAGGATGCACCTAGATCATTGCTTTCAAAATAATACACACCTGCCCGCTCCTCTATCACTCCAAGCGCTAATCCTGTACATATGACTGCCCTTACTTCATCTTCTTCATCACCAAGCAAGTACTCCGGTGGCATTAGATCCGCAGGCTTCCATTTCGTGTTCGCATAATAACCTGCATGATTTTCTACGGAGAGCAGTAATCGTCTCGCATACCGCAACAGCGCTATGTGAAATGCCGGAAATCCCGCCTTTATCTTCGTCACTATTATTTCATTCTTACTTTCCATGCTGTAGGGAGCTATCTTCGCCATACCCATCTGAGTTACCATCTCATTCATGAATGAATTCGCTACATTATCAACACCAAGATAGATGAATGAATGCGAGACATCCATGCCTTTTTCCACTTCAAGCAGGATGAATGCCTGTGCCGCCTCAAGTGCATTCTTGAATCGCTCCGCAGCATCAATATTACCTGCTGTCGCCTGCTGTTCAAGAAAACCTTCAATAGATGTGTTCCGTACACTGCGGAATAATTGCTCCGAAAAATTTACCATCGCTTTCATCAGTTCATCCAGTTGCCCGGTTTTGGAGTAATTCTCAAAAAATGACGACAACAGATGATCTCTGAAAAATTTATCACTCTCCAGCGGCAACCGCACATCCCTCTTAATAATATTTTCAAGGTCAGCACGCGTCACCACACTCCGCACGAATAATGTGCTGGGAAAACTGCTGTTAAGATAAGCTGCTTTCTGACGCTTGTAACTTAATATGAGATCCTCATTGTACGCTTCAACCTGCTTCAGCGTCCCTTCTATCACAGTTTCATAATCCTTGATCCAGCCTAATAATCCTCCCTGCAATGAATATCCAAATACCGACTTGAGCATGTGATTATACGACTTCTGTAATTTCAACAGGGCAGATACTTTGCGCATTTTCGCATCCTCAAGATCCTTCTTCGCCTGCTCCATTTTATATCCTATGGTACCCAGGTATCGCAATACCGCCCAAACTGTATACAATAACGCCGATAAGATATAACCGCCAACTCCAAATGGGAGCAATAATATATTCCAGACAAATAACATTGAGAGTAAAAATATCACACCAACAATAATCGCAAATATCGCACTCCCCGCCAACGGCAAATATACAAGTAATTTCCACAACACACCCTTCCGTAATTCATAAAGATCCTCCAACGCCTCTTTCTTCTGCCAGTAAAGTGTATCAGCATGAATTACTTCACTCTTGATCTCTTTTTTCTCATCCTGCTGTTTCTTTATCATCTCTTCCATCATGCTTCTTCGCTTTGCCGGATCAGCTATCTGAAAATCAAAATCTTCTACTTTCTTATTCGTTTCCTCATACTCTTTCTTCATCGTCTCAATCTCTTCCAGCAATAACGCCACCCTGTGCTTCGCCGGATCCATCTCCTCTGCTTCCTTTTCCTTCTCCTCAACCTTAACCTTATCTTCTTCTTTTTCTTCTTTTTCTTCTTTCGCAACCCCTGTCTTAACTTTTTCCTCTCCCTCTTCCTTTACCTTCTTCTTTAAATCCTCCGCCTTCGCATCCGGATCCAGCAATCCTAATTTCTTCAAATCTTCAATAGCTGCATCAAGCAATTCAGTTTTATCATCAAGGTCACGCTTGAGTTTTTCCGGTGTCTCGCGATCTATGGAGAACATCTGGTCAAAAAATGCCTTTGCTTCATTCTCGACAACCTGGTACGTATACGCCTTCCCGGAAAGATCCCCTTTCGTATATTCTGACTTGCGATTGAGAAGCACTTCCAGAAACGCTCTGCTGTAATACAAACCCTTTCCTGTAGTATTCATACTGCCATGCACTACATTCAGCAACGCTCCTTTCTTCTCGTCAAATAACTGCTCACGTCGTATTGCAAGCTGCTTGTTCATCTCGGTTATTTTATCCCTGTCAAAGACCTGTGCCTGCTTTTCTATCTCATCAAAAAATCCGGTGATCATCGTTTCATCATTTATCGTTCCGGAATATTGAAAATCCGCCCATATCATCTTGCCAATTGTATCTATCCGCATATCGTCGGAAAGCATATTCAGCCTGTTATCAATTATAAAATCCTTCACATCAGTATTCATGTATTCCATTTCAAATGTAAGGGGTTCCATCACTTCCCTTGATTCTACAAGTGTGTAACTGAGATAATGCGACAACGCTTTCATAATTTCATCTTCAGGATATATCAACTTAATCAATCCAAATGAACTGTAGCGCGAAGTTTTCCCGCTCACTTTCTTGAAAAAGGCAGGTGAATAACTCGTGTCAGCCGCCACCTGTTCGCTCAGCATGGAAAATAATACCTCGCTTATCATGGACACAAATTCAAGATAAGACGCTATCTCTGACCCATTCTCATTCTTGCTGGTAAAAAAATAAGCAAAATTAAATGGCACATGCTCCTCGAGCGCTATCAATGCAGGATTATCAGCAATCATATCAAGCTCCTGCACACATGCATACGCCCGACGGTAGGCATCCTCATCACGCTTGTACTCATCAAATAAATCAGGAAAAAATCCTAATATGTT
>MFGW01000154.1:0-4001 GCA_001780385.1 Candidatus Fischerbacteria bacterium RBG_13_37_8 | reverse complement strand
CTGCCACTCCTCATGCTTTGAATAAATCCAAGAAATGGTATCAAGGTCGCTGAACCTACAGTATCACATAATGAAGTCACCAGGTATATATTTATTACTTCCCCTATCTCATACACCTTGTCCTGCAACTCGAGGATAAGCTCGCGCGACTTCATATTTTCAATACGATCCGCTATTATATCCTGACACTGCTTCTCATAATCCTGCACTTTCATGAAATTATTCTGAATGACATCTGCGCCCGGTCCATGCACTAATCCAGCACATTGCAACAACGGCTCGGTCTGTTCCGCTCCCCGTAATGCGCCCCCTTCATCGAGACTTAAATACCCAATAATTCCTGCAACCTCTGGCTGATTCGCACATAAATGCGCATATACCTTCCCGGCGATTTCACTCCCATGTTTTCCTAATCCTATTAATAACGCCGGCTTAAATTTCTTTTTCATTATATTAACCTATGCTCAATAATCTGTTAAGCTTTCTACTCAGCAGTAAGTTAAATCGAAGCAAAAACGCCAGGGATTGCTTCGCTTTGCTTCGCAAAACTCGCAAAGACAACGTTCACGGATTGTTACGTTTGCCTCCGGCAAACTCTCAATGACACAGCGTCAGGGATTGCTTCGCAAGGACAGATACATGGGTCTGCCCCTACTGTCCACTGACTTCACAAGGGCAGACGCATAGGTCTGCCCCTACAATCCACTGCATTATAACGACAGCAACGAATTCACATAATCTTCAATATCCTGCAGTTCCAGCTCAATCTGCTTGCGTATTTCTTCCGTCTGCTTGCTTGCTTTTGTCTCAATATCGCGACCATAACTGGTAAGTTCATCGATTATTTTTTTCGTCCCTTCCTTTTCCGTGATACGTTCAATTGCTCCTTTTGTTTCCTGAACCAGTTCAGCATCTGCAAAAAATGCTTTCATGGATTCTACGCGTCCCTGTCCTAATTTCAACTGGTAGCTTTTCGTGCGTTCTCCTTTCTTTTCAGAACGGATATAATAATACTCGCCTTTTTTTGCTATCAGGTTATACACAGTCGCAAGACCTAATGACCAATATCGCCTCGCTTCTTCCTGTTCAGCACCGGGAAATAAATCAGGCAACTGCTTTTCCCACTCTTTATGTATATGATAGCTGAATGGTTTATGAATATTCATGTATTTTTCACGGTAACGGCTGATATTGCTGACCACAAATGCCGGTACCGCTGCCTCCACTTTCAAACAAATCACTTTTGCAGGATCTCCCGTTCCTACCAGTGATGGCTCATACGGTGTGGCAATCGCTACCTTGATATCCTCTGGTACAAACACGGTATCATCAGGATCCTCAACTCCAAAAAGATAGATATTCTCTGTTTTTTTATCACCGCATATCATGCCCTGGTCGTATTGCCAGAGTGGTGATGCCATGGAATCAAGAAGCGTAATATATTTCATTTTTTCACTTTGTGACATCCCCTTTAATACTTCATCAACTCGCTTGCCCATTATGTCTTTTGCCTTCTCATGCGAGCATCCAAACTCGACCAGCACTAATTCCATCTCATCAAGTCCCATCTCGGCAAATTCCATCACATTAATCTGCTTCGCATCCTTCAGCCATTTAATGAAATCTGCCGGCTCGACATACGGTAATTCTTTCTCAAGTAGCGCTATTTTTAATTCTTCCACAAATGGTTTAACTTTTTTCCCTTCCTTTTCCATATGCTCAATATCATGAACTAAATCCTGTGTGAGCACACTGCAATACTTGCCAAATCCTTCAAGTCGGAAAAACCATTTGTCTGACACATCAATCATGTATGCAAAAAATTCGATAGCGCGTTCGCGGCGTTCAATTTCTATGATAGTCTCCGCTTCTTTATCAACGAGCCGTTTATATAATTCAAAAGCAGTTGCCATTTTGGCGCGTGCACCAAATAGTGCGCGAGATGCCTGTTCAACTTCACTGCGCGCCTGGTCGAACCGGAATTTCATGTCTTCCTGCAGTTTGATTTTATCATTTCTTTCCTTGCTCATTTCTTCCTTGTATTCAGACAGAATTCCTACCAGGATGCGCAAAAAATTCTTGGTGAATTCAAGCCCGTGAATCATCGAAAGCCTGCTGTCAATCTCCTGCTCCAGCATTTTCACCTTATCGGCTTTGAGCTGTGCAATATTAGTTTTAGCTAAATTTTTCACATCCTGCCGTATTTCATTCAGGAAGGAATCCCTTCGCGCAAGCGATGGTCCAATTACATCCTTGCTGTAATCGGGTGGAAATGGAAATTTTTTCAAAGCACCCGGTACCAGGATCGCATCTATTACATCATCCGCTTCATGCTCCTCTATCCCGATACGTTTCACAAAATCCCGGGTAAATTTCTCACCATCCGCTACTTCGCCTCCCATAAATATTTTCTGCACCACATTAAGCGCTATTTTCTTCGCAAATAATTCCGCATACCAATCACCACGATACTCAACCTCACTCACTCCAAAACTGCAGAACACCGTCGGCATCCCGTAATATTTCTTTCCTAGAAGCTGTGCTTCAAGGTTATCTACTACATCAGCAGCTGCTTTACCCGTGGCACTGCTGTGCAGGAATAATCCCAGTCCGAGAAATTCCTCGAGATCCTTTATATTGCTGTATTCGACACTACGTTTATTGAGCTTATTAATCAAATACACACCGTTGAATAATCCACCTTCTATGCATCGTTCTTTCCCGCCAAGCATGTACCGATGTCGTGAACCACTGGAAAAAAAGTAATTGATTTCCTTGATCGCTGCATACGCATTAGGCTCAACATTTTCTGTTGCCGGCTTCGTTGTAAAAATGTCCGGCAAAAGAAAATAACCCATCAATTTGTCCGTGGTTTTTAAATTTTCACGGATCAACATGGCAACATCAAGAAAACATCCCGCACCAGTTCCGCCCGCAAGTGAACAGACAATATTCACCATGATATTTTCTGAAAATAATTCATATTTTGAAACTCTTTCGATCCGATAATCACGTATACTGCTGAGCAAACCTTGCAATTTTGCTTCAAGACGGCTTGAATTGGCAAACAGCGCCAGTCTGCCAAGCGCCCTGACCTGCTTGGCACCACTGGTAAGCGCAAATTTCGGGATATCATCGGGTATCCATTCTTTGACTTCCTTGTTGGTTCGTATTAAACTTGCAGGATTTTTTACCTCGATCTTAAGAAATTCACCCTCCGATAATTCTATAACACCATCCTTAGTCTCAAGTGCATCTTTATCTGCCGTATCAATGCCGAGAAATTTAATCATTGGTGGAATTTCACCGCATGTTTTCAGCAATTTTTGTTTCATAAACAGCATTGCATGAATGCCAGTGCCTCCTATACCTATAACAGTCGTCTTTTTAAGCGTATACGACATAAAGCCTCCTTAAGTAGGGAATGGGGAATAGGGAACAGGGGACAGAGAAAAAATGCGAAGCCTCCTCGAACATTGAACCTTGAACCTTGAACATATTGCTCTACCTCATAAGTAAAAAGCTTGAGATCCGCAATCGGTATTTGCCGCATCGAATTACATCACCATCATATAATTCATCTTCAAAAATTTCTTCTTCGGTATTTTCTCCTGATTTCTTTAAATAGACATTCCCTAAAATAGCAGAAATTTTCACCAGTCTCCTGCTTCCTTTCTTGATATAACGTACACTGAATTCAACATCTGCATCCTGCAGGTATTGATGCCCCTGTCCCATTTTTATTGTCTTTTTAGTAATAAATGCATCCGCAAGATCAAACCTTGTATTTTTCTGATCTTCCGGTTCAATAATTTCCATGCTGAATGATATGGGTACAGTTTTCCATGGTGGAAATGAGGCACCGGTTATCATGCAATACAGCATCAGTCCTGCTATAAATAATACTAATAAACCAACAAAAATAAGCACTGTTTTCAACCACCATGCCATCGGCGGCTCCGGTATCACAAAACTCCACGGTATCGCATACACATTTCGCC
>MFGW01000153.1:5511-6939 GCA_001780385.1 Candidatus Fischerbacteria bacterium RBG_13_37_8 | reverse complement strand
AGGGGAGAAAGAGGGGTGAATAATATATTGGGCAAGGTTTGAGAGAGCCTGGTCATCTTCATGAGGGATGGAGACATCGGTATGAACGGAGAATCCACTATGGCGCCATGAGCGCATTTTATCAAAGAGTCCATCAGAGATACGTTGATGATTTTTGAGGATAGCAAACACTTTTTCGCGGAAGATGAAAGTAGCCTTAGAGGAGTCGATATGATGGAGAGGATGGAAGTTGCTATCAGAGTCAAAGACGCCATCAGAGACGAGGCAATGAATATGGGGATGCCAGGTGAGGAGATCACCGAAGGTTTGAATAGAGAGGATGAAGCCTGGAGTAAAAGATTTGTGAGGGAAGATGGTGCGAAATAGTTCATAGATAGTTTCGGCGGCACATTTAGCTAGAAGAGCGAGTAATTTTCTATCACGATAGAAGAGTCTGCGCAGAACCTTAGGGATAGTAAAAACCCACTGTCTGTGAGGGACATTATGCAAGACATTGTCTTTCATCCAGTTAAGCCAGATGAGGGTTCTTTTTTGAGAACAAGAAGGGCAGAGATATCTAGTTTTACATGAGAAGGCGACGAAGAAATTATTACCACATTGAGGACATCGGACTCGCGCAAACCCATGTTCTAAAATACCACAGTCAAGGTACTTATAAACAGTTTTGGGGATGATCTTTCGCAAGAAGCCGAAATCTTGTTCATATGTATCGGGATAGATATTTTCATATTCCTGGAAATGAAGGTAAACGATTTTATAGAGGATGGATTTTTCAGGAGTTCTTCTTTTATAGATTTTAGCATTCACGGCATAAGGGAGGGCAATAGTGATGCCGGAAAAGTAGAGGAGAGGTAGGTTTTTATAGAAAGAGGAATGAAATGATGGATGGGTCTTAATTTTGAATGACGAAGAGGAGAGAAGAATAAAACAGGAGTAAATGAGCGAATGCGTTAATTTGTTAGATAAAGTGGCAACTGGAGTTGCCATTAGACTATATCTCTTATAAAAATGGCTCCCCGGGCAGGACTCGAACCTACAGCCTTGTGGTTAACAGCCACCTGCTCCACCGATTGAGCTACCGGGGATTACGATTATATTATAGTAAAAATTTTGTGTAAGTCAAGCGATAAGGAGTGGTGGGTTCTGTCCTTTACTTGGGGAAGAATATTTGGTACTATCATTTGATTAAGAATGCAATATGGTACAGGAGGTTTTTTATGACTTATAAAAGATTACTACCGGAAGTGGTGATACTATTCATGACAATTTTATTTTTAGCAGGGATAGTACCGGATGCTTGTGCACAGCTTACCTGGTCGCATTTTTATATTGAGACAGAAGGTAATCAAATTATTGCGATGAAGCAGACTAATGATGATGGATTTATCATGGCAGTTCATTCAGGTATTAACGGGAATGGTGATTTTT
>MFGW01000153.1:4555-5504 GCA_001780385.1 Candidatus Fischerbacteria bacterium RBG_13_37_8 | reverse complement strand
GAAACTTGATGAAGCGGGTGATATGCAATGGCAATTTTTTTTCGGAGATGCGACAGATAATCGTCCTACTTCGATAATGCAAACAAGCGAGGGTGGATTTATTATTGCAGGAATTACCGGTTATATGAGCGGGACTGATGATATTTGGATTTTAAAACTTACTGCAGCAGGAGGTATTACATGGCAGAAGAAATACGGCACTGCGGGAGCAGAGGGAGTTTCTCATATTGAGCAGACCAGTGATGGCGGATATATTGTCACTGGTTCCAGTAACGCAAATATTCTTGTTCTGAAGTTAGATGAGAGTGGAAACATTACCTGGCAAAAAACATACAGTGGTGCAGGCAATGGGCGTGTCATACACCAGTTGAGTGACGGTAGTTACATATTTGCTGGAACGACAGAATCTTATGGAGCAGGGGATGCAGATTTGTTTATTCTCAAGCTTGATGCTGGCGGCAATATAACCTGGCAGAAGTCATACGGTGGGGCAAATGGTGAATCGACATGCGGTATTATTCGAACGAGTGACGGTGGTTATCTACTTGGTGGAACAACTGAATCTTATGGTGCAGGGAATGGGGATCTATGGTTCTTTAAATTGGATGCATCCGGCACTATTACCTCACAAAAAACATTTGGGATCTCTGAAGATGATACCTGTTTTGATTTTCAGCCGACTGCTGATGGAGGAGCTATTGCAGCAGGATTTTCTGTTGTAAATTACTGGGATTTTCATGTGGTGAAGATAGATTCCTCAGGGGCTATTAATTGGCATAAGGCATATGATCGTGGGGGAAATGAATTTGCGCTTGCGGTGCATGAAATGAGTAATGGAGGGTATGCTTATGCCGGTACCGGCAGTAATAGCAGTGGGACATGGAATGCATGGCTTATTACTACAGATTCAGATGGGAGTATGGATCCTGCCTGCAGTGTTTCCTCGGTT
>MFGW01000153.1:1018-4426 GCA_001780385.1 Candidatus Fischerbacteria bacterium RBG_13_37_8 | reverse complement strand
TACTTCGACAGCTACCTATCCCGATATTAATGCCGGTTCAAGCCAGAATTCCACCGTTCATTATAATCTCACTGCACCTTCTGCCAGCAGACCAGGTACCCATTGGGATTTTACAGTAACAGAAAATCCACAATGCACCGGTTATCTAAGTTTTTATTTTCCATTCATCTATCATGTGGGGAATAGTTTTGATGATGTACTGACAACGAATCTTTTTTATTCTTTCATTGAGACATTGCTTCATTCTGGTGTGACCGGCGGATGTACTACTTCGAACTATTGTCCGAATTTAAATGTTAGTCGTGATCAGATGGCGAAATTTATCTGTGCCTCAATGGAAAAGAAGCTGCCCGGTTCATGTCCGGCCTCTGCCTGTGCCAGCGTGTTTGCGGATGTTCCACCGGCTAATATATTTTGTTCATATATTGAAGCGCTTTACAATGCAGGTGTGGTAAGTGGATGCCAGGCGTCGCCTTTGATGTATTGTCCGTCAATAAATACGGATCGGCAGGCAATGGCAAAATTTATTTGTCTTGCAATGGAAAAAACCGAGCCTGGTTCTTGTCCACTGTTGCCATGCGCTGATGTGTTTGGTGATGTACCAAGCAGTAATATATTCTGCTCATATATTGAAGCGCTTTACACGACTGGTATTGTGAGTGGATGTCAGGCAAGTCCGCTATTGTATTGTCCCGGTTATCTCGTAAGCAGGGCGCAGATGTCGAAATTTCTCGTGAATGCATTTGGCTTTGCGTTGTGAAGCCCAGGGCTAAAGCCCCGGGTTAAGATCGCTTTTTTCTGACGGAGCGGCAAACAAGAGTGTGTTACAAACGCAGGGCTTTAGCCCTGGGATTACTGGAGTTTCCCCAAATTTTTTTAGTCATGGGGTGAAGATATAGCATAAATGGGCGTTTTAGGATTTTATTAAGTGGGAAAGGTGACTTAGAGATAAGTAAGGCAAATCAGGTAAGAAGGGAGGGCGGCTTTTTAAATCAATGGGATTTTTTGCAACGAGATTTGGGCAGGATTTTGCTTCAGCCGCACGCTTTAAGCGGCTTCAGCATAACCTGCCCAAATCCTTCGTTGCAGATTAATTCCGTACGAGGGGGGTAATTGTATATAAGCAGTAGCATTTCACAGTAAAGATGCTATGGCAACAAGGACAGTTGTGGGAAGCTGAAGCTATTATTGTCTTTACGAGCTTGTCAAAGGCAAACGTGGAAATTCCTAACGGACTATAAGGAGCATGAAGGGTGATAAGGCTTTTCATGCTTTCATTGGCGAAAGATGCAAAGACATGAATTTCCGTAAGAAAGCATATAGCTGTTGATTAGTAATTATTGTGGGGAAATTATCGTAATCAGTTATTGTCCTGATGAAGTATTCAGGAAGAGATACCCCAAAAATAAGAGCTTATGAAGTGAAGCTACTAGATATAACAACATGAGCCATTAATGAATATAGATGATGGAGGTCCCCACTTTACTTATGACCTCAATCCTATTAAAATTGAGGAACCTCCAATGAAAGGAGACCTCCAATGAAGCATTATAGCAAACTTTCAGGGAAGATAAAACAGCAAGTCACGATATTTTCTAACAATGTCACTGCTGGAGAATTTACAAAGCCAATCAGAAGAGCAATTCGAGAATTTATTTATGGTATTCAAGCGGAAAAAGATATTAAGATAGCCAGCGTAGCCAGGAGTCTTAATGAGCAAATAGCACTGATTAAAGTAGAGACTCGGCTTTCAAATAACCTCAATAAAGAGGATTATTTTGAGAAGCTACATGATAAGATAATTCAGATGGCATCGAAATATATAAGGGAGGATACGGTATTAGCGATAGATCCGGGAGATGTAGTCAAAAAATATGCAAAGCAGATGGAATATCTTTACAAAGTAAGAGATGGCAGTACTGGCAACATAGAGCCTGGTTATCCGTTAATTCATGTAGCTGCTGCGGATGTGAGCGGAGAGGTGATGATACCATTGTTGATGAAACTATATTCCAGCATTGCTCCTGGATTTTTATCAGAGAACAAGGAGATACTGGACGCAATAGATTTTGTTGTTAAGCGAATAGGACAGAAAGGGATTTGGACCATTGATAGAGGAGGAGATAGAAAAAAGATTATCGAGCATTTGCTGGAGAAAAACTTGCGATTTGTTATACGGTTAAAGGGAGATAGACATTTGTTGGCAAAGCAAGAGGGCGTTGATAAGTGGGATAAACAAGATGCGCTTGCCATAGCAAAACAGACCAAATGTAGACATTACAAATGGATAAAAAAGAAAAAAGAAGGAGAAGAAATTCCTAAAAAAGTAAGAGTAACAATAGGAGCTCATGAAGTTATTTTTCCGGGATGTGAAGGAAAGCCAATGACAATAATAGTTGTAAAAGGCTACTCGAAAACTCCAATGATGCTGTTGACTAACGTCGAAGCAAACTACGCCCATGACACCTCTTGTTTGGAAAAGATAGTGGATATCTATCTGACACGATGGAAATGCGACGAAAATTATAGATTCTTGAAAACCTCATATAACGCAGAAGATGTTCGAGCGCTTAAATATATTGGAATCAAAAACACCTTTACCTTATTGCTTGCAGTCTTTTATTTCCTGTGTGTCTTCCTTGGCTTTAAAACAAGATTGAACCTATTAGTCAAAGAAATCTGTGAAAAGGCTCAACGATTCTTTGAAATACCTGAATATAAATGGTATGCATTGTCTGATGGTGTTTATAAAATTTTGTCAAAGACTATCAAACCATTTACTGCTCCCTCATCACGACATCCTCCTTCTACACAAACTATTCTCTTCCCAAAAGATCCATATTTCTATGCTGAACCTTTATGATTTTTTCCCTGCTCAATTCCAGGGAAAAATCTTGCTGCTTGAACTATACCTGTTAGCAAATTTCGCCTGCAGTTCTTTACCAAGGCTTATATTATGCCGCAAAATTTTTGGGGAAACTCCAGCTGGGATTATCATTGACAATAGGGGCGAAATTTGCTACTGTGAAAGAATTGCGAGGCTTATAGTGAGGATGCATTTTAGTATAGTAAAATTTGCTGGAATAGTAATAAAAGGCAGTGTTTACATTTTTTTGATAGCGCTTTGTGTTTGCGCGATGCAGGGGTATGTGTATGCGGAAAGCGAGATAGTGGATTATGTGATATTGCTGGACAAATCCGGTTCAATGGTAGGGATGCCTCCGGGAAGTGGGAATGCGCATATTTTCCCGAATGTGAAAGGTGCGGTGAAAGATTTTCTGCATGACATAGATAAGGGCAGTAATGTAATTATTTATCAATTTGACCGTGGCATTCAGAAAAAAGAATTATTTGTCATACAATCCGGGCGAGATATTGAGCAGTTGAATAATTATGTTGATGCAATTG
>MFGW01000153.1:0-942 GCA_001780385.1 Candidatus Fischerbacteria bacterium RBG_13_37_8 | reverse complement strand
AAATGATGAAAGGCATCGTGTTATTATACTTGTATATACGGACGGATTGGATAACCAGGGAAAATACACGATGAGCGATATAATGGATTATTACCAGTTAAAGAGACGGGAATTCGATTTCTTGTACTACACGACACTGGGTGTGAAGATGAGACCCGAAGAGCGTAAAGCCATAGAATTGGCAGAGCATGCGTTTTATATAGAGCAGCCGCGCGGTGTAGTTCATCCTATTTTTTTGATTGAGGTAAAAATACCGGTTCTGCAATTTGGTAATCTTATGCAGAAGCAGACGGCAACGCGCGAAGAAGTTTTTCTGATTCACAACAAGGATAAATTACCGCATGATGTAAAGTTAAGTGTGAATACTGATTTTCCGGTACTTGGCACAATGGGAGTGTATGGTGAATTTACACCGAAGGAATTCAAGCCGGCGGACAAGCAGCAATTTACACTAACATTAGTCAATGCGCAGGATATAGGAACGGATAGGTATGGAGGATTTGAAGGGAGCATGTTATTTTCAAGCAATGATCCGATGGTACTGGTAGTTCCTGACAGCATAAAGATAAAATTCACCTATGAGCCAGAGAGGGTAGTACGAATTTTACCAGCGCCCGGGATGATGTTTCCGGTTAATTTTGGAGAAGTGAATGTTTTTGAAGAAGGAGCAGTGATTCCAGAGAAGAAAAAGATACTACTGCAGTACAATGAGCAAGCACAAAGGAGAGGTGGCAAGTTAAAAGTATGGCCTGTTTTTTCATCTGATAATCCGGCTGCATTAAAGATGGGCAAGGATATTCATTTTGATGAAAGCAAGGATGAATATATCATCCTCACACCAAAGAAGGAGCAGTTATCCATTAGCTTGCATTTAAGCAAGACGCATAAATCGGGTACTTACAATGGTGAGGTAGTGTTTTCCAGTGAAGATTTTGCAATACA
>MFGW01000152.1:11135-12463 GCA_001780385.1 Candidatus Fischerbacteria bacterium RBG_13_37_8 | reverse complement strand
TGAGAGAGACAGGAGTAATGAAACGGAAGAAGAGGCAGATATTACAGCGGCAAATTATTCTTTACAGAGTAAGATGTTACTACATATTACATCTACACATTTGATGGGAAGCTGTTAGCAGAATATGATCAAAACAACCAATGCATAAAGCAATACATATATTTTGGCAACAGGCTTATTGCAGAATATGTGCCACAGGTGCCACAGGGATCCTACCATTTTTACATGACGGATCAGATAAACTCAACACGCGATGTTACTGACGTTAATGCAAATGTGGAGTATTCAGCAGCATATGGACCATACGGCTAGATTCAGAAAATCTGGCAGAACAACTATGATCCAAAGCAGAAGTTCTCCGGCAAGGAACGCGAAAATGAGCATTACTCAGATGCAGATTACTTCGGCGCCCGTTACTACGATCATGGAATTTACCGATTTCTCTCCACCGATCCAATTAGTAACAAAGATGATGCGCTATCGAATCCGCAACTGTGGAATCTGTATTCATATGCGAGGAATAATCCAATACGATATTATGATCCGGATGGTAGGGATCCTGTTGCTGATATTAGAGGTATTCAGTCTTACAATAAATGGCTTAATACTGCTGTTGCTAATATTATTAATAACGCATGGCTTCCTGATACGGCCAAAAGCGCCTTAAAATTCATGCTTAATCAACCTGAAACAGGAGAGGAAATAGGCGCTTCATTAGCACTTGACTCATTTGGCGCACTTGCAAATATTGAAGCAAAGGGAACACATTGTGTATATCGAGCTCGTGATGCAGAAGGAATTACTATTTATATTGGAAGAACTAAAGATTTTGCAAGACGATCGTATGAACATGCAAAAAGATTTAAGATTGAAGTGATAGAAGGATTGGAATCATTAACAGAGGAACAGGCAAAATGGGCAGAAGAAGCTCTCATAGTGCTTCATCGTTTGAAAAAAGAAGGCGGAACATTATGGAATAAAATTCATGGAAGAAGTCGACTAAGACCTGATTATGATGATCAGCTTCAAAAAGCACAAGAGTTGATAAAAAATGTGGAATATTAGATAATATAATAGCAGCGAAAATGGCAGCGAAATTCAAGAAATTTAAAAAAATTCTGATTGGAAATAAGCTATTTCAGATTGGCAATAAATTAAAGTGTTAATTTAATTCGATAAAGAAGTAAGATCTTAGAAATGGACTTAGGAAATATAGAAATAGTCAGGAGTTAAAAAAAATCAAATATGCAAAAAAGAGAAATGAAAGCCAAAAGAATAAAACCAAAAATAGGAGACATTATAGAAATACAAACGCCAAATGGATTAGC
>MFGW01000152.1:10555-10836 GCA_001780385.1 Candidatus Fischerbacteria bacterium RBG_13_37_8 | reverse complement strand
CCATTTGTCAAGATTCGCCTCCAGAGCAGTTTTGGCAAAAGCTAAATCTGTGAAAATTAGCTTTTTGCAGTTTCGCCAATTTTGCTTATACAAATTTCATAAGCATAATAAAGCAGAAAGGAGGAATAAATGCATATAAATCAATTCTGGGAGATAATTGAGAAGGGGAAAGATTCAAAAGAACCTGAATTAATAGTTCGAAAAATATTGCAGGAATTATCACCTGAAGAAATTATTTCAATTCAAGAACATTTTGATGCTTTATTTTTAAAGGCGTATAA
>MFGW01000152.1:5937-10507 GCA_001780385.1 Candidatus Fischerbacteria bacterium RBG_13_37_8 | reverse complement strand
TGATGGATTTATAGATTTTCGCTATGGGCTTATTTCGAAGGGGAGAAATATATATGAGAAAGCATTGCAAGATCCTGATTCACTAGCGGATATTGAACTGGATGATAGCATATTTAATGAGTCATTTGGATATGTAGCTCTTGAAGTACATGAAGATAAAACAGGAGATGAAATGCCGAGGAAAGAATTTGAAGAATTAGAAGAACCGACTGGTCAAATGTGGGATTTTGATAACGAGGAAGAAAATAAGAAGCAACTGCCAAGATTATGGGAAAAATATAAATGAAGCTGTAAACAGGTATTTATTCATTTACAATGCAGCCTTATTTTTACGCAATCCTTATAAAATCTTCATTTCTTATTCTCAATTTTTTTAAGACAAAGTCTTTTACTTTCTTTTAGCAATTTCTATGGTTTCAATCATTTTTTGGTATTCCTGTGAAAAATCCTTTCAAGTGTACTATTTTACTGAATTTTATCAAAAAAAGAGATAATTATTGCAGACATGCAGTTTTTTAGAAAAACCACAGAGAACACGAATATAGCACAGAGAATTGCTAAAAATGATTGTATGATGTGTGTAATTAGATTTCATAGCAAAAAGTAAAAATCAGCGCAAGAAAGCTTGACAAATTAAATGATTATTTAGAAAGATGGATGATAGTGTTGAAATAGATCAATAGATGAGGCGGTCTATATGAACAAACCCGCAAAATTGAGTAGTTACACACACACACACACATACACACACACAACCTCTTACCCTAAGTGTTTTTTATTGCCTGGTGAAACGCAAATTAATTTAAAGATAGTCAGGGATGTATCCGTATTTTCTTTTGCTGTAGAGTGTGCATAATGAATGATAAAAAATACAGCAATAACGGTATAACTATCATTGATTATAATGAAACTAAAAAGCTTGCTGAAGTGATAGCTAAATACGATATTAGTGTGTTGTTGACAGGTGAGACGGGGGTGGGGAAAAATTTATTTGCCCATTATATTCATGAACAGAGCAATCGTTGCAAGAAAAAATTCTATCAAGTTTCGTGTCCTAATCTTCAGCCGAGTTTATTTGAGACAGTATTCTATGGGCATAAAAAGGGAAGCTTTACCGATGCAAAAGAAGATAGAGAAGGGGCTTTGGAGATTGCGAATGGCGGTACACAATTCCTTGATGAGATTGGGGAGCTTAATTTGGAATTGCAGAGCAAGATGCTTTCGGTCGTTGAAGAAAGAACATTTCGAAGAATTGGAGAGAAAGAAGAGAGAAGTACAGATATCAGGATTATCTATGCAACCAATGAGAATTTAAAGGAAATGGTAAAGAAAGGATTATTCAGGAGGATTTATATTACAGAATTGACCGGAATTCGATTGAGATACCGCCCTTAAGAACATTGCCGGGCGCAATAGAAAAAATTGCTACATATTATTGGGGAAATTATTGTAAAAGAATTAGAAAAGATGAAGAGCTAATACTTAAGGATGAAATAAAATTACTAAAAACGCATTTCTTTGCCGGAAATGTCAGAGAACTTACCAATATACTTGAAAAATATTGGTTTCAAGTGATTTGCAATGGTCATTGCAGCAACCTGGACTACTTAAGAAGTCTTTTGCAGGATGAATGTCATACAATATACGCATAATCATTATATTAATATTGCGGAAGAATTAGCAAGAAAAATGACAGAGAGTAGGAAAAGTTTTTGGGAAATTGTTCATAGAGAATTTTCGAGAAAAAATATTAGCAAACCAGAATTGCGTCAGGTAGTTTATATTGGCTTAAAGCATATCGGTTATTGCTGGAAGAAATTGCTTCCCTATTTTAATATTCAGGAATCTGATTACAAGAAATTCATGAACTTCCTGAACAAACAAGGAATAACATTATCTTGTTTTAAATAAAAAGAATTATCGAATGATACTGCCTTTACTTAATATGCATCATATTCTATCATCTATAAAATGCACGAACCTGTAGAATCTAAATTTTAACTGGTTCCATTATTTGTAAAGAAATTGAGCGTTTGAATGTCAATAACATACACTTGCCTTTGTGACTTATGTGTGCTATTTTTAAGGAGAGGTCGTTCTATGAAAAGGAAATATCATTTGCCAATTTTAATAGAAAAGGATGAAGATGGATTTTATATTGCAGAATGTCCCTTATTTTCCGGTTGTTATACTCAGGGCAAAAGCATTGATGAAGCGCTTAAAAATATTCGTGAAGTTATAGAATTATGTCTCGAAGAGGAAGAAAATCAGAAGGTATTAAAAAATTTTAATCCACAAGAAATAAGCTTCCACACGTTACTTTATGCCTAAATTACCATCAATTTCCGGCAAACAAGCAATCAACTGTTTTGAAAAACTTGGCTATAAGACTATTCGTCAAAAAGGCAGCCATGTTCGAATGCATCATCCTTCCGATAAGACAAGAAAAGCTCTCACAATACCACTGCATAAAAAGCTTGGGAAAGGCTTATTACGTAAATTAATAAGAGATGCTGAAATAAGCATTGAAGAATTTCAGAAGCTTATTTTATTGATCCTCTCGGAATGAAGGGGGACAGGTGTTTACAGATTTGTAAATTATAAATACCTGTTCCACTCGATAAGCGAATGGTAGCTTCAGATAGTGCAGTATCGAGCAGGAAAAATAAATCACCACGTGATAACTCTAAAAACTGCTTATTTGCGTCTGTTATATCCTTATGCAATAGCTCTATGACTCTTATTGTACATGATGAGTCGCATGCCTTTATTATATATTCCCCTTTTTGTTTTTTGGGAAAACTGATTGCTCTGAATGCGTATAAGTTTTTTAAATCAAGTTCTTTTTCTGCCTGGAATGGTATATCGGAGTTAGCGTCAATTTTGTTGGGCGGACGCATAGGTCCGCCCCTACATCCTTTGCGTGTATTATTTGCAATGACAAGATAGCTGAACTTGAGTGTATTAATTTCACGAAATAATTTTCTATTCAGATATTCCATTGAAGCAGGAGGTGTCCATGCAATTTCCCTGTAGCACCAATGCTGAGCAGAATACGTTAATGGACATGGTTGTTCATTTAGACAGGGTGAAAGTATTGATACATTATAACTGATAAGTTTATTTCGAAGCAGGATCAAATTCTTTGATGATTCCTGTAATGCTGGTTCAATAATAATTAGCATGCCTGTTTCAGTTAAATGTTTCATTAATTTTCTGATTAATGCAATGATGGATATTTTGCTTTCTATTTCCCCTAAGACAAGAGATAAAATAATTATATCGCATTTCCTGCCGGATCTTGATGCAATTTTTTCAATATCATTATGAATGAAGGCGAAGTTTGTATTTCTGAAATAGTTGGAATCCTTGCTCATCTCACGCATTAATTCAAATGGCTCTTTATTGTAATCAATTGCATCAAAGTGCAGAACGATGTCTTTTTTCATTGCCTTGAAAAATTCGATCGTGCCAAAAGTCGAAGCTCCAATACCACATCCAATATCAGCAATATGATATTGGTCATGTTCAAAAAATGCAGTATTATTTAAACTGTACAGCTCGTTTAGAATAGCATTTATTTTCATGAATGACTGTGGAAATAGAAATGCTAAATAAGCAGCAGTCAATTCTCTCTGTTGATAATACATACCCTGCTTATACAAATTTTCATTTCTCAATGCTTCACTTAATTCCCATATCCATTTATGCAAATGCGGAGATGCAACAGGATTATTGCCCAACTCCGGATAATAAGTACGGAGTGACTCAGTGATAACTCGTTGATAATACAAAGGAAATTTCATTTTCAAGAATTCTCTGCGTCTCTCTGTGTTCTCTGTGGTTTTTTTATTTTTTACATGATTGAATACATGCAATTGCACTATTATACCTTTTCTGCTATTTTCTTTAAATGCTTTATTGAGGTAAAATATTGTTATGTATGAACCGGAAGAAAATGATATAGAAGAAAAGAAGCGGGATTATTGGTGGTACTCTCGTTTTATTTATCTTGTCATCATTGCGGTTTTTATGATTATACTTGGCATAATAAAACATGGTCAGGTTAATGAACTTTCGCAAAGCATAATTAACTGGAATGATCAGATGGAAGATCCCGTTGCAATGGTGAAGCAATTGGAAAATATAACGGATGCGAAAGGTGTGGAGCGCTTTTTTCTTAAATTCACGGAGATAGAAAATTCATTGCAGAACTGGATGAATAATAGCAAGCATGAAATAATCCGGGAAAATTCAGCGAGAGCGTTGTATAGTCTCAAACGAAAGGAAAGCATTTCATTATTGAAAGATGCGCTTTCGAATGAAATTAAGCGTTGCCCATCAGGTAATGTAATAGGATGTAAGGGATATCCAATTATTAATACTATTGCACATATTCTTTTGTGGGAAAAACATCATGATGAAATATTTCCGACATTAATGAATGCACATTATTACACGATTGCATTTGAACAGAAAGATAAACGTGCATTTTCTTATATGAGAGAGGCACTTAAAAATTCGGATGATCATATTAAAATTGAAGCTGCATTCCGATTGGCAGCCTTGA
>MFGW01000152.1:964-5908 GCA_001780385.1 Candidatus Fischerbacteria bacterium RBG_13_37_8 | reverse complement strand
GCTTATGAATTTCTTGCTAAAGACTGGAAAAGAGCAACAGAAGATGCTTCGTATAAATTATCAGATGATAGCTTAGTGGCGATAAAAGTGTTACATATTCTGAACGATAAGAGAGCAGTGCCTTTGCTTGAAGATATAGAAGCGTATGGTCAGCCTCCTCATTCAGAAGAAGTATCAAAAACACTCAATAAAATGAAAATGACGGATGTGAAAATCTATTAAGGTACAAACTGTAGGGGTGGACCCATGTGTCTGCCCTCAGAGGCACAAAGGATTTTTTTAATGACTTCGAAAGCGGAAATATATTTGTTCGACGGTGGATTTAATTATGATAATGCTCTGTTGCAATCGATTCAGGTCAGGCAGCCACATAATTATGCAGGGAATTTGATACTTTGTTATACCGGACGCCGGGCGCAGCATCTTGAAAGATTATTCATAGAACGATATGTGGGCAATCACCAAACTGTAATACCACCGGTTTTTACAACTATGTATCAGTACTTAGCACGATTTTGTCCGCGTAAACTTGTATCTGAAATTGAATCAAAATATATCATGCTTCAGGCACTGCATAGAATCTCCGATAGTATGCCTCATGTAAAAATGCCTGAGCTTGTAGATGAGATCCTGGAATTGTATCAAAACATTCGTTATTTCTACCCGGATAAATCATTGAATGAAGCAATGACGCTGGTGAAAAATAAGATTGCGAAAGGATGTGCTGATGGTTATTTGTCTAAGCTTATTTTTGGAAGAGTCGAGACTGTATCAGCCATTATTCTGGAATACAGCAAAATTTTACATGATAACAGCATCATCGGTGTTGCTGAACTTGTGCATGATGTTGTTATAAATGAATCAATAGAAGTCGCAATAATAGATTTAGTATTAGAGCTGTACCCTGTTGATTATAAAATAATAGCCTCTCTTCTTCAGAATACCATAAAAGCATTACTATTCGCAGAAAAACAACATGGCACTTCATTCATGTACAAATTCGATGCTTTATATTCAGGTATGAATTGGAATATAAAAGATGTAAGCGAATCAGCTAATGAAGGTAATGTAATAAATCATCAAGTGGTTTTCATTCCGGCAGAAAGAAGGGAAAATGAATTGGTATCATTATTACCGACAAAAGAGAATGAGATACGATTTATAGCACAAAGAATTAAAGAAGCGGTTATGAAAGGTACACCGGTTGATGAAATTTCAATAATTTTTCCCGAACCATACAAATATATTTCTTCGATAAAAAGAATATTCAGCAATTATGCAATCGAGTTCAGTTATTCATTTGGGGAGCGAATGTTGAATGAGCCTTCGATTCAATCTGCATATTCAGTATTAAACCTTGTCGCGGAAGATTTTCCCCGGGATATACTATTATTTGTTGTGGGGAGCAACTATTTTTCTATAAAAGACCGGATGAAGATTAGTGCCGAAATTAAGCAGTCGAAGGTCATCTATGGTGCTGCTTCATGGGACAAGGAAGCAAGTGAAGTAAGCAAATTTATAAGTAAGATAAAGAAGCTGGAAGGATGCACTGCATTAAATGAATTTATAAGTGCTTATATTACTTTATTGCGATTGCTGAATTATGGCAGTGTAACGGGATTGAGTGAACGGGATTGTTCAGTCATTGAAGAGTTTTGGGATTTATTGATTTCATTGCATTCTCTCACCATAGGCATAAAAGCAACTTTTAATGAATTTAAGCGGATTATCGGGTATCTTCTTACGCAGAAACGATATTTTGGGAAGGAAAAAATTGCAAAAGGTGTCAAAGTAATGGGGATTATTGAATCTATGGGCATTCCATCAACCATTATTTTTTTTGGCGGGCTTATCGATGGAGACGAACCGAAGATTAAAGATTGGCTGTTAATTCCGGATGAGGTAAGAAAGACAATTGGTATTCCCGCAACTGAAGATAATGTGCGGGAGCAGAAATTCTATTTCAATAGAGTAGTACAATCAGGAAGTAAATTACTGTATCTATCATTTCCTCAGCTTGAAGCTAACAAAAAAACACTGCATTCATTTTTCCTCGCTGATTATTGCCACCATCATAGCTGGGACAGGATTAAACCAGAAGTTAACGCGGTATTTTCTCTTGAAGATCATTTAATCAATAAAGGCGAATGCATCGATTGGTACCTTAAAAATTATTTTAAAACCGCCTCTCTGAATGATAGCAATATTGAGCTTATTAATACTTATTATGATTCAGAGCATCTTGGGATTACTGATATAATGAAATATTATGAGTGTCCGCGTGCTTTCTATTTTGAAAAAATTCTTGGTCTGGAGGAATATGAAGAGCCGACATTTGATTATGATGCAAAAGAATGGGGTATTCTTGTTCATAAAGTATTGAAAGAGGCATTTGAGAACGGTGAAAACTGGCAGAAGAAAGCGATGGAACTGTTTTCTGAACATGTGAAAGTCTTTCCTGTCCCGATACAGGAATTTTTCAGTAAACGATTTAAGATGGATTTAATATTCCTGAAACAATTTCAGGATAATATTGAGGATGAATATGATATTCGGGAGAGGGAATTACGAGTAGCTGGTGAATTAGCAATAGAGGATAAAAAGCAGAATATCAAGGGTATTATTGACAGGATCGATATAAAGAAAGATGGCTCCAACTACCTGTTAATTGATTACAAGACAGGTAATGTTGATGATAAGAAATATAGCCTGCAGTTATCGCTTTATGCATGGCTTTACAGGATGAAAGAAAACATCCTGCCGGCACAAATGATTCTCTTATCGCTTGCAGGTTTACGAAGCAAAGAAAAAAAGCTGATACCCAGAAAAAAGCAGGCGGAGGATATAATAGAAGAGATGGTGAATGAAGCCAGGAGTGTTATTTTGAACATACGCAAAGGTTTATTTTTTAATACTGGTGAGGACGAGGAAGAGGCGGGTGAAATGGGTGGCTGGCACTGCAGTTATTGCGCGTTTAAAAATTTGTGTTGGTAAGGAATACCTGAGAATGAGGAGAAATATGCCTGATAATAGAAATAGTTATGAAGTGATTGAAAGTCAGGTGAAGAATGCTGGACTTAATTTAATGGTATCTTCACCGGCGGGAAGTGGAAAAACTCAGAAACTGACTGATAGGTATATTTCTATTTTGCTCAATCAATATATGCAGAATAAAATAATTGAACCAGAGCGGATCGTTGCAATAACCTTTACAGAGAAAGCGGCGTCTGAAATGAAAGGCAGGATTCTTGCCCGGCTGAAAACCGAAGAGGAGGTATATCATCTCTTTCTTGAGAAATTGCACAAAGTGCGTATTTCAACCATGCATGCATTTTTTCTTTCACTCTATAAAAAATTTGCACTTGAAGCCGGAGAAAATCCACAGGTACAGGTAATCGATGAAAATGAGCAGAAGGAAATAATTGACCTTCTGTATAACCAATTTATATTTGGAAAACTCAATGAAGGCAAAGAAATAATTGGGGAACTCAGTTTTTTACTTGCTTTGTTTGGATGGAATAATGTTGAAGATCTTTTGCAGAGAATGTTTGCCTTAAGAACCAAGCTTTTTCGCATTATAAAAAGTGATGATAAGCAGATTCTTTTTTCGGCAAAAAATCATGAAGGTAATAAAAACAGGAAGAAAAGCAAAGTATCATTATTATCAGTGAAGTTTGAAACATTTCTGCAGGAATACAGCAAGCTTGCGGAAGAGCAAGGTTCAAAACTTCACCGTTATGCAAAAATACGCTATTCTGATCGAATTGCGCAATATAGTCTTGCTATCATGCAGAGAATGATGCAGGTATATGAAAGGATGAAGAATGAACAGGGTGTAATTGATTATGATGATATTGAATTACGCCTGTATAAGCTCCTGGATAATGAATTTATTAATTATAACTTATTGTATGATTTTGATTTGCATTTTGATTATTTATTAATAGATGAATTTCAGGATACGAATTGTATTCAATGGCAGATCATAGAGAAACTCACGCAGGAATGGTTTTCAGGAATAGGCGCGAAAGAATCGGAAGGTAAGCAACCTTCTGTATTTCTGGTCGGAGATCCCAAGCAAAGCATTTATATGTTTCGTGGTGCAAACGTGGAAGTGATGAACATAGTAAGCAATTTATTTCATGAGCGCGTTGAAATACCTGAGTTCAGAAACAGATTTGCTTTTGTATCCGAAAGAAGAAATTTTCGTTCCCGGAAACATATCATAGAATTTGTTAATTGTATTTTTTCAAAAATTATGCAAAAAGATGAAGAGGATGAATTGCCATGGAAAGTGCACTATGAATTTTTTGAACCTGCTCATGAAAACAAGGAAGATGGTGTTGTTTCATTTCTCTTATATGATGCATTGCAAAATGTTAATGCAAATCAAGCGGCAATCGCAGAAGCTCATTTGATAGCGCAGAAAATATTAGAATTATATAAGAATGGCATACAATTCTCCGATATTGCTATTCTGTTAAGAAAGAGAACACACCTCGCAGAATTTGAAGATACATTGCTGGCGTATAATATTCCGTTCATGGTGTACCAGGGACAGGGATTTTTTAACGAAAAAGAAATTCAGATGGTGCTTTCATTGCTCAGGTTCCTATTCAATCCGGATGATGAAATAGCGCTCTATGTAATACTCAGAAGTCCATTGTATAAACTTAGTGATGATGATTTAATGAAATTATCCGGCTTCGGCCAGAGAAATAAGTACCAAAAATGCGTCAAATTTGAAGCTCTGCAGTCATTGCATCCTGATATTTACAAAGAACTGAGTCATTATATCGAGATGTATCAAAGCATGCATAGTTATTTAGTAATAAATAAGTTTTTATTACAGAAAGACCGCTATAAATATTTTTCAGAAAAACAGAGATATGCGAATGTATTAAAATTTTTGAACGTACTTGAGGAGATGGAATATCAATCGGA
>MFGW01000152.1:0-952 GCA_001780385.1 Candidatus Fischerbacteria bacterium RBG_13_37_8 | reverse complement strand
GTTTCATAAAAAGCTGCAGTACATGGAGAAGAAGAGCAAACTTGAAAAAGCCACGATACTTGATGAAGGATATAATGCTGTCACCTTGTTGACGATTCATTCGGCAAAAGGGCTTGAATTTCCGTGTGTGTTTGTTTCACAGGTATCAGCTCAGGAACGGAAGGCAAACGATCCAATAATAGCGTATGAGAAAACAGGGACTAAAACACCCTTGCAGGTTACGGTAGAATATGCAGTATTTCCAGTAGCGAATGAAAATGATACATCAAAGGAACATGACAAACGTTTAGCAGAGGAATTCAAGCGTTTGTTTTATGTAGCATGTACAAGGGCAAAGGAGCGATTATATTTGACTGGCTCTACCGTCCAGGGAAAAATAAAAAGTAATTCATGGCTCTCTATGCTGGAAAAGCAAGGTTTGATAACAATAAATGCAAACGGATTCACTCTTACCGATGAATTACAGAATATAGTTGACATGGAAGTATTTCATGAGATTTCACCGTGTGAACCCTATGAGTCTGCACCTGTTAAAATCAAGCCATTTCATAATATTTCAACTGCATCGACCTCGAAATTCATAAATAAATTTCCTTCACAGCTAGCGCACATGGAATTGCCTGAAATTATTGCAGCTACATCGCATAAGATAATTGGTGAAATTATTCATGCATTAATGGATAGATATACAAAAGGAAAACTTTCACCATCAGATTTTAAGAGCGCAGCCGGCGATATGCTGAAATACTATCAATATGATGACGCATTACAGCAGGAACTAATGTCCTGTATTGATTATATTAATAACAAGGAGATTACGGAGCTTGCTGCACCTTCATCCAATAAATATTCAGAATATGCATTTATATATAGAAGGAATAATGAGATTTGGAAGGGGAGAGCAGACCTGCTTATTATAGATGATGCAAAAGTACGAATCTATGATTACAAG
>MFGW01000151.1:12362-13254 GCA_001780385.1 Candidatus Fischerbacteria bacterium RBG_13_37_8 | reverse complement strand
AAAATTATATTTATTAAAAAAATTTAGAATATTTTTTATGAGCTCATCTGGCAATTTAATTGGTAGATCATCAAGTTCATTTCTTTTAAAAAGGCCTCCGTTAAGATATGGAGCACGTGACAATGCATCCCTAACATCATCCGGTAGGTAATGAGGATGACTGAATTGGTTATTAAATGCTTCAAGGAAAAGAATCTTAAGCCATTTTTCATAAAATAAATTCAATGCTATATTATCAGATTGTTGCATGTATCTTTGCCAAAACCATGCAGCAAAACGAGGAGAATGCTCAAGCCAGCCTTTTTTATCAATAAAATAAATAAACATAAGTCTATTGAGCAATTGCTGCGAAAATTCGTGTGCTTGTTTCATGTGAATTGATTGATTAAGGAGGAAATCTCTGATAGCAAAAAAATGATGTTGATAATCATTGAAGAAAAGTTTGCTTACCTTTTCAATACTGAATGCCTCCCTCATATTCTTATAGATTAGCATTGGATCATCTGCATCTTCCTTGTTTTGCATATTGCTGATAACAAGCTTATCTGTATAATATGGATTTGTTCTATCAATATTTAATTTTATCAACTTACTTTTTTTCCAGATATCAGCCCCTTCTCTAATTTTTTCCAAAAACACCAAAGTGTATTTCTGGTAATCTACAGTAAAAATAAATAGTGGATATTGAATCTCCCGCTCAAATAAACGAGGTAATGATAGCATCAAATTTGATGAATAATTTGATAATTCAATTAGAAAAATTTGGAAACGCTTTGAATAATTAGAAATAATATAAATATCTTTTATTAAATTATTATCTTTATCAGGTAATGTCCATGCCGCTTTTCCCTTATAATTAGTAGTTAGAACTTTGTAACCGAGAATGCTGAAA
>MFGW01000151.1:11213-12289 GCA_001780385.1 Candidatus Fischerbacteria bacterium RBG_13_37_8 | reverse complement strand
ATCCAGAATATCAAGAAATATAATCAACGCATATTAATTTAAGTTTATCTTCCTCATATTCGACTGCTTCCATTTGTTTCAGAGATGGTTTTTCTTTAATAAAAGAATATAATTCACTAAGCAAGAGATGCCAATTTTTAGAGTTTCTATAATTCTTCTTTATCCTTCTCAATATTTGCATTCTCTTTTTAGTTAATGAGATAGAAGATAAGCTATCTATTATTTGCAATATCTTTTCGTACCATATGTCATTTTCTGCCAAATAATTTTCTCTAATATAATCAAGCTCGTCTTTAATATGAATCAATGTTTTATCCATTCTTCCATGAGGAGTTCTTAATCTGGCAGTTATTAATCCCTCAGAAAAAAATCTTTTAATTTCCTCTCTTGCTAAATGATGAATTTCAAAGATATTAACATCATCAGGTATTATCCGCGGCTCATTTTCAGGGCAAGAGATGAGGTCAAGAATTTCAGTTTTGCTCGTTATAAAAGATTTACTGATGACATCATAGAGAAGCCATAAGTGATAGGTGTCGTTATATTTATAATTAAAAAATAGCCCTTTAAATGACTTTTTTAAGCCACTCTGTATCCCATAAGGTAATGTATCGCAAAATTCTTTCAATTTATCAATCCCGAAATTCTTTAGCGGTTGCCAAAAGCATTCTCCTCCGCCAAATTGTTCCTCTTCCAATTGCTTGAATAATTGCTGTTTTTTATCTTTATCTCCTTTTAGATCAAGTATTATTCCAAAGACTTTTGGATTAATTTTTTCCCCAAGAACGGTAGAATCTAATCCTATGCTTTGATTTATATTTTCAATTTTATTTTGTAGAATTCGTACAAGATTTAATAAGCTTTCTAATTCTTTTTCTGGATAAAAGTTATAAATAAATATGCTTTTGAAGGGAGAGCCTATCCTATCTATTCTACCTGCTCGTTGTATCATTCGTACAGGATTCCAGTGTAAATCATAATTTATTACTATCCTTGCTTTTTGAAGATTTTGTCCTTCTGAAAGAATGTCAGTCGATAGAAGAAGTTGCGTATCTAAATTAAGAAATTGACCCACA
>MFGW01000151.1:9495-11172 GCA_001780385.1 Candidatus Fischerbacteria bacterium RBG_13_37_8 | reverse complement strand
AGGAAAATATTGATGTCTTTAGTGATGTCCTTTCTAAATTTATCTATATCGAAATCAGATAAATTGATCTCTTCAAGATTTTTATAAAATTCTTCTAAAATATCTATTGAACAGCTTTCTTCTTCATTAAGGCAAGATAGATATTTATCATAGAATTTCTTCATCAATATTTTGCCTTCCCCAAAGAATTTAATGAAAGTTGTAAGAAATTCTATTTGCGTCTTTACACTTTTTCTAAATGCTTCCACACTACTTTCAAGTCGCTTAAGAAGGATAGTTTGTAGGATTCCTCCTAATGCTTTCATTCTACCTAATTCAAATTCATCCTTTTTTCCTTTTATTCTGTATTCTTCAAGTCTGTAATATGCAAGAGTCAAATCATTTTCTATCTTTTGGGAGATATTTGAGTAAAGGCCTTTATAAGTATCATCAAGGCTGTAATTTATTTCAAAAAGCTCTCTTTCCGGGAATGTAATTTTAATCCAATTATTATGTTCGTCTTTATATTTTGCATCTGAATAATTTTCTTTTATGTACTGACGTGTTCTTCTAATTGAAATTACTTGCATAATATCTGAAAGATCCGAGATGTTTCCTTTATCCGCTTTTCGGAACTGATTTTCAAGATCAAATATTCCTTCTTTTAAGAAATGTTTTTTGTCATTTCTTGCTATAAGCATTAATTGAAAATATAAATCCCAATGGGAATTATTCATTGGTGTAGCTGTTAATAGCAAAATCTTAGGCGGATTCTTTTTACCTGCTCTTTCAATAAGACTAAATAAATTTTCATATCTGTTCGACATAGGATTTCTGAAATTATGTGATTCATCTACTACTATTAATTTAGTTTCTTCTAATTTAAAATTTAATTTATTTTCAAGAGAAGATAGATCATATTCACCTTTGCCAAGCTCTTCCTGGTGTATTATATTTTCAGATAATCCGATATCTTTAAGCGCAGGTCGCCATAATGATATATCGACTGAAGCAGGGCATACAACCAAAAACCTTTGCCTTCTATAAAAACCGAAATCTTCAATAATCTTTTTCGCTATCCATGTTTTACCCAGTCCTACAGAATCCGCAATAAGAATCCCATTATACAATTTAAGTCGTGAATATATTCTTTTTACTGCATCATCTTGAAAATTTGCAAGATCAACCTCGCTTGCTGGAAATGATTCTGGAATATCATATTCAAATAATATATCCTCTTTTTGTAATTCATAAAGAGATTTTATAAATATTTGATAAGGAGAATATTCTTTTGTGCCAAATTTTGATTCGCTAAGAATTGTTATAAGATCATTTTTAAAATCAATTGATTCATCCCAAAATTTATCAAACCATTCAACTTTTATATATCTGCTATGAGCTTCATCCAATACTGCATTCAATTCAGTATTTGAAGTGAAGCCTGAATAAGTAAAATTGCTTGAGCCAATAATTGCAAGTTTATCAAAAAGATATGCCTTGCCATGGAGAAATCCCTTATCATAAAGACGCACTTCGCAAAAAGGATTATTCAAGAATTCTATTAAGCATAATGTAGCTTCTTTTTTATTTTTCTCGAATTCCAAGTCTTCCAAATCTTTTCTGAATTGCTTTTTGTAATCTTCTTCAGGTTGAAAAATATCAGCCTTGGCTTCAATATTGGATAAAAAATGGCCCATC
>MFGW01000151.1:9117-9429 GCA_001780385.1 Candidatus Fischerbacteria bacterium RBG_13_37_8 | reverse complement strand
TATCCAGTTGCTATATCGATTGATTTTTGTTCTTCTAATATCTTATTGAGCTCATCAAATAGCTTTAATATATTGTTGTCTATGATATCGCTTCCTGGCCTGTACATATAAACTCCATATCATTAATTTAACTGAACTTATTCTAACATAAAATTACTCTAAAAGTAATATAAGAAATTATTGACGTTCAATCCTTATTGCGAATCGTGGTACTAGAAAAAAGAAGTATCAAAATATTGTTAAGGAATATCAAAAGAAATATTCAAATGAAAAAGCTTGAATTATAATACTAAAAGGGGTATAAAATAATAT
>MFGW01000151.1:357-9074 GCA_001780385.1 Candidatus Fischerbacteria bacterium RBG_13_37_8 | reverse complement strand
TTTGAATTGGAGATGATATGGATTTTAAAGAATCTGCATATCAAATTTTATTAAAACGAGGGGAACCTCTTTCAGCAAAAGAAATTACAAATATTGCGCTGAAAGAAGGGTTAATTAAATCATCAGGCAAAACGCCAGTAGCTACTATGGCCGCAATTATTTACATGGATATAAAGAAAAAAGCAGAAAAATCAAAATTTGTTAAAATCAAGAAAGGATTGTTTGGATTGAAGGAGTGGAAAGAACGAACTTATGAACCAAAGGACAAATCAGTAGCCTGCTATGAAGTGCAAGATATCATTATAAATTTAAAAGAAAAGCAATTCAAAAGCGATAGCCCAACAGAATTTGAAACTGTAATAAGGGATGCTTTTGATTTTTTAGGTTTTGAAGCTGAGCTTATTGGTGGAAAAGGTGATACAGATGTGCTTCTAACCGCAAATATAGGATCAGAATCATTTATAGTTAATGCTGATGGTAAAACAAGCAAAAAGGAGAAAATAATTGACAGGCAAATAGATTGGCATTCGTTAAGAGATCATAAAAACAAAAATAAAGCTGATTATGTTGTTGTCGTAGGGCACGATTTTGCAGGGGGCAATTTAGAAGATAGGGCAAACGAATATCAAGTAGTGTTGCTAAAAACCGAGGAATTAATAAAGCTTATAGATGCTCATTCAAAATTTCCTTTTTCATTAATTGAATTAAAGGATTTGTTCTGCATTAAAAGAGATAGGACATCAAAATTAGATGATCTGCTTGACAAGAATAAATCAAAAAGAAATTTATTAGAACAATTTAAAACAATTATTAAAGAGATGCAGTCGTTGCAGGATAGGTTGGGATATTTTAATTGTGATACGTTATCAGCAAGAGAAAAAATTGAGGAACTTGGCATTACATTTTTAGATATTAATAATATGATTGCACTATTAAAGCTTCCTTTTATAGATGGAATAACAGAAATGTCAGAGAACAAATATATATTGACTTTAAAGACAAATGATATAGCTAATATTTTTCATCGATTAGCCAATATTCTCAAGCTTGATCATGAAAAAAGAGAAGAAGCACCATCTTCCTTTATTCCTGAGATTGAAAAGTCAATTTCAGTAACGAAAGATAAAGGCTCCAAATATTTCAAGTGGCATAAAATAGATAAATCCATTATTGCCTCGGCAAGAAAAGAAAAGCCATACGAGCATTATTGTCCTATGGAACATTTTATTACTATCTTAAATAGTATAATAAAGATTTTTAAGAGGCATAATATAATTAATACAGATTTAATATTTGAGGAATTAAAAGGAAAAAATCTCGTATCCAACAGGAAATTTAAAGGAAAGGCTGAGGAATACAAAATAAGAATGGTTTTAGGCATTTTAGAAATTGAAAATTTGATTAAATGGACAGGTTCAAAACGACCTATTGAATATAAGTTAATTGATTCTATTGAGAAAATAAATAATTGGGCTTTTCAAAAATTTGGTATTAAATATTAATTATGGGGAAATATAAAAGCTTACTTATATTGAAAAAAACCAAAGCAAGAACTTCGCATATTTGCCATATATGTGGCAAGGAAATTTATCCAGACGAATTTTATTATAAAGAACACATTGAAGATAAATTCCTGCATAGTTTGCATGCAAAAAAATATTGCACCGAATGCTATGAAAAATATGGCGAAAGCTTAATGCTAAATCCATCTGATAGGAAATAATATGAAATGCGATGAGATGAGATTTTTAAAGAATTTAATTTGCAGAGATAAAAGCAAATAAAGGATAAGTATTTTTCAGCAAAAAAATTTTTAAAATAGAGAAAGAGCAAGAATATCTATGCAAGGCCTTTCTAAATGAAATCTCCATTGCATTGATTCTTTATTCTTTCAAGAGTAGGATAGATAGAGCAAAGAGGCCAAGAAATATGCTAAAAATAAAAGCAATAATGATGAGGAGGATTTATGAATGAAATAGCATCTGAAGGAATTACCTCGCTCAAAGAAATGTTGTCTAATTTTGACCGAGAAGAGGCGAAAAAGAATTATGAGGAATCTGAAAAGGAAAGGATGGAAGTAATAAGGCTATTTCCACTGGATCAGTGGCCACAATTGGAGCTTGAAAAATATGCATTGGGATTGGAAAAGAATACTTATTGTCATTTGCTTGAGTTTAAAACGACAAATATCGGAAGTATTAAGGGAGGAAGTTCGGCAAAGCATATCATTTATTTAAAACATAAAGATAGTTCTTGGTATATCCCTTTAGAGCTGAAAAAACAAGTTAATAATGAAAAGGAAGCGTGGGAGAAAATTAGAGAGAATTTTGTAAAAACTTTCCTATTTGCAAGGGAAATGAAATGGGATGAAATAGATGATATTCCATATGGACCATCACTACGACTTAAGTCTATTTATATTTATTTTCCTGATAAAATTTTGCCAATCTTTTCAAAAGAACATTTAATTCATTTTTTGAATGCTTTAGGAATAGAAGCAGATCGCAACCTTGAGCGTGCTACCCTTAATTCAATACTTCTCCAGAACCTAAGACAAATTCCCGAGCTAAAGGAATGGAATACTAAAGAACTTGCATTCTTGCTTTATAAATGGGCTCATCCAGAACAGAGCATAAAGGTGTTCAAAATATCACCAGGCGAAGATGCAATATATTGGCAAGAATGTTTGAGTAATAATTATATATGTGTAGGTTGGGATAAAACTGGAGATCTTAAATCTTTTGAGTCGCAAAAGGAATTTAAGCATAAATTTTTTGAAGAATATGGCGATGAATATAAGCAGAAAAGCAGAATGATTTCGAAGAAATCAAAAGAGCTATGGACTTTAATGGAGTTAGAGCCAGGAGATAAGATTGTAGCAAACAAAGGCAAGTCTGAGGTATTAGCATTAGGCGAGGTAATTGAACCCGGTTATGAATGGATTGACGATAGAGGTTCATTTTGCCATGTTGTTCATGTCAATTGGGACACTAAGTACGCAAAAAAGATTACTCCACAAGAGAAATGGGCTTTTGTAACGGTTGCTGAAATCGATGCCAAGTTATATAAAGAAATTATTGGCAGTGAGGAGATGAAAAGTATTACTGATATGCCAAAAGAGTTAATTATTCAACAAATAGAGGTTGCATTAGAAAATAAGAAGCAAATTATACTTTATGGACCTCCAGGTACTGGCAAGACATATCATGCTCGGCGTTTTGCTATATGGTGGCTGCTAAAAAAATTAAAATATGATAATCCAAACGAAGTACTCATTAATAATGAGACGCTTATTGATTATGAGAACAGATTAAAAACAGTTAAAATATCTAATAAAGTATGGTGGGTGGTAGCTAATCCGAAACAGTGGAGCTGGGATATGCTCTTTAAAGATAAGAAGGTAGATTTTCATCTTGGGCGCATCCAAAAAAATTATCCTTTGGTAAAGCAGGGTGATCTTGTAATAGGATACCAATCAAATCCTGACAAGAAAATAGTTGCTCTTGCCAAGATAAGCAAAGAATTTAACACAAGCCCTAATGATGAAGATAAAATAGAATTAGAACCTCTCGTTCGAGTAAGAAATGGTATTGAGTATGAAGAATTATTGAGAGACAATGTGCTTAAAAATTGCGAACCAATGCGTTTAAGAAATCAAGGTACTCTTTTTGCTTTAAATCATGATGAGGCAGATTACCTTTTGTCATTATTAGCAGAACGTGATAATGAAATTGATAAATATATCCAACAGCCGATTAATGAAAGTAGCATCGGTCATTTCACGATGATCACCTTTCATGCATCTTATAGCTATGAAGATTTTATAGAAGGTTATCGACCAGTTCCTACTTCATCAGAAAATCTTGTGTTAAGAATCGAAGATGGAATTTTTAAAAGAGTATGTCAACAAGCTTTAGCAGATTCTAATAAGCCTTACCTAATTCTTATAGATGAGATAAACAGAGCAAATGTCGCAAAAGTATTGGGTGAAACTATTACTTTATTGGAAAAAGATAAGCGAGGTCTTAAAATTACACTGCCACAGAGCAAAGAACCTTTTCAAATCCCTGATAATGTATATATCATTGCCACAATGAATACTGCCGATAGGAGCATAAAGCATATAGATGCAGCCATACGAAGGCGATTCGCTTTTGTTGAACTTATGCCTGATACAAATATATTAGTGGGAGCAAAAATCGGTGATTTCGAACTTGACGAATTTCTGGAAGAATTAAATAAAAGAATTGCGAAAAAAGAAGGAAGAGAGAAACAAATAGGGCATTCATTTTTTCTTGAAAAAGAGAAGCCGGTTACTGATCCTGAAATATTCGCACAGCGATTCCGCCATGAAATCTTGCCATTGCTGCAGGAATATTGCTATGCGGATTATTCGGCACTTGCCGATTATCTTGGAAATGAGCTGGTAGATAAAGATGAGCATGCCATTGATTATGAAATATTGAATAATCCGGAGCGACTTATTAAAGCGCTCAATAAAGCCTTAATCTCAGACGAAGGTTAAAATTGATAAAAACTGTATCTGAATTAATTACAATAGAAATACCTGAATGGAAAAGCCTTACCATTAATAATATTACATTGACAAGAGATGATGAAGAATTAGTAGAGCAAATTGCAGAAAAAGTAAGTGTTGATAATCTTAAAGAAGGTGTGAGGATAAATGCAAAATCATGGGTAGGTGTCATTAGATTTTCTCAATTTGAAGTACACATCATTCCTAAGCTTGCGGGTGGTTATTGCGGTTTGGTTAAAATGATAGAATTTGCCTGCGGCCTTCAGCTATTGAGATGGTTGTCTAAAGATAGAATGATAAAAATAGAAAAATCAAATGATTTATATGATTTGGTAGCGCTTCTTCTCGTTGAAGAATGCGAGAAATTATTATCGGCTGGATTGCTTTCTGATTATATCGAAATAGAATCAGATATTCCTGTTTTACGAGGAAGATTTCTTACATCAAAACAAATAACGAAGAGGTTTGGTGAAATAGATCGTCTGGAATGCAGATATGATGAATATCTTAAAGATATCCCGGAAAATCAAATTATTGAAGCAGCGCTTTCATTTTGTGCACGAAGAATCAAGAATGAAGAATTGTTGATGAGATGCAGATATCTGTATTCCGTTTTCTCGGAAGCATGTTCAACTAATGAAATAGTTATGCTTCAGAAAATTCGTGAAAATCTTACCTATAATAGATTAAATGAGTATTATCGCACTGCTCACATACTTGCATGGCATATTTTGGATGGTCTTGGGATAAATGATATTTATGTTACTCATGATAGGAGATGCTTTGCTTTCCTTTTTGATATGAATAAATTATTCGAAGAATTCATTTATAAATATCTACAAAAAACACTCGAGAAAACAAACTTTATAATTAGGGATCAGTTCTCTATAAAATCAATTATATATCAGTCAGATAGTGACCACAGATACAAGAATATTCGACCAGATTTTATTATTCAAGCAAAGAATAATATCGGAACGAAATTACCAATTGATGCAAAATATGTGCTTATAGAGAATAATAATGTACCTCGCGACATTTGTTACCAAATATTTATTTATGCATATGCATTAGGCAGAAAAGACACCTCTGTGATTCCATCTGCTGCTTTTATATTTCCTTCAGCTTCTGAAGAAACTAATCCCATATCGCTGAGCATAAATGTAAATGGTAAGAAAGAAGCCTGCATAAAAGGTTTTGGATTACATATACTAACAGCAATTCGGGAAGTAGAAGAAAATCGTTTCGGATTAAATTCTGCAAGTAAGCAAATTATGGAGTTTATTTGGCGAAATCTTGTGATGTGATGTATTATTTTTGTGAAATGAAAAAACTTGATAGGATAATTATTGCATTGTATAATGTTTTATGAGTAAGGAAAATGCTTTAGGGATGAATTAGTACTAACTTAACAAATGAGAGATAACATTTTGATTGGAGTTAGAAAGATGAGAGAAATAGAAAAGTAAGGTATTATTTTTATTGTTGTTTCACTTCTGCTGATGCTGGAGTATAAAGAATCAATTGCTCAATATACTTGGGCTTATGCCTATGGCGGATCAGCTACTGATACGGCATTTTCTATTCAGCAGACCAGTGATGGCGGTTATATTTCTGCAGGTTATACCACTTCTTTTGGAGCCGGGAGTTATGATTTCTTGATATTGAAATTGAATTCCGCAAGGGATCATCAATAATAATGCAACGGATCTTGACTCCTGTGGTGATACGGGAGTGCAAATCATCTGGAATTCAGACCCGGAAAATTGGGGCGATGGCGGAACAGGTACAAGAACCTATAGCGTTTTGCGCAGCGGAACACTTATAGTCCCGGCGTTAAGCTATGGTACCACTTCTTACAATGATACTACTGGAACTAATGAAACAAATTATGTCTATAGAATTCGATATAATAATGGCTGCGGGCTTTCATCAAGCACACTTGGTGTTACTGCTACGGATCATATCGATACAGAACCCTGCCCGGATATTGGGAATGTTTTGCTTGTCAGTAAATCAGGTACTAATGCGGTTATAACATGGTCTGCAAATGCTTGTTCTGATTTAGCAAATTATCGCATCTTTGGCTCAGCTTATTACAGCGATCCTTTCCCTTCTGCATGGGATGTACTTGGAAATCCCGTTTCTAATATTTTCTATGATCTTCTTCTTTCAAATTATATTGCGTATAAAGTGCTCGCAGTTGATGATTGTGGAAATATATCTTCTAATTAAAAGTCAGATAAGCTGCTAATTCATACATGCTACTTTTTATTTTTACAAAGGGGAAATTATTGTGTAACCGTTATTTGTTTGCTTTTCCGTTCGAAGAATATATGATTTTAGATGCTATATGAAGTGCTCCAGCACGTATGCTTGGGAAAGGCACATTATTGAAATCAACTCTTTTGCTATATTCTGGACATTTAAATGATTGTTTAGAAATCATTGTATTTAATAATGATATCTTATATATTTATTGAGATCCTTTCAAATGTTTAAACCATTAATTTAATAAGAAATATAGCATATTTAATACAAGAGCCAATTAATTAAATTACTTAATAGATACGTGCATTTCCAATATTTTATTTTTTGATATTTGCATGTTTTAATACCTGGATTTTATTGGTATAATCATTTGCAAATTAAATTTTCATCGAGTTACTTGCAATATGTAAAAATTTGCAAGCTCAATGAAAAATTGATCGGTCACCACTTATATGCTTTAGCTAGTCATGAAGAGGAACGGTATTTTATCGGGTTAGCATTTAGTTTAATTTATGGCAATAAAAAATAGACGGTAATGCTATTCCTGAGTTGAAATATTGACAAATGTCATTAAATGATTTATTCTTTAAATGGTGATTTAATAATGAGTACTAAAGGTACAAAAAAATCCTACACGAGAAATAATATCCCACAAAAAAATTTCGAGAAATTCAAAGAAATACTTCTTTATATTTTATCAAAAGCTGAAAATTTGGCTGGTATAGGAGAGACTAAACTTTATAAGTTTCTATATTTTATTGATTTCAATTTTTATGAAAAATATGAAAGGCAGCTTGTAGGAGCTACTTACCTTAAAAATAAATTTGGTCCCACCCCAAATGAGTTCTATAAATGGGCAAATATAATGATTATGGCTGGAGAGCTTAAAAAGGAACAAAGAGTACTTAAGGATTATAATAATCGCAAGCAAAATACGTATATTGCTCTACGAAAGCCGGATCTTAAAAAATTAGAACCTAAAGAGATAGAAATAATTGACAATGTTTTGAGTAAATTATCTCACATGAACGCCAGGGCAATAAGTAATTATTCTCATGGAGATGTACCTTACTTAGCTGCTGAAGACGGACATATCATAGAATATGAATCAGTATTTTATAGAATGGCTCCGTATTCTGTAAGAGAATGCGATGAGCACGTTTAAGAAAATATTATCTATACCTGAATTTCAAAAAGATATTAAAAAGCTTCAAAAAAGATATAGATATTACCAGAATCCAAAATTTTCATTTTTTTGATTAATCTCCAGGAAGCTATGTAAAATAAAGACCTTACAATTATAATTTAAACCTTCCATAAGTTTTATTCCCGGATAATTTGTATTGCGGAATGGCCTCTGCTCATCATAAGAATATTGTGCAAAAATGGTGAATCAGCATTAGCGCAATATCTTCTGAATTATCTCTGACAACTCTTCGCCCCTTTTTTGCTCTCCTTGCCAACCTACTTGACAAACAATTCAGATTGTATTATATTTATAATACAATCGACAGATTAAAGCGAGGTTAATATGACGCGGTTCGACATAGATACAAAATCGGCGGTGCCGGCGTACCAGCAGGTGATGCAGGCAATCAAGCTGGAGATTATGTCCGGGAGGTTGAAGAATGGCGACCAGTTGCCGTCGATACGTGATTTGGCGAAATTGCTGAAGTTGAATCCGAATACCGTCGCAAAGGCGTATTACAATCTTGAGGCAGAAGGATTCATCGAAAGTAGGATGGGGAGTGGCAACTGGGTGAAATTTGTGCCGGCGAAAAAGGATACACTGCGGCGCACGATGCTGGAGACGGAATTGAAGAATTTTCTGGAGAAGGCTGTTTCGCTTGGATTTGATGTAGGGGATGTTAGGCTATTATTAGAGAGGTTTATGAAAGATGAATGAACA
>MFGW01000151.1:0-207 GCA_001780385.1 Candidatus Fischerbacteria bacterium RBG_13_37_8 | reverse complement strand
TGTATCATTACGATTTGGCAAGAACCGTGTGATAGAGAATCTGACAGCGCAGTTTCAGAGAGGAGAATCGGTAGTGATTGCGGGCAGGAATGGCGCCGGCAAAAGCACACTTCTGCGCTGCATAGCGGGTGTGTTGCTGCCGGATAAGGGCAGTATAGAGTTAGCGGCAGGTGTAACGCGGCGCAACATTGGATTTATTTCGGATGC
>MFGW01000150.1:10804-10921 GCA_001780385.1 Candidatus Fischerbacteria bacterium RBG_13_37_8 | reverse complement strand
AACGAAATGCTCAAAAAGTATATGCCGTTGATGTCGGCTATGGACAAATTGATCCCGCCTTGAGAAATGATGAAAGAGTTGTCATAATAGAAAAATGCAATGCTCGCTATTTGAATA
>MFGW01000150.1:7898-10795 GCA_001780385.1 Candidatus Fischerbacteria bacterium RBG_13_37_8 | reverse complement strand
TTTCTGAAAAAATTGATCTTGTAACCATTGATGTGTCATTCATTTCACTGAAGAAAATAATACCGGCACTCAACAATCTGGATTTTTCGGGACATGTGATCGCACTCATTAAACCGCAATTTGAAGCGGGAAAAAAATATGTGAAAAAAGGAGTGGTTAAAAATCCGGAAGTGCATTCTGCCGTAATACATGAGATAATAGAATTTACAAAATCGCTTGGATATATTTTATGTGGCACGACACAATCTGTTTTGAAAGGACCAAAAGGCAATATCGAATTTTTTATTCTACTCAAAAAAGGAACACAAGGTTCGCCCCTAATGACCACTGTTCACTGATCACTAATTTACATAGAAGCATAAACGCTACAGATTGCCACGCTTTGCTTTGCAAAGCTCGCAACGACGAAGCGTCGTTTACATAGGAGCATGATGCTTTATGAATGAAAAAATAAATAAGCAAATGCGAAACATCGGAATATTAGCAAAAACACATCATCATCTTTCATCATCTGCACTGCAAAAAATTATTGATTTTCTTAAAAAGAATGAGTATACCTACTGGCTGGAAAAAGGATGCCGTTCCATCTGTGACCCACAAGAACAGGAACACCTTGTTGAAGCTGAAGAACTTGCCCGGAAAATCGATGTACTGTTCGTCCTGGGAGGAGATGGTACATTCTTATATGGAGCACGTCTGGTTGAAAATACCAGAATTCCTGTCCTGGGAATTAACCTCGGCAGATTAGGTTTCCTGACTGAAATAACCGTAGATGAAATCGAACAAATGCTCTCACTCTTTGCACAATCTGAATTACTGATAGAAGAACGTGTGATATTGAAAGTTGCCCTTGTGCGAAACAATAAAATACTTGCTGAACATAAATGCTTAAACGATGCAGTGATTAATAAAAGTGCCATAGCACGTGTTATAGATCTGGAATTGAACCTGCAAAATGAAGCCATTACCCAATATAAAGCGGATGGATTAATTATTTCTACACCTACAGGTTCCACCGCTTATTCACTCGCCGCCGGCGGTTCCATCGTGCATCCCTGCGTGAATGCTTTCCTCATTACTCCTATTTGTCCTCATATGCTGACCCAACGCTCCATTATCGTACCGGATAGCTATGTTATGTCGGTAAAATTGCTTACCGCTAAAGAAGAAGTACTTCTTACTCTCGATGGTCAGGTTGGCTATCCCCTTGAAAAAAATGATGAAGTGGTCATACGAAAAAATGAAAGCCCAATATTAATCGTTCGCTCACCTTTTCGTTCTTATTTCACTATCCTGCGCGAAAAATTAAAATGGGGAGTCAGTGATTAGGGACTGGGGACTGGGGACTAGGGATCGAGTTCCCCAGTCCCTAGTCCCTTATAACGTGTTGCTATTATGAAATGGAATATTATTATTATTTTGATTGCACTCTGTATTGTGGGAACTGCAATTTTTTGCCAACAACCTGAAGTGGTTGTTGCAGGAAATTTTCAGTTCATCCTGCATGAGAAAAATGATCCCATTGCGAAAGAGTTGATACAGGATATCGCGGAACTCGCTTCGGAAGTACAACAGCAATTCGATATGGAATGGCTTAAAAAGATAGCTACATCAGTTGAACTTGTGGGAGCTCAGCATGATGACCAGGTCGTGAAACGTGATCTTATGTCTGTTCCAACCTGGCTTGCTGCTTATGCAATCCCCGGTCAGGATAGAATCGTGATACGCTATAAAAATGTAGGGTCATACCCCTATCTTGATCTGCGTGCAGTCTTCAAACATGAACTTACTCATATTTACCTTGGACACCTGCTTAACATGCATCATATCACTGTCCCTAAATGGTTCGAAGAAGGACTCGCTATGTTTATAGGTAAAAAATGGAACTGGCAGGATTACTACCAGGTTGCCATGGGGACCATTAGAACTAAACAGATCCCGTTGAAAAACCTCGAATATTCTTTCCCCTACGAGGAATATGATGTGCAGATTGCTTACGTGGAAAGTTTTTCCGTCGTGAATTACATGGCTGAACAGTATGGAGAAAATTTTTTGACGAACCTGTTGAAAAAATTAGAACAAGGCATTACATTTGAAAAAGCAGTGCTCGCAATTACGAAAAAAAACGTTGCAGACATTGAACAAGATTGGAATAATGATATATTCCGCTATTATAAATGGATACCAATTATTGCCTCTACTACTTTTCTGTGGATTCTTATCACGGCACTGACACTGTTTATTTACTGGAGACGATACAAAAGAAATAAATTAATATATAAGAAATGGGAAGATGAAGAAATATTTTATAACTAATTTAAAAACAGTCACAGGAAAATTATTCAAAAACATCCTGCTCGTAGTGACCGCAGTGCTTTTGATGATATTCCTGCTTGGATTAATTATTGTGCTGAATACCTTTGCCAACAGCCTGGCAGCATACCACGGGATGATTAGCGGCATTATTCTGGCAACTGGTCTAACAGCGATTGTTCTGCTCTTTATTATGAAAAGGCTGAAACTAAAAGTCAAGAAAAATACTGTGCTGATTTATAATCTCGAAGGTACTATAAAAGAAGAACCACCTGAAGCATTCCTTGAAAATGTTCTGCAGCCGTCTCTTAATTATTACCAGCTCCTGCGCACGCTTGATTATGCATTGAACGATAATAAAGTAGATATGCTGCTGATAAAAATAAGAAATCTCACAATGGGATGGGGTAAATTAGCGGAACTTCATCAACATCTTGAAAAATGGCGTCAGAAAAAGAAACCAGTGTTCTGCTTCCTGGGAGATTCATCCAACAAGGAATATTTTCTGGCAACCGCAGCTTCAAAAATATACTCCAGCTCAGGCTCTATGATTTTTTTCAATGGATTGTGCTTTGAATTGCCGT
>MFGW01000150.1:7021-7864 GCA_001780385.1 Candidatus Fischerbacteria bacterium RBG_13_37_8 | reverse complement strand
TTTTGAATTTGAACAGGCAGGGATCTATAAAACAGCTTTCGATCAGTTAATGCATGAAAAAATAACACCGGAACATAAAGAAATGCTCGAAGCAATCCTTCAGCAAATGCAGGAACAATTAATAATGACCGTTGCGGCAGCACGAAACATCAGTACGGAAGATGTTGCAAAATTGCTTAATACCGGAATCTTTACCTTTAAAACAGCACAGGAACAAAAACTGGTCGATAATATCGGAACACTGGAACAACTCAAAACAACATTTAAAGGACAACAAAAAAAAGCAGAATTTCTGCCCCTGATGAAATACTTTTATAAAAGAAATAAACAACTTCTTAAGGGAGCAAAAAAAAGTATTGCATTAATATCGGTAAAGGGCGTTATTCGCGAAGGAGAAAGCAGTTACCATCCTCTTATGGGGAAAATGACCGGAAGTGATGATATCATAGAAATGCTTGAGGAAGCCGGAAAAAACAAGCAAGCAAGTGCGGTCCTGATACGAGTAAATTCACCAGGCGGCTCCGGCTCAGCTTCAGAAATTGTATGGCAGAAAATTAAAGAAATAACAAAAGAAAAACCAGTCGTGGTTTCAATGAGCGATGTTGCTGCATCAGGTGGTTATTATATCGCATCCGCCGCACACAGTATCGTGGCTTCTCCTTTCACCATCACCGGATCCATCGGAGTCGTCAGCGGAAAAGTAACTATCGGTAAATTGCTTGAAAACCTTCAAATAAAAGTGGAAACTATTAAAATCAGTGATAATGCTAATATGATGTCCCTGCTTACAAGCTTGAACGACCAACAAAGGGAAGCTTTAAAAAGAATGAATGAAGATTTCTA
>MFGW01000150.1:2724-6977 GCA_001780385.1 Candidatus Fischerbacteria bacterium RBG_13_37_8 | reverse complement strand
AAGAAGAAGCAGAACATGCAGCAGCAGGCAGAGTCTGGCTTGCTCCTGCAGCCAAGAAATTAAAACTCATCGATAAACTGGGTGGAATGAATGAAGCACTGGATATTATAAAAGAAAAAATAAATGTCCCCGCGTATGAACCGGTGCGTATAATGATAATGGTGAAGAAGAAGCCGTTTTGGCAGAAAATAAGGCTCAAGAATCCGCTTGTGCGGTATTTATTTTAGAGGGCGCAAACATAGACTCTGAGGGAGTTTCCAGCCACCACTACTAAATGTTGCATAGGGTAGCTATTGACAATATATATAGTTTAGACTATAATTAGTATCTAAGATGATTAAGATAACTATATGTGCACGACGAGGGGCAAACGCCGAACAGCAGGTAGTCTTTGTTTTTCCACAAACGCACAAAGACCTCTCAGTCTATATACAGAACAATTTTCTCCCCCTGGCACGGGAGAGAAGGGAGGATAAGTGCTAATAATTGTGCCATGACGACTAAAATTATTAGCAATATAACGAATGGGCAAAAGATGGACTCACCAGCAAATTGAATATTTGAGGCAAAACTTTATGCGAATGTCCAATGGGGAGCTTTGTAGACAGCTTGGATTTTCGGAAATATCTATCACTACCCAGATGAGCAGACTTGGACTCTGTCGCAGCAAATTCATTAAAGAAAAAATTAACAAGAATAACGGCGATAATGGATTTTCTTATCTCTCTAAAATTCAGAAAAAGCTGATGCACAAGTATACGAAAGCGATTGATTTATTTCGCAAAGGAAAATTTCAGGATGCACGCTCAGAATTCGAGGGAATAATGACAGAAGGCACCAAGGAACTTGCAATCTACGAACGCGCTCGCGTTTATTACAACATCTGCTGCAAAATGACTTCTTAGTATACCGCTTTACCTACTGAATGCTCTATTGGAGCTATGCTTAAAAAAAGGGGAGAGGGGTTGTCTCACTCTAAAAATATTCTTTCGGCATAATTCTTGCCTTATTTTAGTGAACCACAGAGAACACAGAGCTTTCTGTGGTTTATATATTACCGTTGAAACGACATAGCTTGTGGAGTATTATAGAACCATGAACAAGAAGAACAATTTACAGATAATAATATTAGCGGCGGGTAAAAGCGTTCGGTTCAAAAGCAAGATATCAAAATTAATCCATGAGCTGTTAGGCAAACCGATGATAGTGCGCATTATAGAACTGGCAGAAGCATTGGAGCCATCGAGGATATTGGTTGTAGTCGGTGATAATAAAGAAGACCTCGGCACATGCATATGTGATAAAAAAGTTACACTGGTGTGTCAAAAAAGGCCACTTGGGACAGGTCACGCACTTGCTCAATGTGAACAGCATGTTGATTTTCAGCAGCCGCTCCTTGTTATGAATGCAGATACGCCTCTTATGAAACAGGAGTCGTTGAGGCGATTTATCGAGACAGGTGAATATAATGATAATACCATGCATCTTCTGACAGCAGAAATGTCCAATCCGTCCAATTATGGTAGGATCATCAGGAATTCAAGAAATAAGGTCACAGCCATAAAAGAAGATATTGAATGCACGGCGACTGAAAAGAAGGTGCGGGAAATAAATATAGGTTTTTATTTATTTGCGCCCCGGCTTATTTTTGCGCTCCTCAAAGAAATTGCGCCGGACAATGCAAAAGGAGAATATTATTTAACTGATGCGATAACATTAGCGATCGACAGGGGTAAGAGAGTGATTGCGGTAAAAGATGTAATGGAGGAAGAAGCGTGGGGAATAAACACCAGGGTAGATCTAGCGCGTGCGGAGAAGATTTTACGATTGCGCAAGACAGAGGAACTTATGATGAATGGTGTGACAATTAGGGATCCCGAGTCATGTTATATTCACGAACAGGTTTCAATAGGACAGGATTCAATACTATACCCCGGTGTCATTATTGAAGGAGACTGTCAAATCGGCGAGCAAAGCATTCTTTATTCTAATGTAAGGATACGGGACACGAAGATTGGCAATGGAGTGGTAATCTATGACCATACGGTTATAGAAGGAGCCGAGATTGGAGATCAAGTGAAAATTGGTCCCTTTGCGCGTGTGCGGCCTGAATCAAGGATTCTCGACGGCGCCAAAATTGGTAATTTCGTTGAATTGAAGAAAACGGTTTTTGGCAAGTATTCAAAAGCGAATCACCTATCGTATCTTGGCGATGCGGTAATTGGCGAAAAAGCTAACATTGGAGCTGGTACTATAACATGCAATTATGATGGGTATCACAAGTATCAGACGCTAATAGAAGACGAGGTATTTGTGGGAAGTGACACGCAATTTGTAGCACCAGTAAAAATAGGAAAAGGTGCATATATTGCAGCCGGCAGTACGATTACGAAAGATGTCCCCGAGTATGCACTGGGTGTCGCGCGCGGACGCCAGGAAAATAAACTCGAATGGGCGAAACGAAAGAAAAGAGGTAAAAGTAAATAAGGAGTAGAATAAATGTGTGGAATAATAGGCTATGTAGGTACGCGAAAAGTGGTACCTCTGCTCATCAATGCACTCAAGAAGCTTGAATATCGTGGTTATGATTCTGCGGGAATAGCGGTAGTAGGAGAGAATGGAATACAGGTGAAACGGTGTGCAGGAAAGATAAAAATGCTTGAAGATTTACTGCGGCTCGAACCGCTTGATGGCACCTACGGCGTTGGACATACACGTTGGGCAACCCATGGACGCCCCAATGAAGAGAATGCGCATCCCCACCGGGATTGCACGGGTGATATCGTTATCGTTCATAATGGGATACTGGATGAATATTTGCCGATTAAACAGGAACTGAGCAAACGACATCGCATAGTAACTGAAACGGATTCGGAACTTATCGCACATCTCATCGAAGAAAACTATGACGGAGATTTTCTCGAAGCGGTAAGAAGTGCAGCATTGCGATTAAGTGGCTTATTTGCTTTTGCGGTGATGAGTGCGCGGCATCCTGATGTTATTATCGCGGTACGTTCGGGACCGCCCATGATTATTGGCATAGGCGAAGGTGAATATTTTGTAGCATCGGACGTGCCGGCGATTCTTGATCTGACGAAGGATGTAATGTATCTTTCGAATGAACGGCTTGCCATGGTAACGAAAGAAGGTGTGCAGGTATATACATTTGAAGGAGAAAAGGTATCCGAGCCGGTGCAGAAAATTACCTGGGAACCGATGATGGCGCAAAAAGCAGGGTTCAAGCATTTCATGTTGAAAGAAATATACGAACAACCGATGGCGATAAAAGAAACGATAACGGGACGATTTTCACTCGAAGCCAACGAGGTATTTCTTGACCAGGATGCTATTACGGGAGAGGAGTACCAGGACATTCAACGCATTTATATAGTTGCATGTGGAACATCGTGGCATGCATCGCTTGTAGCAAAATTCATGATTGAACAATTAGCGCGATGTCCCGCAGAAGTAATTTATTCCTCCGAATTCCGGTATGGCGAACCGATAATAAATGAGAATGTACTCACCATTTTCATTTCGCAATCTGGTGAGACGGCAGATACACTTGCCGCTGCTCGTCTTGTCAAACAATGGAAAGGCAAAAGCCTGGCGATCTGCAACGTGGTGGGAAGTTCGATCACTACGGAATGTGACAGCGTATTATATACGCATGCAGGACCCGAAATAGGCGTGGCAGCGACAAAAACATTCACCGCCCAACTCGTGGCGCTTTTTCTCTTTGCGCTTTATTTCGCACGAGTTCGCAAAATGCTTTCTGCAGAGGCGATGCGTGATTTATTGGAAGATCTGGTTAAATTGCCGTCTGCTGTCGAAGAAATGCTCAAAGAAGATGAACATATCGCCGCCCTCGCAAAAGATTTTTACACCTATGATCATTTCCTCTTCCTCGGCAGGGGAATCAATTACCCGATCGCGCTCGAGGGTGCACTTAAATTAAAAGAAATTTCCTATATACATGCCGAAGGATACCCGGCAGGAGAGATGAAGCATGGCCCCATTGCACTTATTGATGACAAAGTCCCTTCCATTTTTATTGCCATCCAGGACAAAGTCTACGAAAAAGTGATCAGCAATATGTTTGAAGTGAAAGCCAGGGACGGCACAGTCATCGCTATCATGAATAAAGGAGACAAAAAGATCCAGGAAATAGCTGGAAGAACGATCGAGGTACCCGTTTTCAATCCACTCCTCATGCCAATCATAACTGCAATTCCCGTTCAATTATTTGCCTA
>MFGW01000150.1:0-2688 GCA_001780385.1 Candidatus Fischerbacteria bacterium RBG_13_37_8 | reverse complement strand
ACCGCGCAACCTCGCCAAGAGCGTCACTGTCGAATAGGAGAGGGGGGTCGGAGCATAACATTTGCCCCATCCACAACGCAGTCCTGCACGTCATTTCAAAGCGCCCTCGCAAATTTTCAGCAAAATTTGTAAGTGCTGTGTCGGTGAGCGTCATTGTCGAGAAAATGAACCGCAGAGAAGAGGTTTATTTCTATAATTAGTTATTTATGTGAACTTAATGTTTGTGCTCTTGCAAAGGCAGCTTCGACTGCCTCGGTAATGATATTTTTCAAGTCATGATGCTGAAATATTTTCATAGCTTGTTCGGTAGTACCGCCTTTGGATGTGATTTGTGCGATGAATGTTTCCGGATGAATAGCTAATTGGGCGAGCATCATTGAGGAGCCTAGGAGTGTTTGAATTGCGATAATTCTTGCTTCTTGTTCTGGCAAGCCCAGCTTTATGCCAGCCTCCATTAAGCTTAGTGCAATAAAGGCAATATACATAGGACCGCTTCCGCTCAGTGCAGTAATTTTATCGAGTGTTTCTTCTTCGGGGAAGTAGAGTTCTTTTCCTATATATCTTATTTTAGAGCGAAAGCGAATTTTCATTTTTTGGCTTATGGCAGCACTGCATGCCCATCCTATCATGCCTTTGCCGAGCATAACTGGCAGATTGGGCATTGTGCGAATCACGGCATTACAACCGGTGCTTGAGCATATTGTATTAATCGAGACGCCAGCCATTGTAGAAATGATAAGAGAATCCGGATGCAGTACCATCCTGATTTTTCGGAAAAGCGCATCTGAATCTTGAGGCTTCACAGCAATAACGAAAGTTCTGCTCTGTCGTACTGCTTCAGTTGCATCCGTAAAAAGCTTGACTGAATCACCGTTGGCATATTTGAGCAGCTTTCTCTCATCACAATCACAGAGCAGCAATTGTTTGCGTTCCCATAAATTTTTATGGAGGAAGATATCAACGAGACTTCCTCCCATGTTTCCAATACCAATAAAACATAAATTATATTTCATAATTATATACCTCGTACATAAACAGAATGATGTTCATGGGGGAAAATAGAGATAGAGAAATTAAGTGGTGTAAAATTATTCCCCCGGCGCCGGGGGCGGTGGGAAGTAGATAGCTGAATGGGTTAAAGTTGGGAAGTGATTCAAGCAGTCAGCACTGATTGCCATGAAATGACTTGTAACAATGTGTAGGTTGTCTTCCATAACTTTTACGGACGGGATTGTAACATGAATAAAAATGCATGTCAAGAATAGTGGACAGTGGGAGGATTTTGAAAGGGAACGGCAGTTTTAGGACGGAATGCTTGACATTACTATGAATTAGATTAGAATAAATTAATAAACACAAATCAGAAACAAACAAAATGGAGGAGTATTCTGAGTTCCTCACGATGTATTACTTTCTGGATTTGTGTTTGTTCGGATTTGCAAGAGCAGTGTTCTTATTTTGATAATGCTTGAATTGCCTTCATCGAATAAAGTTTCAGGGAGTGTAGAGCAAAAGCTATGTTTGAAAAACTATATTTTATTTTAGGCATAGTAAATAATCTTTTTTTGATACTTATCTTTCTCATAAGGAATAATGCGGTTCTATTGCAGAAGGGAGGTCCTTGGTATTTTCTCTTAGCAATTCCTGCTGTATATGGCATAATATTTGCCCTATAAGAAAAGAGGAATATTATGAGTAAAAAGAATCGGAGTACAAAAATATTATTTTTAGCAGGCGCTCTACTATTTGCCGGACTTGGATTACGGATAGAATCGGCGAACATGCATGAAAACAATAGCGGACAAGGTGTAAAAATGGAACTGCCGAAGCCGGGAAAAGCGCTGAAACTAACCTGCAAAGCATCGGATAAGTGGTTCATAGTGAACACAGAAAATGATTTAGCTGTGGTTGTTTTTGACACACCCGGAGGCACACAATCTGAATATAGCCTTGGTTATGGAAATGTTATCGAAGCACTGGCAGTATTGGATAAATACGTGAAGTTTGAATATGAAAAATACGATTGGCGCAAACAGGAAGACGTGAAGACATTCGGTTATGTTGACAGGAGATATCTTACTCCTGAACCATTGTATGAACAAAAACAGGCTTCCTATAAGGTTGTTGTTGCAGATGCAGAAGTTTTTCTTTTGCCTGACAGCACGAGCAAAAAAGTGCTGAATTTTAGGCAAGGCGAGACAGTTCAGGGTGCAGGGTCGGTTGTGATTAAAGAACAGCGATGGATTAAAGCGAAATTTGATTCCGGTTTTTCAAGCGATCCATTTGATAGTGATTATGCTATGCTCGCATTTAATGACAGGTACGGATGGATCAACGCAGAGGCACTTCTTGTATTGGAAAAGGAAAAAGTAAATGAATCCAGTGTGACTGTCTCGGAGATACCTCAAACAATGCGCTACTCTAAAAAAGAGAAATGGTCGGATGCCGAGCGAGAAATACTGGCAAAGCAAGGCTTTTATGCGGAACATGTCCCGCCCCCTCCCTATGTAAAGGTGGATGATATGGTTGATTTTTATAATAAGGTTGACTCTGCAAAATTCATTACAACGGATCTGTTCACGCATACCTGGTACCTTATTTTTGACCGGTTGCTACAGGATATCGAAGAAAAACAGTTGTACCCGGAAACAAAAAAACTTACTAGAAACTTTATTAACACAATCAGAA
>MFGW01000149.1:11124-13922 GCA_001780385.1 Candidatus Fischerbacteria bacterium RBG_13_37_8 | reverse complement strand
AATCCTACTACAGCAGCAGCTTTGAAGAAATTCCGAAATGTTTAATTAACCTCTACATTATGACGAATATCATACTATTATTGTCTTAAACAGAAGGGATTGCCATGCACACCTTCGGTGTGCTCGCAAATAATAACATTGTCTTTTCTTGTGACAATAATTATAATGATACAATTTACCTAATTTGGAGGAATAATCATGAAGCATTTTATGTCAATGTGTTTTATCATACTGGTAGTCATTACACTGCTTTTTTCAATGCCCATTCTTGCAGATTCACCCGGTGAAAAACTGATTAAAGCTGCGAAATCCGGTGAAGTATCCAGGGTTCAGCAATTGCTTAGCCAGGGAGCTCCTGTTAATACACAGGATAAAGACGGCAGATCTGCTCTGCTTAAAGCTTCACAAGAAGGTCATACTGAAGTCGTGAAAATATTACTCGAAAAAAATGCTGACCCGAATATAAAAGACAAGGATCTTAAAACACCACTCTGGGAAGCTTCACGACATGGCCATGCTAAAATTGTTGCATTACTCATCGAACATAAAGCAGATGTAAATATCGCGCATAATGATGGAGATACACCACTCATGCAAGCAGTTGAAAAAGAGAAGGACGATGTTGCTCTGCTGCTGCTCAAAGCAGGTGCTGATCCTACTATTGCCGATAATGACGGAAATATTCCATTATTACTTGCTGCCACACATGATGATGTTAATGTAGTTCTAAAAATACTTGAGAGCGGCGTTGATCTCACCAGAAAAGATAAAAATGGTATGACATTGCTCATGGCAGGTGCTAAGGGTGGTAACCAGATGGTAGTTAGAAAAATACTTGAACTTACTAAAGAAGTGGATGAAGAAGATAATGCGGGAGAAACAGCATTATATTATGCAGTACGCAATGATGAAACGGAGGCTGCTAAACTGCTTATCGAAGCTGGAGCAGACATCGAACATCTTTCAGAAAACCACATGACATCGCTCATGGCAGCAGCACAATCAGGAAAATATCATGCAGTGCGGCTTCTTCTTGAAGAAGGTGCCAGACCTAATCTCATGAATGATAAGGAGAAAAAATGGACTGCCATGATGTATGCAGCAGAAAATAATGAAAGCCAGGTAATCAGTGAGTTGGTGTACGGTGGCGGATATGTGAATGTTGAGGATACTTCTGACGATACGCCTATTCATATTGCTGTGCGTCGCGGCAACAGCAGTACCGTTTACGAACTCCTACAGCATGACTCGTTTGTCAACAAAAAAGGCGGTTATGATAGAAAAACACCACTGGAAATTGCCGTCGATAATAATAATACTTCCATCGCGGAAACACTGCTAAAAGAAGGCGCTTGCGTAACACAAAAAGCCATGGCGAAAGCTACTCAAAAGAAAAAAGAAAAGATGATTAATCTCTTGCGTTCTTACATTAATAAAAGCTGTCACAAACCGTAGGAGGGACGGGGACAGGCATTTACATATTTACAAATCTGTAAACGCCTGTCCCCGTGACCACTTTTTCTTTTAATCATGTAATGTATACACAATGGTGCTGATTGCTATTGCATTAGCAAAAGCTACCTCAAGTTCAAAATGCCCCATATGTGCATCTATGTCTGCACCTGTACCAAGCGCAGTTTCTGTCATATCTTCATTATCAATTTTCCATCCCTGTTTCTTAAGCTCTTTTAGCACCCAGTTAAATGCTTTCTCAATGTCTCCCCTATACTGGTAAGTCAACACATAATCATGTCTTTCATATGATTTTGACATAAATGAAGCGCCATCCGGAATGGGTAATTTTTTTGCCATGGATTCAAGTGTCTCATCATCCACACTCTTAGTTTTCACCTTTGCCTTCACCGGTTCATCCTCTGCCCCTTCATATTGTTTAAGCTCAATTGCTAAAGTTGTCTCTTTGTTTGCATCCTGGTGTGCAGCTATTTCAACTTTCATGCTCTCCTGTTTAAGTTTCAATACATGGGACGTTGTACCTGCTACGGTAACATCCGTATCATCCTTGATCTCCCAGCCGCGCTCTGTAAATCCATCACGTACTTTCTTCAATATCTCATTTATGTCTCCCGTCACCTGGTACATTCTCTCGCATTTGCCTTCTTCCTGTTCTGAAACGCTTAATGAAATGCCTTTTATTTCGGAAATCCATGAAATCGTATCACACAATTTTTCGCCTGCATAAGTAAAACCTACGACAAATATGCCAGTTAGTAAAAACAGACTCCACACATAAACATATTTTTGCATATATTACCTCCTTACATGCAAATATTTTCTTTTCATTGCGCTCGCCGAATGTGCGCAGAATTTCATTCATTATAAGCAGCATTCTAATATAAAAGAACCAATATTTCAATATATAAGCAATAAGGTTAAGGTTGAGGTTGAAGTTAAGCAGAAGCTTAGAATGAGGTTTGGGAAAAGACCTTGTTTATTTTAATCTCGACATTAACCTCTCTTAAGTCTCGACTCCTCCTTAACTTTAACCTTGGTCTATCTTAACCTTAACCTTAGCCTCAACCTTTTCTTAACATTGACCTTTCTATCTTTATTGCGTACAACTGACTTTATACAACGACCTGCATTGCTTAATGCAGCAGAATTGTGCTAATATATTTTAATGAATTGAGGAATTATGTGATGAGACATTATGGTGTAGATCCAAAAAAAGAGAAGGAGCTTTTTGAAAAAATGGAGAAGCTCCAGATTTATGAAAAGGATATCACAGAAAAATTCGTGCGTTCACAAGGCAAGGGTGGTCAAAATGTCAATAAAACATC
>MFGW01000149.1:10723-11021 GCA_001780385.1 Candidatus Fischerbacteria bacterium RBG_13_37_8 | reverse complement strand
GCTTTGCAAAGCAAAGCGAGGCAATCCCGAACGGTTTTGTCATTATAAGTTCCGCGGAGCGGAACGTAATAATCTTTAACGTTGATGTTTCTAATAGTCCGTTAGGGATTGTTTAGCAAGGGCAGACACGTGGGTCTGCCCCTACACCTTATTTACAAAGGAGAAATTAGTTATGTGTGATTATTGTCATAAACATGGTGAGGGAAAAAAATGGTACCTGCAGGCAAAAAATTATTCGGATGATCTTCTTTCCGATTTGAAACGCCGTAAATTTATTGAAGAATTCTTTAGCAATCCA
>MFGW01000149.1:6628-10699 GCA_001780385.1 Candidatus Fischerbacteria bacterium RBG_13_37_8 | reverse complement strand
CAGATGAAGAAATTTGATACCATGCCTGCTTTTCTGAGAAGAATTATTTCAAGAATGGTCACGCGCAAAATGAAAAAAATTCATTTTGGGCAGGTCGTTCCGATGGAAGATATCGAACGTATTTTTGAATTCACTAATTCAGTTGTACGGGTAGCATGCATATGCCGTCACCTGAAATATGCCACAGAACAACGATATTGCTATGGCATCAGCTTGAATCCCCACGGCGGAGCTTTAGCAAGTATTTTGCGAGGTCTTGAAAATACGTTCATTGACACGCCAAATTATATAGGCATCGAAGAAATCTCGAAGGAAGAAACACTGGCTAATTTTCGAACCTATGAAAGACAGGGATTATGCCATACCGTATGGACATTTCATGAGCCATTCATCGGCGGAATATGCAATTGCGATAAGTCAGACTGCATGGCGATGGTTGCCACAGTGACATATGAAACGCCCGTGATGTTTCGTGCGGAATATGTCGGTACAGTTGACTGGGATAAATGCAATGGCTGTAGAAAATGCATGCTTGTCTGCCAGTATGGTGCATTTGAAATCAGCGTAGCCAATAAGAAAGTCAATATTGATCCACGACGTTGCTTCGGCTGCGGCATCTGCCGCTCCGTATGCACACCGGACGCTATAGCCCTGCAACCACGTTCGCAGTTTCCCATCGCAGCCTCCCTCTGGTAAGATGGGGACTGGGGAATTACGCGATATAAAAGAATTATGAAATTGCGAAAAACAAAAATAATATGCACGATTGGACCTGCTTCCGAATCACCGGAAATGCTGCGTGAACTTGCAGTTGCCGGAATGGATATTGCGCGGTTGAATTTTTCTCATGGCTCGCATGAACAGTTCAAGAAAATCATTGCGCATATCAGAACACTAAACCGGGAATTGAAAAAAAACATCACCATTCTACAGGACCTGCAAGGATTCAAACTACGCCTGGGAACATTGAATGATAAATATCTCGCACAAAAAAACGCAATCCTTACGTTAAACGATAGCATCGAACAACAGGTTAAAAATGACATACCGGTCATGTTTCCGCACCTGCATAAATTATTGAAACCGGCTCAGAAAGTGTATCTTGTGGATGGGCAGATTGAGTTACTCGTGCTGGAAATAAAAGGCAACCGGATAATCACGTGTGTTATAAAAGAGGGATACATATCATCGCGCAAGGGAATTAATATACCCTTTACTACTGTAACTACTCCCCTGATGAATGAAAAAGATAAGCAAGACGCGGCATTTGGTGTGAAAGAGAATGTAGATTTTATTGGTCTTTCATTTGTGCGGGGACGTGGGGATATACAGGAATTACGAAAGTATTTGAAAAAATTCAATGCGGAGAAGAAAATCATTGCAAAAATTGAACGAAGAGAAGCTGTTGAGAACATAAAAGAAATCATACAGGAAGCGGATGGGATAATGGTAGCGCGGGGAGATCTTGGCATAGAGATAGGACCGGAGAGAGTACCGATTGTGCAAAAGAACATAATTAATTTATGCAATAAAGAGGGAAAACCAGTTATTACTGCGACACAGATGCTCACTTCGATGATTGAGAAACCGGTGCCTACGCGTGCAGAAGTAAGTGATATATCTAACAGCATACTCGATAAGACCGATGCGGTTCTGTTATCCGATGAAACATCTATCGGCAAGTACCCTGTTGAAGCAGTTAATGTAATCCATAAAACCGCACTGCTGGTCGAAAAACGTGTATCACCGGATATCTCATTGTCACGTCCATGCAAAAAAAGCACTATATCACCCATCTCCGTAGGTGATGACGTTATTCGCATAGCGTATGACGTCAGCGCAAAATGCATCGTTGCCTTTACGCGAACAGGCTTCACTGCCATGCATATCGCAAAACACCGCCCCACCCTCCCGGTAATAACTTTTACCAATAACGAAACAACCAGGAATGAATTATCACTTTTCTGGGGCATGCGGCATATTTTCATCATCTCATCATTTGAAAATAAACTCACACAAGCACTTCCTGTCCTAAAGCAACACAAACTCATTAAGCAAGGCGATACATTAGTATTAGTTTCCGCCGGCAAAATCACACCCCACGGCAAAATTGATGAACTGGTAATCTGCCGCTGCCAATAACTAACACCGACTGTACAAGATGAAAAGGGACTGGGGAATAGGGACTAGGGAAGCATTTTGAACTATCTGAGCATTATCCCGAATAATTCCATAGTCCCAAGCTAATTTCGTTCACCTCTTAGAGACTTTGGAAAGATTCAAGCAAGCTTACTTCGCCAGTCCCTAGTCCCCAGTCCCCAGTCCCTATTCCCTGCTACGTGTCAGCGTAAAGATGATTGGTCTGCTCCCTGGAAGTACATTTATCCGGCAGATATTCTCATTGCATTTATGAGGGATAATAGTGTCCTCCTGTTCCACCAGGCGAATGGCAATGTTTTTTTTGAGAATAATATTTATCGTAAGTGGAACAAGACAACGAACTTCACTATCGGTATTATGCAATTGTACCTGCATAGAATCAGAACTAATATTTCTCCAGAACAGAACGGTATTTCTACGTTCATGAACATATCGCGCAACAGTGCTCAGCGGTGCTATCCATAGACGGTGCTGATTTTGTTTTAGCCATTGATAATGATCAACCAGGATATTGCAATGAACCGGTTCCCAGCCGCTTTGCGGAATATTTTCCCGTTGATCATCTGGATTTTTGATGCCATGCACAGTTTCAATCAACCACCCGCTATTGTTAATTGTTTCTTCTACCATGGCACTTATTTCATCATATTGACTTTTGCTGGAAATGCCATATGCTTTCAAGTCAAAAAGATTCATATTATCATACGTATTAATATAGCTCTCGCTTTTGCGCGCTGACCGTCCAGCAGTATAATATTTATAGGCAGCACGCACTATGCCATCATCCATTCCTCCGAAAGGATAGGCGATGGAAAAACATTTTTGTTCAAGAAATAATTCCTTGATATTTTCGTAAGACATTCTCAATTCTCGACGTACACTTTTCCGGTCTAGTTGTTTAAGGTTGTGGTGATTCATGGAATGACTGCCAATTTCATGACCGTCCGCATATAATTTCTGCCATGCCGGCACATCTTTAATTTGCGAGGTAATAAGGTAGAATGTACCTTTCAATTGTAATACCTCAAGCAGGGGTACCGCATAAAACAATTGATCATCCGTTCCGTCATCAAATGTCAAGGATACAGCGGCTTCTTTATTTTCGAACCATGGGGCTATTTCCACTTGCTGAACATTATCCTTCTTGCATGAAACTGTTATCATGCAAATCAAAATGACAGTAACTATATTTATTATATGATATGAACGTATTCGCATAAATAATTCCAGACATGAAATATCTTAATATTATATTCATAGCAGAAAAAGTCAAGGAACTAACTGAGGAGTTCTTTGCGAGCACATTGTTGGGGTAGTCCCCTAACCTTGTGCGGATGTCCCTAATGCATTCTTTGCGAGCATTCCGAAGGAATGCGTGGCAATTCCGAACGGACTATAAGGAACACAACCTCCTACACAAATAAAAGATGAAACGAATCGGCGCTCTTTTTAACCTTGAACTTTGAACCTTAAACAGCTTTTAGCGAACCTTATTCGGTAAGAGCTCTGTGTCCTCTGTGGTTCAAATTTTATTTACCAATATATCTTTTCACGATGCTGAAACGTGATGGATGTTTCTTGAGTGGCGTCGATATGAAATGAATCTTGCTGAATTTTTCAATAGCTTCTTGGGCAAGGCATGTCAAAGGAATTTGAATTATAGACACATTTTTACTGATGGCATATTGTTGAATTTGCTTAGATGGTTTCCATCTTGGTTTCGCAACAACGATGATCGCATCACTGGCATATTTTATTGCCCAGGCAATTCCTCTGTCCTCAAAAGCAAAGCCTTGTAATTCAGCATCTGCCTGCGGGTTCACACGGCATTGATATTGTTCCGGCCTGCGTGTAATCCCATCATAACGCAAGAGACCATTCACATATTTGGTGTACAAGAAAGCTGCTGAA
>MFGW01000149.1:0-6621 GCA_001780385.1 Candidatus Fischerbacteria bacterium RBG_13_37_8 | reverse complement strand
GTCTTCCGACGATATGACCATCACAAATCAAATAGCTGCTTTTATAAGTATAGTATATAGAATAGACATAATCAGGAGGTGGATAATGTGAGAAATCAAAATCGAGGTTTTTAAGATCCATATTTCTCTGTGTTATATTTGCATCAAAAATGTTTTCATAGTCATCTTCTTTACTCATCCCGGGAAATAAATATACTATTGGTGTATATTCATTGAATGCTAATTCACGTTCCTTCTTTGAATATCCCTTCTTTTTTATATAGAGCATATCCTCGCCGGTAATTTTTGAAAAAATACTGCGTTTCCAGTGGATGCCATCACCAATGCTTCCATAGCTTTTGATTACTTTCTCTTCATAGAGATTTCTTTTCTTAGCTATATCACGAATTAACGCACTCACCGTATTAAAAAACTGATATTCGGATTCCAGTGCCCATAATCTTCCCCGGTTGCCAATCATCAATTTCCGTTCATCGCGTGTTAAGTATATTCTTGCTTTATTCGACAATTCCGCACGTTCTTCAAGGTCACCCGGTATGTCTGAATAGCATGGAGCAAAAAACTTCTGTTCCGATAAGTCGGGAATTTCGAATGCAATATCATCCTCGAGGATTATCAAATCTTCATTGATGACAAAGGAATGAACAATCTCTTCCGTATCCGGACATGGATAATCAAGCAATTTATGCAATAGTGCGCGCGCGAATTTATCGCCAGCACATGCAAGCGCCGAATCATAAATTTCATCAAGATACGGCGTAATTTTCATATTAGCTATCAATCTTTTCCTCAAATACCGGTGGAAAAGCAGAATCTTGCTTATGGATGGTGATCCTGCACGGGCAAGCTGCTTCGGATCGTTAAATTCTGCAATAAGTCGGTCTGTGGTTTTCAACTTATCAAATGAAGCAAGTTCGCCTGATTTGACGGCATTAAAAAATTTTAGCACCACTGCCGGCACATCATCCAACAAACCATATTTCCAGAAAGCATTAGGATCTTCCAGAACCAGCGCTGACTCAAGACCTCTCCATTCCGGAAACAATGGTGCTCCTGCCGGTAAATGACCGTATCCCATTACTTTCGATATTAACCTCAATGAACGGTACTCACAAATGAACAGAATCCTCTTATTCTCCTCCAGCAATTTCTTTAGTCTCCCCACCATAATATTAGTCCTGTAAGCAAGATAAAACCTTTGTTGCTCCGGCAACTGCCCCCATAATTCATCCAACTGCACATACGCATCGTTGAAATATTCATCAAGGTCTTCATTGAGAGCATAGTAATCATCCGGCAATTTAATGACCGGCTGGTTAATGCATGCATCGATATAATCAATTGCATTGGAATCATCTATACACTGTATATCAATACCATTCCCCTTATCTCGTAAATCCATTACAGCAGAAAGCGCTGCACACGCCGCATCCACGGGTGTAAATGGTATGGTGACTGTGCTGCTATCTTTTTTCCGGATCATAAGCGAACTGACTAACGGGAATAATTTAATCGGCAGTTCCAGCATTCCATTCAAAAAATACGGTAAATCCACCACCAGCACATCAAATTCAGCAATTCGCTCCTGTACCACCTGCGCCGCACGCTGTGCAAAAATGAGCCTGTTCCGCACATATGGAATAACCGTCAAGTTCTCCTGCTTGCTAAATTCATGTTGCTTCTTAACATTATTTTTCATAACGCTAGTTATAAAATAATTTCCCTGCTGCTTTTTTAGGTTCTTTTTTGGATTCTTCTTCTTTTTCTTTTTCCCTACCTTCTTTCACATTATCCTCATAGGCGATATTCAGATAATAAACTACTTCATCTTCCATTGGTAATTTGTTACCATGTTTTCTCCTGTACATCCGGTAGGCATTATCAAGCAGAATAATCGCAATGCGCGGGGATAGTGTTTCATTTTTAAATTCAGACAGAAATGCTTTTCTCCATTTACCATCAAGCATGGGAAGGCGCGAGTTAAGGATTTGCTCCAATTCGACAAGCGGAGGATATCCGACACGAATCGCTGGTCTGGTTCGTTCATCGATAAATCCCGGCAGTCCAACACCTTCCTCCTCATCCTCATTCAAAATCGCACAGAAAAGGAACTCGTCATGAGCTTTCAACTGCAATCCAGCCAGCACGGAAGTTATTGTGCGCCGGTCATCCAGCAGAGATGCCAGCGGGTCCAATGCTGCCTGCGGCGCTTTGCCAATTTCATCAAACAAACAGATACCGCCACGGTATGCTGCTGCCCACAATGGACTCGCTACATATTCAATAGTGGATTTCGAAGTCATAGTAGCCGAACACGCCACATCTTCCGGACCAAGTTCCTGGTGTCCCTGGATTATATACAATTCCTTTTTCAGTATGCGTGCAATCTCATAAATAATGGCATTCTTTCCTGTCCCCGGTGGACCGTAAAGCCTGTAATGCAATGGCAACATTCCGTCAAACCGTGCCCATGCAGCAAGTCCTTTCTCGATAAGAGTCTCCCTGCCTACGAATGGCCATTGCGGAATTCGCACAGGATTCGGCACCCACACCATCTTCCCTTCGATTTCCATCCGCTCATAATTTTTGGTTCTCTGTTCAAGTTGTGTTAAGGTCATAATATATGCCTCCTTATTAATGTTCTCACAATACTATGACAATTCAATTGATAAAAAGTACCATTAAATAAGCAAGTATTTTTAATTAATAATCTTAATTCTAAGTTATAAATATTTTCTTTCATATCATTTATTGTAACGGTTGTATCTCTGAAAAAAGGACATTATTATTTAACTCTATAGGCAACAAATATGATTATCCTTTACTATGATGTAACGAGAACAAAGTCTGACAAAAAACGAATTCTTATAATGAGGCAAACTTTATACTAAGGCAGGCGCTTTAATTCAAGAATTTTCTCCTCATATTATACTATGCGGTTTTTCCAGTCTCTTTTTTCAATCTTCCGGACATCTTCAACTGCTTTCAAATAATCAAGATACGTCATTAATTGCAGGAGTTCATTATCAGAAGGATCTCCAATAAATGATATAACAGGTATTACGTTTGCATATTGTCGAGATATATTTGAAGGATTATTTTCAATTACTATGACATCTTGAAGTGAATAACCTTTGCGTTTCACTTTTTTAAGATCTTTAATAAAACGCAATGATTTTGTTAAGTGGTCAAATGCTTTTGTGCAACGGTCTTCGGTAAAAATAAATGCCAAAGGATAATTGATGGGAAAAAGTGATTTTATGACATCCAATGCATAACTTTCACTAGCTGATGTCCAAATTGCCACCTCATATTCCTTTCTGCAATACATAAGAAACTCATCCACATGAGGACGTCTATATATGAAATAGGGAGAACAGAAAAAGTCAGCTTTAGTTTCCAATGAAATTTCTGTAGCAAAAATCAAGGTTTCATCTATATCAAGAATAATCAATTTTCTTTTACTCATTTCTATAATTTAAGCAAAATTCCTAATAAGTGCAGTCTATTTTCAAGAAATAGCACTGATTCAAAACCTTCTCACAATGGACATTATTAAGAGAACAACGATTGCTGGCATCATATTCTTTATAATTTAATTTTAAGACCTAATTCGTTTTTCATTTTAATTAAAGCCTCTGCATTTCCTTTTGCATCATCAACAGGATTATGAGCATGTTGGGTAATGCGCAAGTGCTTGAAACTTTGAAAGGTATCTTTAACAAGTCCCTTATATAAAGAACCTAAATTAGTTGAGCTGTGACCGAAAGGATTTTTATTGAGGAAGTGCCAAAAATACCAGTTGATGAATTGCCAATCAAAACCATTGTTCTCCGATATAAACAACAGATTTTCCCTGGTACGATTTATTCTGCTCAGCCAATCATCAAAATCATGCATCACTTTCATCTGAATGTATTTTTTTATCAGATTCCAAAGCACTCTCTACGCATTTTATCAAGTCTGATTTTTGAAGAAAATATATTCTCGATCAATTTCAGTATAGTAATAATCTTGTCTATCAAATTTGTCTTTCAAAATAAAGACGCATCTATCTCTTTCACTTATATTCTCTAAATATACAAAATATTCCAACGGCACATTCACGCTTCCTATTAATCCACCAAATCCACCGTGAAGCAACCACCATCTGGCTCTTTTTTGTTGCTCTTCTGCATCCAATTTATCCGAAAATGTTACCAACTCAAAATTGCCTTTTTTCTCATAGTAGTTATAATAACGGATCTATTCCAAAAAAAGGACATTATTTGAATAAGATACAAAATCTTAATTTAAACAGAGTTTTGCAAAATGATGGAATAAAATATACTTTTAAGAATTGTCCTTTATGATTAAATTTGGCCGTGTTAAAATGTATTATGTTTTTTAATTATATAACAAAACAGATATTTTATTTAGTCATTATTTATTTTAGGAAAATACTAAGGAGTCACCCATGCCCCTAAAAGTAGGCCAGAGATAAGAGTAAATAATACTATCTGTACTTCTTTTGGCCAGTCAGGGATTGCTACGCTTGCCTTAGGCAAGCTCGCAAAGGATATTTTTATAGCAGCTATAAATATAGACCGTGCAGAATTCTTGTTCTGCAATTATCTTTTAAATACAAGCCAATCTGGAGTGTTATATGAATGGTAAACTAATAAAATTGAGTAAATTTATATGCAAGGTATTGCGTCATGAACCAGAGGCGATAGGATTAGAACTGGATTCCGAAGGTTGGGTAAACGTTGATGAATTGCTATTAAAAGCTAAGCAGGCAGGGGTATTATTTGACAGGGAGACAATTGAAATGCTAATTCAGAGTAGTGATAAGAAGAGATTTATTTTAAGTGAGGATAGAAAAAAGATCAGGGCGACGCATGGCCATTCAATTAGCGTAGCACTACATTATGAGGCAAAAGAACCTCCAGAGTTTCTTTATCATGGGACAGCTTGGAGATTTGTTAGCTCGATTAAGGAAAATGGCCTTCAACCGAAAGGAAGGCAGTTTGTTCATCTTTCGGTCGATAAGGAAACTGCTGCGGATGTTGGTAGGCGACATGGGAAACCAGTTATACTGACTATCAAATCTTATGAGATGCACGCCAATGGATTAATTTTTTATAAATCTGAAAGTGGCATATGGCTTACAAAAAGTGTGCCGCCGGAGTACATTATATCTAAGGAATAGAATCAGTTAGGGATTGCCAGATAATCATGGAAATAGCGTAAGCAACCATAGAAAAAGTCTTTACTTTCATCATTGGGATGCCGAGAAGAAAAAGCTCTTGACAGCAAATCATTACTATTTTAGAATTGAAAAATGTAATAATGGACCAATACAAAACAGTTTTCAATGAATATTTCAGAGAAGAATATGACATATTCATCAGTGCAACAGCCGAAGATTCTAAGTATGCAAAAAAAATATACGACTCTCTCCAATCCCTTAGTAGTTAAATTCATAAATACAGTTACGTATAATTGACTTGACAAAGATATTATTTTCTGGCATGATATGACTCTTAGGAGGCTATTCATGCCCAGAAAAAGCCCATATAAAATAATTCTTTCTCCGGAAGAAGAGCAGGAATTAAAAAGTCGTGCTGCAAAATATACGTTACCATATATTAATGTAGTTCGCGCTAAAATGATTCTTCTTGCTGCAAAAGGATTAGACAACGATGAAATTGCAAAGAGACTTGATACAAGAAGAAAGATTGTTAGCATGTGGCGAAAGCGATTCTTTGAAGAGCGTCTCAAAGGTCTGGAAGAACGGCCAAGACCGGGACGTCCTCGGTCTTTTCCCCCCCGATATAGTCATTCAAATTAAGGCTATTGCATGTGAACTTCCAGCTATATACAAAGTGCCAATTTCTCGTTGGAGTTCCGTAGATATAGCCAGATATGCGCGTCAATCTGGTTTAGTAGCGAGCATAAGTGGCAGCACGGTATGGAGATGGCTTCATGAAGATGCTATCCGCCCATGGCAACATCGTACATGGATTTTTCCTCGCGATCCTTGCTTTCTTGATAAGGCAGGACGAATTCTTTATCTTTACGAAAGAATTTGGGATGGAAAAAAGCTGGAGGATGACGAATATGTTCTTTCTGCGGATGAGAAAACCAGCATCCAGGCTCGACGTCGTTGTCATGCTACTTATCCGGCCAAGCCTAATTTACCTATGAAGGTGGAACATGAGTACAAGCGATGCGGAGCTTGGGCTTATATTGCTGCTTTAGACATGCATCAAGTTAAGCTGTTTGGTATTTGCGAGAATAAAAGCAGCATCGCTGCATTCGATTTACTTGTTGAACAAATCATGATGCAATTTCCTTATAAAAAGGCAAAACGAGTTTTCTTGATTGTTGATAATGGCTCCATTCATCGTGGGCCGAAATCTGTAACACGCTTACAAGGCAACTATCCTAATTTAGTTCTTGTCCATGCCCCAATACACGCTAGCTGGCTTAACCAGATCGAAATTTATTTTTCAATAATTCAACGCAAAGTTCTTACTCCCAATTATTTCTCATCATTGCTTGAATTGAAAGAACATATCTTAAGTTTCCAAAATTACTATGAAGAAATAGCAAAGCCATTTGAGTGGAAATTCACGC
>MFGW01000148.1:36869-37011 GCA_001780385.1 Candidatus Fischerbacteria bacterium RBG_13_37_8 | reverse complement strand
TTTCTCAAGTTCACATACCTGCTGGTTAACAATCGCTTCAAGAATACCATATACTTCTTCACTGAATTTCACTAGGTCATTTTTCGAAATACCTTCGTCTCGCCAAGGTACAATATAAGGATGCACGTTCTGATCTCCAATC
>MFGW01000148.1:34424-36717 GCA_001780385.1 Candidatus Fischerbacteria bacterium RBG_13_37_8 | reverse complement strand
AGCAGCATCAGGAACCTTGAGCGCACCCTCGATAATCTCCTGCTCACTTGCTGAACTGCCTATCTCTATGCCCTTCTGATCTAAATGTAACTCAAGATGATTCGATGCTTGCTCCAATGCTTCAAGCAGGGGACTCTGTACATTTCTTTGCCAAAAATCATAATCATTGCAAGGCGCCTCCTTCCGCGGCTGTAATTCATACACTGCCGGCACAGCATTATCATCACGCCTGTACCAATTATTAATCAGTTCTAATGCCTCTTTATCTGTTCCCAAAATATATGCCTTAAGTTGTTCAAAAACATCTGCAGAAATAATTTCCGGCAATGGTCGCCAGCCGTAACGGTCCCCAAGCAAAATAAGAAAATTAGGCTTAAGTTGATTTCTCTGACATCGTCGTAATTCACGCAAGCAAATCCGCATAGTTCGATTATCCAATCCAGCTTCTTCACTAACTCCCCAACGTAAATCAATTGCCTGAAATCTTAATCCTTTCGTTAAACAGTATTCCTTCAACTGAGGAAATACCTCTTCTTGCAAAACATCTCGCTCCACCTTAAAATCAGTAAATGTTGAACTTATAAACAACCGTATTGTTCTACTCGTTATAATCATAAAATTACCGAAATTACTCAGCTAATCAATTATTATAGCTGAAGTATGCTAAAATATGCCAGTAGTAAATAATTGCCTGGTGCACCCGCATATTTGGAAACCTACTCAGTTGAATTTGATAAATTTGCTTTCGCAGCGCAGGGTATAGCAAATTAATTAATTTTATTATTTGAAACCGATATTGTATTGCCTTTAGCTATGCTATATTATAGAATAACTATCAATTTTAAAGGTGAATAATGACGGAGCGATCAGGGGCAACAATGTCGAAATAAAGAGTGGTGAGTGTCTTTGCATCATCAGCATTTCGGGATATGCTGGATGACAGGGATTATCTTGTGTTGTATATCTTTCCCGAGTTACGGTGCAGACGCCATGAGAGGAAGGTGGATTTTGTAGAAGTAGATTTGCCTTGGGGGATAACAGAAGAGCAGGCGGAATGCGGTGAAGTATTACATGTGTGTCTTGCAAAGATACAAAAATAGTTCTCACCTTGGTGCAGCTGCGGCGATGCTCAGCATTTTTAGTTCAAGAAACCGAAAGATATTTCCCACACATCCAAAAAGCACAGTCCATCCAATTCGCCTTAGATCAATTTCATGGGCAAGAGAGAATCCAGCCCCTTGGGAAGCAGCAAGAAACAAGAAGGTTGGTGGCAAACATGCCCCATTTAAGGCGAGAAGTGAAACTCCTATAGTAAAAAGCGGAGGAAATGGCGGAATCCAGTCTGACAGCAGCAGTTGGAATATTGGATACGCTAAACCTATAATACCACCAATCAGCAAAAGAGCTTTTGCTCCGCCCAGGGAAACCATCAACATTTTGCGGATCGCTTTCCAAACTAATTCTCGGTTAGCTTTGACTGTCGTGAATGCTTGAAGGGCAAACATAAGTAGAAACAAGCAACCGACAACATTTAAAACATTTTTTGCACTCATTTGTATTTCACGCCTCTTGAAAGAAAATAAGGAATTCATTTTTCATAGCATTATAATTGTATTTCAGGAAGTCGGAAAATTCAACAGGTTGGGATAAATTTCTAGAACTATGAACATAAAAGACGACTCTTCTGTTAAAATATACTTCGATATTTTTATTGTACAGAAAAAAAATTATGAAAAGAAAACGCGAAGATAAGGAAAGAAGGAAAAGCATAAATATTGCCCTGATAAGGCAAATGCTTTATCTATGCCGTTTAACTGGACAAAGGCAAATCCTTGTCCTTTCCCTGATTATGATCTGCTCTCTCGTCTGCATTGGCATACTGGAAGATATTATCCCTTCAGGTGTTATCGCGGCTATGACGTCGGCAGCACTGGTACCTTTGCTCAGACTCACCTTGCCGCTAGCCATTCTATTTCTGGCGGATTCAAATGAGAGAGCAACCATGCTATTCTTCCGGCTTCATTTCTCTGCCAGTCCTTTGCGGGTCGTCGCTCTACTTGATCCACACAGAATGGGGACATTAGGCCAGATGCTCCGGCTGGATATCATGCGCACATCGAGCGAAAAGACATGGAAGAGCATGATTCACCGGTTGATTGATATTGCGCCAGTTTTTGTAGTAGATACTGTTCATCGTACAGGACCTGTCCGGTATGAAACTTTTCTCATGCTGGCTCCGGAGCGTGCAGGACGGACAGTTTTCATCTCTGACGATCAGGAAAGCTGCCCATCT
>MFGW01000148.1:33866-34411 GCA_001780385.1 Candidatus Fischerbacteria bacterium RBG_13_37_8 | reverse complement strand
GCATCGATCCCTCAGAAAATGCGATTCCAGTCACACATGCAGACGATATGGACGAAGCTGTTCTCTGGCTCTGCGTGCTTGGTGTGCGCTACCGAAAGACAAGGTCGCTCAACATCAAAGCGGCATCCCGGTCGTTAATGAGGACTGGGATTCGCTTCCTTCAGTATTAATGATTGCCTTGGTAGACGGCTTGGATGGTGGTTTCCTGCTGACAGAAGCCCGTAAGACAGACAAAATTCTGATTGCCCTTCTTGTCCCTTTCTCGTCATTAGACGAGGATGCTTCGAAGGCTGCGATCGAGTTATCGTGGGATTTCTCTCGAAATCCGCATCTTGTCGGTCTATACCTTCAAGATACCGGATTGGTGATGGTGGGGCGAAAGACAAAGCAATGATTGCCTGTCCGTAAATTCTCAATAGTAACGTGCTTTGAAAATTTTTGCGACAATAAAATAAATAAGCCACGATAGCAAACCAGACAATATGATGACATAATAACCAAGCTTTGTCGTCTCAAATCTAAAAAGACTCAAAGGACCAAAAAAG
>MFGW01000148.1:31952-33859 GCA_001780385.1 Candidatus Fischerbacteria bacterium RBG_13_37_8 | reverse complement strand
AAGTACCAATAACTGCATATTCTGCAGACAAAATTATATCGCAATTGTCTTTTTCATCAGTTCTTCTGGAAGTGAAGAAGATTCGAAAATACTGTGCTATGAAAGACCTTGCTATGCCGAAACTCAGGTTTCTTTTGCTACAAATAATCGCATAGGCGAGCATATGGAATAAGATTATGCTTATTATCCCCATACAGTATTGTTCTTCCATTTGCAAACTTGTAAATCTAAGATATGCTTTTGAAAGGCTTGTAAAAGGATATAATATGAGAGCTATATTACAGAAAAACAGAAGCACATAATTGGGAATACGATTTGCCCGCCTTAAACAACCTTTGGAACGATCATGCCACGGTTTAATGAAAAGCAGTCCAAAACTCATTACTAAAATATAGAGCATGAAAGCAATATATAATATCTTAGCCATTAATATCCTTACCTGGTGATATTTTTGCCAATATTGTTAATAGCATGACAGTACTAATTTTCAAGATTACAACAACATACTTTATAACCATTTTAGCTTAGAGCATATCTAAAACTTGCATTAAGCTTTCCATACGTATATGGAACATATTATTAATTCCCTTTATTTGAAGTTGCATTTGCTGCCATATGTTCCAATACATTTGCTTGGAAGAATAGTTAATTTGGCTTCTTATCGATAATTCGGTGCTTAAATCTCTGAAAGCTGCCGCTATTCCAATTTCTTTTAGCCACGAATCATTTTGAACAGTAGGAATCCACGTATTATTTTTTTTGAGGCTGGGAGCCAGATATTCTTTTATGCTCTCCTTGCAGTCTGTTTGCCATTTATTTAATAGCTGCAAAATATTTTTATATGCACTGCTGCCCAATGGTGATTGAATATTATATTCTGTCGTTGCATTATTACAGATATAAAAATTTCTATAAGCAAAGAAATAAATATTAGCAATCAAGAAATTTCCAAAAACAAAATGTTTTTCTTTAAATAGAGTGCTTTCTAACCATTCATTCCATGGCATGCTGGGCAATGCCCATCTTTCAATGGTTGTTTTCTCCAATACTTTTACAGTTGCAGTTCTCACATTTTTTATGCCATATATATAATTTAAAATAGCAGTCTCTCCGACTAAGCTTCCTTTTTCTAATTCACCGATTATCATTGGATAATTACTATAAGAATCTGCAGTGACTGGATGAATTGATATTCTGCCAGATGTAATAATCCCTATTTCATGATCTACTGGCTTATTTGCTTCATAAATTATTTCATTTTCATTATATATTCTTTGAGGCAATCTATTCATTTTTTTTCTCCAAACATAGAATATAATAAAGCTTCTAAAACATCAAACATAATTGAAGAAATTAAGAGAAGCAATTGTTTGTTCATCTTGACAATGCGGCTGAAAGTTATCAGATACTTAAATATCCAGCAATACTACTGCTAAATGCTCATAAAACTACTTATAACCATCCTGTTTTATAAAAATATTCTTCCGCAAACAATAATCCTGCCTTGTGCCATCTTTGAACTGTTTTGCAGCATACATTCATTTCCTGCGCAATTTCCTGAAAAGTTGCTCTTTCAAAATAATGCTTCCTGATTACAAACTCAGCATTAGAATCATGCTTAAACAGCACCTGCAAAAATTCTTTTATCATCTCCTTCTCTTTGTTAACATTATAACTATAACGAACTACATCTGTAAGTATTGTTATATTATTTCTTTTCGATGAGAACATTGAACAAGGTGGAGTAAGGAGTCTCGGATTTTGGCTATGGGCAATTATCTTTCCATAATGAGGGTTATCTTTTAATTCCACATAACCACTGTCAACATATTGCTTAGTGCAGATATGGGGATTCTTTGCTGAACAATAATCGCAATTTCCACAATTATATCTCCCCTCAAGTTTCC
>MFGW01000148.1:28016-31841 GCA_001780385.1 Candidatus Fischerbacteria bacterium RBG_13_37_8 | reverse complement strand
CTAATTCATGCCGGTATTTTTTGAAATGCAGCCTTATAATGATAGACGCAAATTTGTTAAGCCGTTCCCAGTTTTTTTCAAATTCTTGATCCACCATTGTTTTATTTTTTATATCCTGCATTGCTATTACCTCCTTGAATTATTTTCAAAAAGGTACTCATCAAAACTTATACCAACATTAATGATATAATTGTCATTATTGTAAAAAGCAGGACAGTACTGATTTCTCAGCATCATTGGAGAATATATTAAAAGATGAGAACACCAAAAAACTATCTAATATTTAGATAGTTTAGAAAAAAACTTTCTAATAACTGGATAGCTTGCCGTGGAGTATATGAAGTTCTTGTAATGAATAAAGAATTAAGGGATGCCATTTTGCAAAAAGAGCAGACAGATCAATTATTGAGGATAGCAATAATATCCGGAATGCGAACCTTAAGACAAGATGCCCTTGATAAAACCTTTACGGGTATCACTTCTCTTGAGGAAGCTCTTTCAAAAACGATGCCTATTTAATGCATGAATTGCGTATATATGCAAAAGTATTTTTATTTAGAGCATATCCAAAACTTGCGTTAAACTTTGCATTCTGGAATGAAACATGTCATTAATTCCTCTTATTTGATGCTGCATTTCGTGGCATATATTCCAATGAACCTGCTTTGTAGAATAGTTAATTTGGCTTCTTATAGATAATTCAATGCTTAAATTTCTAAATTTCTTGGGATTTTGCTTTCATTATATTAACTGAAAAAAGATTCTCGTGCGTAATAAGGCAATAATTCTGGAAAGCAAATCCGTTTTTCTTTGTGCTGTCTCCTCGTTTTGTTGATGATATATAAGTTTCTTTGCGCAAATATCACAAAAAGCTAAATGCCTGTTCACTTGATCAGCATCAGCTTCTGATAGTTCTTTACACAAAAAGGAATTAATCTGCTCACTTGAAGGATGTCTCTCATTCCTCATCTCTGCCAATATTTCATCATATGCTCCCGAGGCAGATAATTTCAATAATATTGCTTTTACTTCTTTTTGCTTCATGCTTTCACTCCTTAAAGAAATTTTTTGTTCAATGGGTCCAATGCTTCACAAGGCTTACCTCTATTAAAACTATCAATCAGCTCTGGATTTGCTCCTGAGGCATAATAATTCTACTGGCAATCTGCAGAATGCTATTAACTTAATGAAAAGTAATAGCAGCACATAGCATAGACTCCATAAAAGTCTATACGGATGAATACCTAAAGAATGGACATATAAGGAGACGTTTCGGAATTTCTTGAAAAATATGCTCTATATAGTTTCTTGCGACAACCTTGACGGATTCTGGACAAGAGTGGCTGTACCATTGACATGCTTTGAAATCATTGTTATACTTTTCAATTTAGATAGTTCCGAAGGTGCAGCTTTTAGTCCCTAATAGCTCGTCACTGTGAGCATTTCGGAAGGATGCGTGACAAGGAAGTATTTTTATGCGCCTTAAGTTCAGTAAGGAATTGCTTCGTTCTGCTCCTCAGAACTCGCAAAGGAAAATATTTACATAGGGGGTAAAAAATGTATACAAATGATAAACCTGGTGAAAAAATCAAATATGTGATTAACATTATCGTGATTTTTCTGATTTGCTGCTTTTTTATTCTTATTTCAAGAGATAGCATGTCTAAAACTGGGAGTGCTTCTCATAATAATTATTATCACCAAACTGATAACATAGGATTGCACTCCCTGATTATGAGATCTTCTGAAAATCTTTCATTTGAGCAAAGAATAGCCTGTCAAGAAAAGATAGAAAAGATTTACTGGCAACATAGGATATGGCCTGAGGCAAATCTCCAGCCAAAACCTCCTTTTGAAAAGATAGTGCCTCATGAAATAATAATAGATAAAACTTCAGATTTGACGAAAAAAACTAATGCATTGGCTTATTATTGGAATATGCACATTAATGCGGAGCAGCTTCAAGCTGAAATGAACCGAATAGCAAAAAACACACGGAAACCTGAGATACTGCAGGAAATATGGAGTGCATTAAATGATGATCCATATTTAGTTGCTGAATGTCTTGCGCGTCCGGTTCTTGTTGATCGGCTTATCAGAAATTGGTATGCTTATGATGAGAGATTTCATGGAGAAACTAAGAAATTCGCAGAAAAAGAACTAAATGAATTTGATGGAGGAGTTTCTGTTGATTCATTACGCGGAAAATACAAAGAGATTGAATGGATCAAGGCAAATAGCAAAGATTACAAGCGTGCAATTGATAATAATAAGCGGTCAGTGCAGTCTTTCATTAATGAAAATGAATGGAAGTCTTTTCTTTTAAAATTAACAAAGCAATTTTCGATTACACGCTCCGATAAGCATTTTATTTCTGCAGAGCAGGATCATCCCGAAGAAATATTGAATATGTTGCCTGTGAGGAAATCGAGTAGTTTAGCGGAAAACGAGAATAGTTTTTCAGTAGTTATTCTTGTAAATAAGGAACAAGATAAGATTACGGTAGGGCGAATAGAGTGGCAAAAAGAGCCGTTCGAATCATGGTGGAATTCTGTAAAGTCGCATTTCAGTACTCAAATTGAAGTAGCATCATCTGAATATGTGCTTCCAGCTATTGAAAGTACGCCATGTGTAGATGATACCTGGAAAGAATTTGGGCTTGAAAGGCGGTGGGAACATACTGCGGTATGGACAGGCAGTGAAATGATAATTTGGGGTGGTGTCAATGAAGATTCTTATTTTGGCACCGGGGCACGATATAATCCCAGCACAGATTCATGGGTACATATTACCAACAATAATGCTCCTTCTGCAAGATCTAATCATACTGCTATTTGGACAGGTTCTGAGATGGTAATTTGGGGAGGAACTGCCGGTTCAAGCACTTATTATCTCACGGGAGGCAAATATAATCCGGTTTCAGATTATTGGACTACAATGTCCACGGTAAATGCTCCATCTGCAAGAGCTGACCATACTGCTATTTGGACAGGTTCAGAAATAATAATTTGGGGCGGAATTAATTCAGGTACGCGTTTTAATAGTGGCGGCATTTATAATCCTTCAACAAATTTATGGAAACCTACTTCGCTGCAAAATAGTCCTGTGGCAAGAACGAATCATACTGCAGTATGGACAGGTGCAGTAATGATAGTATGGGGAGGCAAAGATAACAGTAATAATAATTTGAATACCGGAAACAAGTATAATCCTGTCAGCGACTCATGGATTTCAATTTCTACGACGAATGCACCATTAGCCCGGGAACGCCATACCGCAGTATGGACCGGAACGGTGATGATTGTTTATGGCGGTTCCGAAAAGTCTACAGGTGGAAGATATAATCCGAGCAATGATACATGGCTTCCTACTTCTACTACAAACGCTCCATATGGTGGGTCAGGAGCTACTGCGGTATGGACCGGTTCTGAAATGATTACATGGCATGATTATTATGATAGTGGGAGATATAATCCGGGTACCGATACATGGCTCCCTATATCTGATACTAATGCTCCGTATACGGGATCTGAGCATAGTGCAGTTTGGACAGGGAACGAAATGATAGTTTGGGGTGGCGGTAGCACTAATGCAGGTGGAAGATATAATCCGGCGTATGATTCCTGGATACCTACTTCAACGACAAATGCTCCTGGACCCAGAAGCCTATTGTCTGGAATATGGACTGGCACAGAAATGATCATTTGGGGAGGAGAATCTGAAAGACGCACAGGTGGCAAATACAATCCTGTAACTGATTCATGGACTTCTACTTCGCTTGCCAATGCACCAGCAGGTCGTGGCAGGCATACAGCAGTATGGACT
>MFGW01000148.1:27304-27996 GCA_001780385.1 Candidatus Fischerbacteria bacterium RBG_13_37_8 | reverse complement strand
GGGTGGAGAAGATTATTTTGATGTGTTAAATACTGGTGGAAGATATAATCCTAGTACCGATTCATGGTTACCCACATCCCTTATTAATGTTCCAGCAAGCCGCACAGATCATAGCGTGATATGGACAGGAAGCGCAATGATAGTTTGGGGTGGGAGTGATTATCAAGACATAGCGTACAATACAGGCGGCATATATAATCCCAGCTCTGACACGTGGTCATCTGTTTCAATGACTAATGCTCCTGCTGCAAGGTACCTCCATACTGCAGTATGGACGGGCTCAGTAATGATCATTTGGGGAGGCTGGGATGGAATCCTCTATTTCAATAACGGAAGTAAATATGATCCGGTTTCAAATACCTGGAGCTCAATATCTTCGATAAGTGCCCCTTCAGCAAGATACGGCCATACTGCAGTGTGGACAGGCACCGAAATGATTGTTTGGGGTGGAAATAGCAATGGCGCGGTCAATACCGGGGGCAAATATAATGCAACTTCTAATACCTGGCTTCCTGTCACGCTGAGCAATGCCCCGCCTGCAAGGATAAATCATACGGCAGTATGGTCAGGCACCGAAATGATTGTTTGGGGTGGTGGAGAAAATTGGAATGATATAAAAAATGGAGGCAAATATAGTCCGGGATCAAATTCATGGAAGGCTGTTTCCATGATAAATACACCGCTTGAAAGGT
>MFGW01000148.1:26417-27278 GCA_001780385.1 Candidatus Fischerbacteria bacterium RBG_13_37_8 | reverse complement strand
ACTGAAATGCTTATTTGGGGAGGAGATAGGTGGTGGGATCAACCACTTGGTGGGGGAAGGTACTGTGGCACGGCTACTTTAGTTTATGCTCGAGCTTATGGAGGAGATAATGATGATGTGGGCTATTCGCTCAATACCGATTCCACCGGCGTTATCGCAATTGCAGGCTCCACTTGCTCCTTCGGAACGGGAGATTACGATGGATTCTTCATGGAAATTACTCCAAAAGGAACAATACTTACTAAAAAGACTTTTGGAGGTACTTTATGGGATGTTTTCTATTCAATTAGTAAGACATCCGATGGTGGTTATATTTTGTGTGGAACCACCACCTCATTTGGAAGTGGAGGTTATGAAGGCTTGGTTGTTAAACTTGATTCCACAAAATCTATTGCATGGCGGCGAACGTATGGTGGGAGCACTCAAGATTATCTGTATTCAATTGCCATTACCTCGGATGGCGGTTATATAGCAGTAGGTTTTACAAAATCATTTGGCGCAGGAGGTTCAGATGCACTGGTACTAAAACTCAACTCAACGGGAAATTTATTATGGAAAAGAACGTTTGGTCAAGCAAATGATGAAGCTGCTACCATTGTCAAACAAACAGTTGACGGTGGATTTATTGTTGGGGGATACACGTATGACTCTACTTTTGGTTCCGCTGACGCTTTGATAATTAAGCTTAATTCTTCCGGCAATATTCTCTGGCGGAGACGCCTCGGAGGCACCGCTTTTGATTCTATTTCATCAATTGTCCAGTTGGCAGATGGATCCTATATTGCCGCTGGCAAAACTAATTCTTATGGAGCTGGTTTAGCTGACGGTCTGGTTTTTAAATTAAGTACTTCTGGCAATTTT
>MFGW01000148.1:22960-26378 GCA_001780385.1 Candidatus Fischerbacteria bacterium RBG_13_37_8 | reverse complement strand
ATAGCTGGTTTAGATATTCTTTCCGATGGCAATATTCTCGCAGTTGGCAATACAAATTCCTTTGGAAAAGGAGATGCTGATATCTTACTCTTGAAGATAGATTCAACAACTGGTAACACAATTTGGAAAAGAACATTTGGCGGTTCAGGAAAAGATATTGGCTATTCCGCTACAGAATACTTAGGTAGCAATATTGTATTGACCGGCAGCACTACTTCAACTTTGCCTCATCTTTTATTGCTCAAATTAGAATCAAACGGTTTTATATCTAATTGCAGATTCTTTGATATACCATCATTAACGGTGACAGCGCCAGCACTCTTAGCCGCTGCTCCAGCATTGTCAGGAACTGCACCAGTCATAACAGCGACAGCTCCAGGTCTTATAAGTATTTCTCCGGCTGCGAATGATATCTTTTTGTGCCCGTAATATTAGAGGCATATTTTGACCTCTAATTAAACGCTTCAGAATTTCTTCGAACTATTGAAAATAGGGGCTTTCTATCAATTATCATTATTGATAGGGATAATGGAATAAGGAAATGATTGAAGAATGGATTAGCGTATGCTCCGCTTTATAGGAGAGCTTCGCTCTAAGGGTAATGGACATGCTTAATATCTCAACGAGTTCCCTAACCATTTTCCCAAAAACTTTGTGCCTGAAACTATTTCTTTGTTTTTAATTCTATTGCAGCTTTTTCTATGTTCTTAATTGCTTCTATAACCTCATCAACTTTCTCTGCAAAGTCGCTCCATTTACCTTCAATAATTTCCTGAATCCATTTTTCACTTCTTTTTTGAAATGTATCAGTTTGGACATTGCCCATTTTGCGAATTTCAGTAGACACATCTCTTATCATTAAAGAAATTGGAAACTCATACTCCCATTCATTTTCCAAATTATTTTCTGATAAATATTCTTTCATTCTCCCTTGACAAAAAATCCAAAAGCTTGAAATTTCACCTATTAATCCATTAAAACCCTTTTTAGAGAATATGGAATGCTTTCCCCAAATCGCTGCTACTAAATTTCTATAAGCAAAAAAATAAACATTTGCGATAATGAAATTGCCAATCATTGCATGGTCTTTTTTTTCTCCGGGCCACGGCCAATCAGGAATGTCCCATAATAAAATTCTTGTTTTATCTTCATTTGCAACAATAGATGCGGTTCTTAACTTAGATTCTGATTGCATAACATTTAGAATAGCTGTTTCTCCAATTATGCTTGCAGGTCTTGATTTTCCTAATTGCAAAGAAGATGGAAAACCTTCAATTTTGGGAAGAGATACCTCTATATTTACCGTACCTTTTAGTACGACTCCTATTTGAGTAGACAAAGTATTGAGCTTCCAAATACATTCATCTTTCATAAAAGATTTTATCTCCAAAGCCATAAAGCCTCCTATAATTTTCCATTCTGGCATAGCATTAATATGATGTCAAGCGCTCATATAGCATTGACAAAATAATTGTAATAGATTATTCTTTTTTCTGGCTGAACAATGTTATTTATTGGCGATAAGCATATGGTTATCAGTTTTAGTATGAACTTATTCAAAAATGCTCTAACCTGTTATTTTCTTGCATTCTTTAATATATTACGCAAATGATATAGGCACCATTTTGTGGAGGGAAGGAAAATGATCAAAATTACGATTAATAGAAACTCCAAGAAAATTATTGATATTAAATTCGATTCTGAGAAAGAAATAATAAGCATAGGCCGCCACGATTCCAACGATATTCAACTCATAAACTCAAAAAAGTTGGTATCACAGCATCATGCAGCAATAATAAAAAGCAGCGATGACGAGTATTTCATTCGTGACCTTGGAAGTAAAAATTTCACAGAACTAAATGAAAGGATAATATATCATAATAAAATTAAAAATGGAGATACTATTTCAATAGGAGATTACACCTTACTCTTTACGAAAGATTCAGAAGAATTTGAAGCTGATATAGTACCGATAGCGCCTGCTTCATCATTATCCTCTTGGAGCAGAAGGAGTGAGAGCGATAATGAGGACGATGAAACAAATGATCCTGAATGGATTAAAAAAGAATGCATTGAGTTTTCTTCAGAAGCCACTCCCCCCATCTTAAATGCACTAAAAAGATTAAAAAACTGTACTACTGAATCAGCAGTATTAAAGGAATTCATGTATTCACTGCCTTCTATTATTAATTTCCAAAAAGGATATATTGCAATAATAAAAGATGATAATACTTTGAAAATAATTGCCTCTCATAGAATTGATAGAGAAAGTGGATCTGATATTCCAGCACTCAATAGTAATATTAAGGAAATGCTGTTAAATGGAGAAACTTTTTCCAATCATTACCCGCCAAAATATTTTTATTACATACCAATTAAAAAAAATGAATCAGCAATTGCTATTCTCTATCTTGAAAAGAAAAAGAAAGATTTTTCCAGTGAACAACTTAATATTATATCTTACCTTATGACAATGGTTACATTATATCTTGATAGCATAAATACCCTTGAAAAGAAAGAAAATAGCAATACTTCGCAATATTATTGCAACTGGAAAACTACTTTGGTAGGAAATGAAAAAACATCTTCTATGAGAAAGGCTGTATATAAAAAATTACGACACGTTATAGGAAATGATGCGAGCATAATGCTCTTAGGCGAAAGCGGTGTAGGCAAAAATTTTCTTGCTGAGGCTATCCATAATAAATCAAAATCGGCACGTGAAGGAAAATTTATTGTATGCTTGACTACTGCTATAACTGAGACACTGGCAGAGGCAGAGCTTTTTGGTTGGTGGCAAGGTGCTGCTGATGTAGCAACCTTTGACAGAAAAGGAGCATTTGAACAAGCAGATGAAGGGACGCTTTTTTTGAATGAAATCGGCGACATGTCACTGATTTTGCAGTCAAAAATATTGGATGCTATCCACTATAAGCAAATTACAAGGCTGGGCGTTAATCGCCAAACCAACAGAAGTGATCCTATCGAAGTAGATGTAAAAGTGATTGCAGGTACAAATAAAAATTTACAAGAAGGTATCTGCAAAAAAACTTTTAGGAGAGACTTGCTTAATAGATTTGGATTCAAAATTACGATCCCGCCTCTGAGAGATCGAAAGGAGGATATTCCCCTGCTTGCACATTATTTTCTTGAAAAGTTTTGCAGTGAATTTAAACTAAATGTAAAAGGTATAACTAACGAAGCTATTAAAGCTATGATGAAATATGATTGGCCAGGCAACTTATGGGAGCTCCAAAGTTACATTAAAAATGCTGTGCTTCAATCAAAAGACAAGGATTTTCTTTATCGCTCTGATTTTGCACACCTTCCAAAGAAAAAGAAAAAAACATCAAAAAAAGATTATGTGGATAAAGATCAACTGAAATCCCTGGATGAAATTATTCAAGATGCAATACAA
>MFGW01000148.1:19673-22930 GCA_001780385.1 Candidatus Fischerbacteria bacterium RBG_13_37_8 | reverse complement strand
AGCCAAGCAGCAAAAATACTGAAAATCTCTTATCAAACTCTCTTAAACAAAATAGACAAGTATAATTTAAGGAAATCACCAACTAAATCCGATGGAAAAATCACAAGTTAATAACGTACATTACACAGCATGCTGTTCATTTAAAGTTATAGATCTAAGAAAAGAAGGGCGGCTCGCAGATTCAATTGAAAAGTATATTTTATCATAGCGGGAGTATTATATGAATAAAAAAAAGAATACATCAAAGAAACATAACCTCTCTCTCTTCCCGCAATTATTATTTGAGCCTGGGCAAAATTTTGGAAAACGTTATACGATTATTGAGGAAATTGGTCATGGTGGAATGAGTATAGTATACAAAGTTATTGATAAAAACGTAGCGGATCAGCAGAATAAGGAACAAAATGAAATAATTGCTATAAAGATGATGAGACCGGATAAGCTAAATTTTCCGGGAGCTCTCGATATACTTAAACATGAAGTTCGACTTGGACGCACAATAACGCATAAAAATGTTATAAGGATTCATGATTTGGACGAAATCAATGGCATAAAATATATAAAAATGGCTTACATCAATGGATTGAATCTCAATAAAGTAATAAAATTGGTGAAACAATTCTCCGCTGAAACATTCTGTTCAATTATCACACAAATAAGTGATGCATTAATAGAAGCACATAACAATGATATTGTCCATTTAGATTTAAAACCAAGTAATATAATGGTAGATACAAATGGTCAGGTATTCGTATTAGATTTTGGCATAGCACGAGCATTATTGGACAATGATGAAACGTTCAGCGGAGGCACCACCGGCTATATGTCACCTGAGCAATATAAAAGGCAGCATATAGATCACAGAACAGATATCTATCAATTGGGCATTATCATGTACAAGATGTTGACAAGCCAACATCCTCTTAAAGATAAGGATAAATACCCGCAGCTTCGGACAGACCTTTGGGCACATAATCAGGATATCCCTTGGCAACTTAGGCTCATATTATTAAAATGCTTTGAAGACAATCCTGATGCACGCTATCAATCCGTTGAAGAAATCCAGCGTGATATACAAAAATTTTTAAAATGCAAACATGGCGCTATTACTGAAACTGATAATAATTTATCAACATGGCTCCCCTACCATCAAGATCATGTTATTATTTGTGGCCTTGGACAAAAGGGATTTCAAATAGCAAAACAATTTTGTGAAAAAAGAAATAATGTTATCATTATTGAAAAGAACGAAAATAATGGATTAATTGAATCATGTCGGAATTTGGGAGCTATTATACTTATTGGAGATGCGACTGATGCAGAGCTACTTCGAAAAGCGAACATAAGCAAAGCAAATTATCTTTTCTCTCTTTGCAAAGACGATTTTACTAATGTGCATATAGCCGATTGCGTGCGCGAACTATCAGATAAAGAAGATGAGACAATTCTGAGATGTTTTTTCCACATTCTTGAACCTGATATCTGTCACTTCCTGAAAGAATTAATGATTGAAAAAGGACTGCCAGAGGTATTACGATTTGAATATTTTAATATTCTTGATAATGCTGCAAGGCTATGGATTAATGAACACCCATTTTTTTACGATAAAATAAAAACTAAATCCCCGTCTCCGCATTTATTTATCATCGGTTTTGGATATTTAGGTGAGAAGCTATTAGTACATGCAGCGCGAAAGTGGAAATCCTACAAGCAAAAAAATAAATTGCGCGTTACTATTATAGATAAAAAAATCTCAGAAAGAATTGCTAAAGTATATTGCCAGTATCCTAAATTAGAAGAAATATGTAATATAAGAGGCTTGCAGATGGATGTCAATTCAGCGGAATTTATGAAATTTGCTTTTTTATACAACAAAAAAGAAGTGTGTGATGCAAGCAGTTTTTACCTATGTCTTGGCGAGGATAAATTAAATTTTAGAACAGCTATCAAATTGCATCATCATCTTGATTCGGATAAAATTCCGATTGTCATCAGCTTTATAAATGAAATAATACCCCCTCATCTCAGTCTATACAAAAATCTTCATTCGTTTAGTCTCATTGAGCGAACGTGCCAGATTGATGAGCTCAAAGGGGGCATGAAAGAAATTTTAGCATGTGCCGCACATGAAGACTGGTTTGAAAAGCAATTAGAACTGGGCAAAAAAATAGGAGAAACTCCAAACATATTTCCATGGGAAAAATTACTCCCAGAAAATAAAAAACCAAATTACACTCATGCTGATCGCATAGGTGAACATCTCCGTGCCATACATTGTGGAATAAAGCCACTCATTGATTGGGATGCAGAGCAATTTAAATTCACTGATAGCGAAATTGAAGTGATGGCGCAAATGGAGCATAAAAGCTGGGTGAAAGAAAAGAAAAAACTTGGTTGGAAGCATGGCAAAAGAGACGATAATAACAAGATACATCCTGATATTACCTCCTGGAATAATTTGACTGATGCATCAAAAAATATAAACAGAAATGAAGTGCGTGCCTATCCGAGAATACTTGCAAAAGCTGATTTGCAGGTCTATCGGCTTAAAAAATAGGTAGCGAGTCCAGACATTGCCTCTTATCTTGGAGTAGGTATACCTTTCTTTAATAAACTGGATAAAATATCATTTAGGGTATTATCGCCTTATGCCTTCATCTCGGTATAACAATTACATTTATGTTCATTTTATTTTTCTTGTCATTATGCTATAATACCTCATTATTGTACTAAAATCTAAATAATAACATAAATAGTAATCTTTTAAGATAGTGTGAGTAGATAATATGGATTACAATGCTTTTACGGAAACAATAAAGCATATAATCAAACTTGATCTTCATAAAAATATTGAGCCTAAGCTTAAAATATTTCTTAGTAAATTGAGAACAAAATTTGAGCCTATCAATGAAGTTCTCGATATAGATAATCAACAGACAGTTGGTTTTGAATGTTTGATTACAGATATTCACAACAAACATTTTTCTGAAATAAATAACAATTTTTTTTCAATTTTTAAAGACATAGTTTCTGAACAAGAATCTGCTAAAATCTTTGAAATTGCATGTGTTTTTATTCACCTGGAATCAATTAATTCATTACTGAATCAAACGGAAGATAAATTACGAAATATTTTTTTCTCCATAAATTTAACAAGAGGGATTATTTCCGATATTATTCTTCTCACTAAAATGCTTGCACACATCCCTACGGGACCTATTTGTTTTGAGTTGAGTGAAGATATCGCCTTTAATGAA
>MFGW01000148.1:17097-19658 GCA_001780385.1 Candidatus Fischerbacteria bacterium RBG_13_37_8 | reverse complement strand
ATGGCATTCAATAAGAGGCCCGATATTGAGTATATTCTTGATGATTGTTTTAATGTTAAGGATCCCGATACATGTTTAGAATATTTTAATACGAGGAGAATATCCTGGCTTAAACATTGCTCAAAAGTATTTGACTGGTATGTAAAAACAGGCAATCAGAATAAAAAAGTATTAAGTAGCCGTTTAGATGATATGATAATAAAACATGGAAAGAAAGCAATTATTGAGGGAATAATAAATAAAAAATATTTAGAATATTTATTAGACGCAATGAGCGTAAGTTTTCATAAGAAAATATATGTTCAGGGGGAATTCATCAAAATACAATTAGAACAGATGCCGGACACTAATGATATTTTTATAAAGGTGGAACCTTTAGGATACGTATTGCGGGCAGCAAAAGATAAAGATATTCTTGGAGAAATGTATCCTGACACAGAAAAAATACCTTTCAGAAGTATGCAACAACAGCAATCACCCGAACAATCTATGGAGATAAGAGAGCTAAAGCTTTCACCGGGAGCTGGAATAGCATATTTTCAAGCAGCGCGCGAAGCAAAAACAACTGGCTATTTTTATATCGAAAAAGAACATATTTTCATGTGCATATGTGAATTAGAGAAAGATGCGGATATTTTTGATAAAAAAGATACGCTTATGGTTGAGGATCACTACTTGATAAGAAATGAATTAGAATCAATCAAAAATGTTTTTAAAATGCATGGATTAAATTTACTTACACTGGCATCAGACATAAGGAAAGCTATGGGAAAAGGCATTGATGATATCTCAGAAGATGCTATACAACTCAGCGAAGAATGTAAACATATTTTTAAAAGAGCAAATGAATTATCTATGCCCACGGAAAAAATATCATGCCTTCATCTTCTCGCAGCTATTCTGCAAAATCCGGGTATAAGGTTAAGCACCAGTTTGGGAATTACAGGAGAAAAAGTTGCGGAACTTTATAATACATTAATTGGAAAAGCAAGAATTCTCAGTTATAAATCCTTGCACATAATAAGTGATGCTGAATGTAATGCAATACTTAACTACATTCATGAAAACGAGGCAACTTCTATTACGATCATGTATGAGGAGAATGTATATTCAACGGCATATATTGATGAATTAGGAAGTCCCGAATTTAAAAAAAATCTCGAAGATCATGATAACATCATAAAAGGTGCAATAGCGAATAAAGGAACAATAATACACGAGAGCACTAATGGCTTTTTTATAATATTTAACGTTCCTTTAATTGCAATAGAAAGTGCGCTGGAAATTCAAAAGCTTTTTTACGAGCGCGACTTTTTAGGTGCAAGGATAGGCATGGATTGTTTGAATGTTGTAAAGAAAGAATATGTAAGCGTATCTGAACTTATTCGGCTAAGATCAGCACGGGCTTGTAGAATAACTAATCTTTCACAAGGCGGGCATATTTTATTAAGTGATGCTCTCTTTCAAAAGATAGAAAATATTGATTTAGACAAAAAAGGGATAAAATGGCAAGACTACGGACCTTATTATGAAGGAGATGATCCGATAATATATCTATATGAAGTTTATAATCCTTATACAGATACAAAACCCATACCGGATATAGATTTTTTCAAAAGCAAAGCGAACATAAGAATGGAAGATACAGAACCGGTTACTTTCTTATTTGTGGGAATAGATGATCTGTGTGTCCTTAAACAACACCATCCAGATAAAATTGAGCATATTCAATCAGATTTTTATCTCTTAGCATCTTATGCCATAGAAGAAAACAAGGGATTTTTCATTCGAGATGAAGAAGGCATAGCATATGGTGTTTTCACCTCACCTGAAAAAGCATTGCAAGCAGCAATTCAAATTCAGCAGACGATGCACAAGCGCAATTGGTTGGATGAAATTAGCTTGAAAACAAAAATGGCTCTTTACACCGGAAAGGACTACGCAATTAATGGTAAATACATCGGTTATTCGCAAGCCCGTGGAAAAAGTCTATTGGCGATCTCTCATGGGGGGCAAATTCTTGTATCTCAAACAACATATCCATATGTTTGCGGAATCACTTCTGCTAATGCTACATTCGAAGACCTTGGCGAACATCTTTTTGCTGACCTGAGTCACATTGAAAAAATTTATCAGGTGTCTCATAAAGATGTGCCAAAAGAAGAATTTCCTCCTGTAAAAGAACCGTATGCTCATAATTTCCCTCCACAATCGAATTGCTTTATAGGTCGACGAAAAGAAATAGAAGAAGTAAAAGACCTTCTTCTTAATAAAAGAGAGCGCATCATCACTCTTCATGGCTTAGGAGGTATAGGGAAAACACGCCTTGCAATCCAAGTCGCGTCGGAAGTAATTGATAAGTATGAACATGGAGCTAGCTTTATTGATTTATCTACTGCTAATAATCCTGATCAGTTACAAAGAATAATTGCTGATAACCTGCTTTTGCGAAACAAAGAACAGTGTCCTCTTTTGCAAGCTATTACAAATTATTTGAGATCCATAAATATTTTGCTGATATTAGATAGCAGTGAGCATATGATAAGAGAGTGCACAGGTTT
>MFGW01000148.1:12233-17075 GCA_001780385.1 Candidatus Fischerbacteria bacterium RBG_13_37_8 | reverse complement strand
TGTGAAAATCTACAAATTATTATAACTTCGAGAAAGATACTCGGGGGCAGCTTAGAGGAAGATGAAAAATCTTACAATGTTGGGCCATTAGCCCTCCCTCCACCCAGAAGTATAAATAGATTAAGAATCAAAAAAGATGAAACAGGGCATTCATTGACCATTATAGATAAAAAATGGCTGCAAAGTTTCGATACAATAAATTTATTTTGTCAGCGTGCTTTGAAAGCCAACAATAAATTTAAATTTACCGATGAAAATGCACTTTATATTGAAAGAATTTGTAAAGAATTAAATGGAATTCCTTTTGCTATTATGTTAGTAGCAGCCAAATCAAATGTATATACTCCTGAGCAATTATATCGAAATCTTAGAAAATATTCCTTAAATCAAATAATTGATTGGAGCTATGAGCAATTAACTCGAAACGAAAAGATATTATTTCAAAGACTTTCTATATTTTCAGGTTTCTTTTCATTTGAGGCGGTCGAAAATATATGCTGCAAGGATCCAATAGATTCTTCCTTGATTTTTGATCTTCTTCCCGCATTAATAGAATTTTCAATGGTAGATATTTATGAAAACATTTATGGCGAACATAGGTATCGACTTTTAGATGTCATCGCACAATATGCTAAAAATAAATTTGAGGCATCTGAAGATGCAGATGCTTTTGAATTCTTCCAGGATCAGCATAAAAATTATTACATCTCATTTGCGCTCGATATAGAATCAAAACTAAATGGGATTGATATAGGGAAATTCTTAGAACGATTGGATAATGAACATAAAAACCTTATTTATGTAATGCAAAAAGCAGAGGGAAAAAATGATCTGGAAACTATATTAAAGATTTCATCAGCTATCTGGCAATTTTGGTCTAAGAGAAATTATTTTCGTGAGGGTATCGAATGGTTAAAAAAGGCAATCACTATTGAAGCTTGCAGCGAGGATATGCTTGAACTAAAAGCAAAAGCGTTGAAAGGCGCTGGCATGTTATCATACGATCAAGGACTCTTAAATGAAGCTGGACGATATCTCGAAAAAAGTCTCAGTATCTATAAGGAATTGAACAATGATTTGGGAATAGCTTCTGCCTTAAATAATATAGGATTGGTTCATTTATCACGTGGAGAATTTGATAAAGCCTATCAAGCTATTAAGAATAGTTTAAAAATTCGAGATGATTATCATGATTACCTTGGCATAGCTGCATGCTATCAAAATCTTGGCTACATCGCCCAAGCTGAAGGAAACTATCAAAAAGCAAAAGACTATTTTGATAGATGTTTTGACATAAGAAATAAATTGAACGATTGCTGGGGAATTGCCAAAATAAAAACTAGCCAGGGTGATATTGCTCGCTCACTTGGCAAATATGAAGAAGCAAAACAATTATATGAATACAGCAAGTCCGAATGGAATAAATATGATGATCAATCAGAACTAGCAACTATACTTCGCAAATTAGGACGCATTGATTTTGAATTAGGAAATTATCAAGAAGCAAAGCTTAATTTCGAAAAAAGCTTAATAATTAAGACACAATTATTTGACCATCTTGGCATAGCGCTTGCCTTGTATAATCTTGGATTAGTCGCTTTCAAAGAATCTAATCCTAACCAGCAGAAATTAGAAGAGGCGAAAGACTATTTTTATCAAGCTGCAAACTTAGCAGAAACCATTAATGATTCGTTGCTTCTTGCTAAAGCGAAACACTGGCTTGGTTCCATAAGTTATCTTCAAATGAATAAATCAAATGCCAAAGGAGAACTCCTTGAAAGCCTAAAATACTATTCACATAAGAAATATATAAAGCCATTTATGAACTTCCTCATTAATTTGACTGAAATAATGATGCGGGAAAACAAATACCGCGAAGCTTCAGCAATGATTACTATGTTTGAAAAGCTAAGAAATCAGCATAATATATGGTTTTCTAAAGAATATCTTGAATTCTTTCATAAAAGAAAAATAAAACTAACGAATGAATTAAATCAGGAAGAAATTAACAACATAGATTCATCTGTTGCTTCAATGGATTTGGATGACATGATACAATTCACAAAAGATTCTATAGTAAAGATAGCTAAAGATATTTGAAATTCTAAATATCTTTGGCATGCACAGAGAGACAGAGACACGAAGGCACAAAGTAAAAACGAGCTAATTGCTTTTTAAAAACATAGAAGCGGTTTAATAAATGATTAAAGAGTCTCGGCAGAGATTAATAATGGCATATGATATATATATAAGCTATGCAACGCCCGATAATAATATTGCTCATTCAATATATGAATACCTGGAAAGAGAAACTATAAAATGTTATATTGCTCATCAAGATTTAGCCCATGGGAAAAATATAAGCGAAGAGTTGTTTAAAGCAATACAGACAAGCCGTGCTTTTTTATTGTTGCTTACTCCGTTTTCCAATAAATCAGGACATATTCTTCAGGAAGTGAAGTGGGCGATACAAGCAAAAAAAACAATTATTATTTTACGTTTAGAAGATATTGCTCTCTCCAAACCATTAGAGATGTTAATTAAGAATTCCCTGTCATTGAAAGGTTCACTACCTCTCACACAAGAAATCCTTGAATCACTAACAAAAATGTTGCTCAAATTACTTTTCAATAAAGATAATGTTGACAAGCTTGGTAAAGATTTTGATGTGTTTATTTGTTTCAGGTCTAATGATTTCTCATATGCTAAACAACTGTTTGATTTTTTACGAGCAAAAGGTCTTCGTGCCTTTTTTAGCAGCGAAACTCTCCGTTCTCCAGAATTCATAGAGGAGATATCAAGGGCAATAGAGCATTCACGCAACATGGCAATTGTCACAAGCTCGGCAAATAATGTGAATTCAAAGTGGGTCAAGCATGAGTGGAATTGTTTTTTAAATGAAATCTTATCCGGGCGAAAAGAAGGAATATTATTAACAGTAGCTACAGAAGAAGTCAACATTAATGAATTACCAATAAACTTGCGGAGTATGGAGGTAATACGGTTTAATCCAGAAGGCTTTAATAAAATGCTTAAGTTCATTAAATAAGATTTGATATTGACATTAATAGAATCCGGTTCTAAGATGTATAAGTGAATTGGCGAAGAAAAGTGGTAAATGCTCAGTAAACCCTGTTCAATTTAAAAAGGGAAGGATATAAATGCGTGAGAATAGAGGAAAGATGTCGCTTATGTATCATAAGGTATTTTAAAAGATGAAGACATAAAAAGGGAAGGATTTTTTTTTCTTTGCGGTTTTTTTATAGCCCCGTGTGGGGCTAGCGATGCGTTTTCAGTCTTGATTTTGTTTCTTGATCGAGGTTATATGGTAGAAGGAGGTTCAAATCATTTTCAGGAGGAGCAGAGCCTCTTTTAAGGCACTCATCAAAATAAAAGGTAAGATAAGCTCGAGGAGATACTTTATGCATAAGGCAGGTTTGAATAATAGAGAACATTGTAGTAGTGAGGTGTCCTGCCCATAAGGAGTGATTGCCCCAGTAGTTATTTCTTCCAAGGACCATGTGACGTAGCATACGTTCTGCTATGTTATTATCAATAGGTATTTCTGGATGTTCGACGAAGAGCGTTAAACCATTCCAGTGTTGTTGCATGCTTTCCATAAGAGCGCTCTGTTGCGGATGGTTATAGTCTTTGTAAAGGAGAGAGTGAATGTGACTACTAGCTTTACGGAGTTGCAGTTGGTATGCTTCAAAAGCAGGTTCTTGTGGATTGTGTTTGATTCTTTCATTATTAATGCGATAGAGTGTAGCTATTGTTTCAATCCATTCATCAGCCCAAATTTGCAGGAGAGAGTATTTTGTTTTCAGCTTAATAAAATCTCTTCTTTGATGAGCCCAGCAGAAAGCAAGCTCTACCAGACCGAGTCTTTTTAGCAGTTTGTAAGCAGAGAATCTATCTGAGCTAAGTATTTTTTTCTCTCCGTCGAAAGGAGTAGTATTGAGAAGTTTTAGTTGTGTTGCATTAAGGTTAAATAGTACTTTGCCTGGCACTTCAGCAGAGCGTCCCGGCGCCAGGACAAATAAAACAATGTCCTGGGAAACAAAAACCCATATGTACCATTTATAATTTTCTTTAGCATCGAACTTCACAAATAAATGCCAGCCACTCTCATCTGCATGCATTCGTTGAGCTTTACGTATTTGTTGTGCCATTGCGCAATACAGTGGCTGTAAATAGAGAAAATAAAGCTTCTTGAATCCACCAAATATACTGCCTGAGGAGACAACAAGTCCATATTCATTCATTTCAGCAATCTGTCTTTGAACCGGAAGATGATTGCGATATTTGTTGATAAGCACATTAGTCCAGAATTCAGTGGAGAATTTACCTTTCGGGATAAGTTTTGCAGGTACCGCTGCACAAACCAAAGTCTTAGTGCAGTTACATGTTGTTTTATAAATTCTTCTTTTTATCTTTTTGAGGTAGTATATTGTTTCAACTGATACTTCTGACGAGGTTTCGTATAAATTTGTTTCTTCATACGGTAACTCGCAGCAAGGACAAAACCGTTGATCGGGCGGTAATTTTATTATCTGTTCAACTTCATGAAGATGTTGCGGGATTTTTCTTCCCGCTCCTTTGTGTTTTTGCTTTGCGCCTCTTTTTTTGTGCTCTGAAGCAACCACATGGTCTTCCTTCTTTTTCTCACTTTTACTACCAAATGCAGTTCTATAAAGTTCTTTAATGCTTCCTTCCAATTCCTCGATCCTGCCGTGCAACCGCTCGTTTTCCTTCGTCAATTCTTCTATCTTCTGGCAAGCAGACTGCAATTGATGACGCAGATAGATGATTTCATTTACTTTCCGCTCAAACTCCGTTGCT
>MFGW01000148.1:6207-12186 GCA_001780385.1 Candidatus Fischerbacteria bacterium RBG_13_37_8 | reverse complement strand
ATCCTTCTGCTTCAGAAGCATCGCTACTCTTTGACAGGATTCCTCTTGGGGACAATCCCCAACGGTATCTTCTCTCTTTACTAATGCTAACTCTATTACAGACATTGTAATAACTCTAATGAATTACTCATGGTTGGATACACATAGACATCTTTAATTATCCCATGACAGCGGTATGCCTTCTTCGTCTTCGCATATCCTCTACTTTGTCCTACATGCTTCCAGTTGCTTGCTTTATAACATGTCCCCTGAAATCGCTCCTGTTCTATAAATGTCTCCACTAAATATATCGCTACATTATACTGCCTCTGCCAATCCTCTGCTAATAAGGGAATTGCTTTGCTCAGAATATGACTTGCCAAATATTTTACCCTTACCCACGGAAATAGTACAAAACGAAAATTGTTGGCTACATGCTTCAGATTTTTTCTCCTTACCTCATCGTCCCAACCTATCCAACTGTCTCTATCACTGACACGTAAGGCTGCTCCGGTAAATCCTATGCATCCGACCGGAATGTCTTCCATATAAATAAGATATTTTAAAAATCTCCCCATTACTCCTTTATAGCCCAAATAATGATATTTCCATACCAAATACTCCCATAGGGTATTCTCAGATGAAGAACCTACTCTTTTAAATACCGGCCTGCTAAAGTCGCCAAGATTACCTTCAAAGACTCTGTCCGGCTCATCAAATACTACCTTATCAAGCTTCTTCTTCCTGAATCTCGTGAATGAACAAGCCTTCGGCGGTGGAAGAATGATAAGATTATCCTTCTGGAGCTTCAACAAAAATTCACGACATATCCAGTCTTTCATTTTCCCATTCTCTGAATACCACGATAATGCCTTACACACTTTTCGTGATATCTCACACCTGCCTTCCTGATAATGCTCCTTTACTATTGTTGTGATCTCTTCTATCTCTTGCTGGCTAAATACCTTGCCACATTTTGAATAACTTGTCATCATATCTGTATAATAGTATTTCTCGGCGCGGAAGTCCAGCTCTTTTGCTCCCTCTTTCTGGAAATAGTGAAAAATAGTTATGGCAAAACCTCAAAATACGCACTATAGGTTATCTTTCATTTTGCAATTCCACCCACTTCTCCCACGATTCAATCTTATGTTCTCCCGTAATTCCTGTGGTTACGAACAGCTCCTTGACAATGAATTAATTCTATGCCAAAATGTAAAAGTTGATTGATGAGAAAATGTGAACGTGGTTCACTGAATATATACGAAAAGTGAATATTGTTCACTTATAATATATGAAAAGAAAATTTGTATTTTATGGAGGTTGAAAATGAGACTAGCGGTGATCTCATACATAAAAAAATGTTGTAATGTAACGGTATGTTTAATGGTGCTTGCTCTTTTTATTGCTTCTGCAGTTGTGGCTGAGGCGACAGAGGAAGGCATTCCGTGTGATGCAGAACCAACTAATATGAATATTACCTACGGCTATCTCGTAACATGCTCATTAGATGATGGAGATATAGATACTTTTAGATTTTATGGGCAAGCAGGGGAAACAATCTGGCTGCATATGCATTCTCAAGGTTCCTATCCATGTATTAAATTATTTAAGCCTGATTCAACAACTGTACAGCATTGTTCCGGTACATGGAATGCTTACATAGAGTCTTATCTTGATCAAACAGGAACCTATACAATTACAGCACAACAACATATATTTGGTGGAGGTTTTAATTACGAAATTTCACTTCAGCGTGTATCGCCGCCTTCAGACGGCGCTTCATTAATTCAATATGGTCAAACAATCACTGATGAAATTAATCCTGAATCAGATGCTGATCTCTTCTATTTTGGAGGAACTATTGGTTACGTTATCACTGCTCAAGCTACTTCTTTAAGTAGCCCTGGATGTCCATGCGTAGCATTATATCGTCCGGATGGCACTCAAGTCGGCACTACTAATTGTGCTTGCGCAACTGCGGGAGTATATGCTACACTCGATCAAAATGGCACTTACTCGGTTCTTGTCACGGAAAATGGTGTCAATTCTACTATGGGCTATCAAGTATTTTTGGATTGTAGCGGAGGAGGATGCACAAGCGGCTATGGCTTCGCTAATGTGCTTGGATTCGATAAAGGCAATTCTATGGATTTATTATCAAATAATGCAGCTATTATAGCCGGATATACCTCATCTTTTGGGGCGGGAATGAAAGATGTCGCATTCCTGCAAGTCGATGCAATCGGTAATATAGTCTCAAGACGAACATACGGTGGCACGAATGACGATGTAGCTAATTCAATAGTAAAAACTGCTGATGGTGGATCTGTTATTGCCGGATACACAAATTCCTACGGCGCAGGGAATACCGATGCACTTATCCTTAAACTAAATTCAGTAGGCAATATTATCTGGCGAAGAACATATGGCGGAACAAATGCAGACATTATTAATTCAATAATTCAAACTTCTGATGGCGGTTATATTGCAGCAGGAGAAACAAGTTCATACAGTGCTGGAAGCGCCGATATGCTGTTAATAAAGCTTAATTCATCCGGGAATATACTCTGGAGAAGAACCTACGGCGGAGTCTACTCAGAAACAGCTACTTCCATTGTACAAACATCGGACGGGGGCTATCTGGTTGCAGGATACACCGATTCATTCGGCTCCGGTACAATCGATGCCTTAATCATGAAATTAAATGCCTCCGGGAATATACTCTGGAGAAGAACCTACGGCGGACCAAATGAAGATAAAGCATATTCAGTGCTCAGCACATCTGACGGCGCTTATATTATCGCAGGAACCACCAAATCATTCGGAGCTGGGAATAACGATGCTCTTGTTATGAAACTGGATTCCTCAGGCAATATTCAATGGCGAAGAACATTCGGCACTGCTGGCGACGATGGCGCATATTCAATAACACAAACTGCTGATGGCGGGTATCTTATCGGCGGTTATGCAGCTTCGTTTGGCTCAGGCCCCGCTGAAGGATTAATGATAAAGCTTTCTTCTTCCGGAGTTGCACAAAGAATAAACAGCTTTGGTGGAGCCGCAGCCGATTATATCCTTACAACAAAAGAAACTTCCAGCGGTGATTGGGTAGCAACCGGACAAACCGCTTCATTTTCATCTCCGCTTCTAGCATTGAAAGTAGATTCAACTGGAAATATCCCGGCATGCAGCTATTTTACCACTCCAGCATTAACAATAACAGCACCGTCTATCAGCGCCACTGCACCAGCTTTGTCAGGTTCAGCACCAGCTTTAAGCGGATCAGCACCAGCTTTTACAATCACAGCGCCATCAATTGCCAACACCAAAATATGCCCGTAGCAAATAAGTATCTTCACATTTTCCGATACTTCGCTCGTAAAAAGCATGATAACTTATTCAGGATTTTCATTTACCAATTTTGCATATTTTCCCCCTAAACATCAACAATATGACATCTATGCAATTTTTTGTTTGGAAAAATAAAAATCCTAGTCTAAAATACTGATATGCTAATGATTTACAACATTATCAACCAAAGCAGCAATATTGATCAAGTAGATCATTAATTTTATGTTTCAAAAAATGTTGTGGCTCAAATAACCTAACGTAATTCATGCTTTGCCTTATGGCAAAATTCCACAGTACAAAATTATTGCTTGACTACCAATAATTTCTATGCAAAAATATAGAAGTAGAGTGATGAAAATACGTGAACAGGATTCACCGAATATGTACGAAAAATAAAAAAGGTGGTTATTATGAAAATAAAAGCAATAGAATTTGTAATATCCTTTATTAGAGTAGCAATGGTGGAAATAATGCTATTAATGTTCTGCCTGCTCTATTTAAGTTATTTAAATGCTCAAGCTTTTTCTGAACAGTTCATTCCCATAGAAATATTTCAAATAGAATGGGGTAACGCTCATGGTCAAGTAGGTGTTCAAAAGATTCCGGGTGGAAATTATGGTCCACAAAGCTTTGCAGTAGACGAAGAAAATGATAAGATCTATATTCTTGATTCAACAAACCAAAAAATATTGATTTACAGTTTAAGTGGTAACTTTCTCTCCTCTATAGCCATCTCAGAGAGTGCATATGACATATGCTTGGGAGATAGGGGAAACGCATACGTTTTCTATAATGCAGAAATGAAAGTAGTTGAATATGGATCTAATGGTTCCATTATTGCTGATTATGCAATTGCTGATACAAAATCGCCTATAGTTGGTATTCATTTTGATGGCAAGCATGGTTTGTTCTTCGAAACAGCAGATCAGACATCCTACCCTTTGATAGAAAAAGGGATTGAAGTTAAGCTTGAAGCACAAATGAAAAGAAAAATATTAGGATTAAGCAGGGAAAATGATTATTTCTTTTTAAAGAGACAAGGGCCTTTACAAGGCATTGTTAAAATATCAGATATTGAAGGAAATATAAAAAAGGAAATAACTATTCTAAAGAAGGAAGGGAATATTGAAACTATCAGCTTAATTAGTGCGGACAGGGATAATATCTATCTTGTTGTAGAGGAAACCACATCCTCTTTTGAGGTAAAGCGATATCTCAGAAAATATGACTTAAAAGGGATAATTGTCGCAGAAACTTTGATACCTTACAGCAACTATGTATATATATTTAAGGATTTAAGAGTAACAAGCAATGGGAAAGTCTATCAAATTTTACCATTAAAAAAGCACGTTAAAGTAATAATCTGGACATTGGGTGTTTCAAATCCTGCGCTTTTAAATAAATCTATTGATCAACTTTTTTTTCATTCGATTGTTATTCAAGAAGATATCGTTCCAGGTGACGCTAGCACCGAACAATTAGGGATTGAGGAGGAACATATTTCTTATTTAGCTTCGATTAGCCAAGAAGAAATAATGAGTCGCGCCGAAGCTTATCGAACTCATACATTTTATGCAAACAGCCCAAATATTACTCCTTCTGGAGGTACTTATTGTGGTAATAAGATTAAGATTGTAAAAACACCTATTAGTACCCCAGGTTCGTACACCGGAATACCATACAAATGGGGAGGATTTTCCGGACTTACTAATGTAACTTCTTGTACAAATGATATAGGTTATTGTTATGATGAAGGACTAGCAGCTGAAAAATATGCTGGTGATAAATGTACTTCTTTGGATCCAGACTGTAGTGGCATCACCTTTGGAAGCTCTTGTGCTGTGGGCGTTGACTGTTCTGGTTTTGTATCACGAACATGGGATCTGAGCACTAAGGCAAGCACTCAAACTTTAAAAACTGACTATTCATGTAGCCTTGTTACAAAAGATTATTTAGCAGCCGGGGATATTTTGGATATTCCTGGAGAGCACGTTATGTTATTTAAGCAAAGGGAATCTAATGGCTTGTTTACTGTTTATGAAGCATCTGCAAATGATTGGAAAGTTAATTGGCGCTCTTATCAAGCTAGTGATCTTACTCTTTATGAACCTTTACGCTATAAAAAGATTACGGGATTATTTCAGGTAAATGATAGTGTTCAAGCAAATAATTCGGGCGTTCAAGTAAGGTCTTGTCCCAGTCTTAGTTGTAATGAATTGTGTCAAGTATCAACTGGAGATTCTGGCATAGCTGTTTCTGGTCCCCAGGAAGCAGATGGTTATATCTGGTGGCAAATCACCTGGAATAACGGAAGCTGTTTGGGAATAACTGGATGGGCAGCGGGCTGTTATCTTCAGAAGAATCAATCATCCTGTTCATCTTCGACAGAATGGTATTTTAGCACTGATGGAAATTCAGAAGGTTGGGTTGCGGTCAATGTTGAAAACTATTCAGTTGGAGGTGGCTTCTTCTATATAGATCCGCAAACTTCTGATCCTTATATAACAATTTCGCTTTGTGGAGTAAGTGCCTCCAATTATAATAGCATTAGAATAAGATTAGCAAGCAATGCGCCTGATGGATTTGGACATATATATTTTATTACCAGCGCCGATCCTAATTGGGATGAAAACAAAAAAGTTAACT
>MFGW01000148.1:6060-6177 GCA_001780385.1 Candidatus Fischerbacteria bacterium RBG_13_37_8 | reverse complement strand
ATAATGCTCCTTACTCTGAATATATTGTCTACATGGCAACCAACCCTTCTTGGACAGGAACTATAATGGGTTTAGCAATTCATCCTTCCAATATCGGTGTGAATGGACCTAGCGACA
>MFGW01000148.1:5568-5771 GCA_001780385.1 Candidatus Fischerbacteria bacterium RBG_13_37_8 | reverse complement strand
GTTATTGCTCCTGCAAATGCATGGGCAAATGTATATGGAAGTTCTAATGATGCTGCTGCATATTCTATTAATGCACTTTCATCTTCTTCTTACACTATTGCTGGTTATGCTGCAGCATGGGGAGCAGGCGGCATTGATGCATTCTTTATTAACCTGAGCTTTGATGGCGCTATTCTTTCTAAAAGAACTTATGGTGGCGCCGC
>MFGW01000148.1:5059-5467 GCA_001780385.1 Candidatus Fischerbacteria bacterium RBG_13_37_8 | reverse complement strand
TCAAACTCAACTCTGCAAGCAATATGCTTTGGAAAAGAACTTACGGTGATACCAATCTGGATGCCCTACGATCAATACAGCAAACTTCAGACGGTGGTTACATTACCGCCGGCTATACAAATTCTTTTGGTGCCGGCGATTACGATGCCCTCATTTTTAGACTTGATTCCTCAGGCAATCTCCTCTGGAGAAGAACTTACGGTGGGACATATTATGAACAGGCGAGATTTATTGCACAAACCTCCGATGGTGGATATATTGTTGCAGGCGAAAGCTACAGTTGGGGAGCCGGCTTGGCTGATTTTCTTATTATTAAGCTTAATTCCTCCGGTAATATCCTCTGGAGAAGATTATATGGCGGATCAAGTTATGACATGGGATATTTTATAGTTCAGCTAACGGATGGCT
>MFGW01000148.1:0-4949 GCA_001780385.1 Candidatus Fischerbacteria bacterium RBG_13_37_8 | reverse complement strand
GCTAATGAAGATGCTCTTCTTGCCATTACTACTGCTTCGGATGGAAATGTAATAGTCGCAGGATATACGTATTCTTATGGAAAAGGCGATGCAGATGTGCTTATCATAAAATTAAATCCTTCTAATGGCGCTACTGTCTGGAAAAGAACCTACGGCTCAACTGGCACAGAAAAAGCTAATGCAGTAAAAGAACTTCCTGACGGCAAAATACTAATTGCTGGTTCCTCCACTTCTTACTCACCTCATTTGCTGGTTGTTAAGCTTGAATCCAGTGGCAATTATAATGGCTGCAATTTTCTCACTGCGCCTGCAATTTCTATCTCAGCGCCTGCTCTTCAAAGCGCTGCTCCACCTCTGGTTGGCACTGCGCCGGCTTTAAAAGCAACTGCACCTGCAATTATCTCTGCTGTGCCTGCTATAACAAGCGCAGATGCCTGCCCATAAATAACTCTAAGGGCTGTCTAAACGAGAAATCATGGGAAGAAATCATTCATTCATAGACAGTGAATTCAGGAGAAGCAGTTATAATGGAAGGAACAAATCTCCATTATGATATTTCTGGGCTTCGAGTACACTTCTACAAATCTTTGGAACATTTGCGTAAAATACTTTCACGAGCCTTGTCAGAAATGATAAGAAATTACCGCTAATAAATTAGAAAAGCTAAAGTAAATGTTGAACTTGTAAACAACCGTATTGTTCTATTCGTTATAATCATAAATTCCCAAAATTACTCAGCTAATCAGTCAGTATAGCTGAAGTATGCCAAAAATTGAACTGCTTACTAAGACGGTAATCACCATATTATTGATGCATTGAATTTATAATAAAATGAGGATTCCTTCTTTTTGGGAGGATGCAATGCTTACCGTATTACTGTTCAGGCAACTTCGTTCAATTAATCCCCTTTCGATGATGCTTTTTCTATTCGATCTCGTCCCACCGACGCAGCAGATAGATTGGATGAATACCATAATCCTTGTACAATTCATGTTTCCCTATATACTCGCAGATCAACTCAGGAATTCTTGAAGCTCGAAGCAGGGCTGCAAATGACTCGCTTGCATAAACAGTCCCGGGCAAAGTTACAGGCTCAATACGTGCAGTATGACTTACATGAGAACCATAGTAATTTACCTGCCCGGTGATAGGATCCCGTCCGAAGTAAATCGGTCCTGCATGAAGTGCTATCCGCATACTGGTATCTTTAGGTAATCCATGCTTTTCCCAATCAGTTTTTTGTACAAGATCACGGAGCTCAAGTGCAAAGTATGCAGCATCTGATACAGAATTGAATACACAGTACAATCCATCTCCCCATGTAGCCTTGAAGGTTGGTTTATATTTCTTGCTATTAGCAAGGTCTCCAATTGCTCCCATAAATTTATGCATAAAAAATGGCAGTTGCTCTTCAATTATTCTGGAATATCCAACGGTATCCGCAAAAAGCATTGACATTATTGACCGTTTTAATTCCTTTGCTTTATCACCATTGTGAACAGATGGACTTTTGTACATTTTTTTGGTTATATGAATTCTATTTTTCGGTTGAAGCTCTGTGATATCAATAATATAAAGATTCTCATGAAAATGCTTTTTCCAAAAATCAACTATGTCTGATGTCCCGTATGGACCATCGCCCTTTTGTTTATCCCATACCACCAAAAGAGTTGGTGTAATTCCTAAAGTTTCTGCATGCAGTAGTATTTTGCCTATGGTAATTTTATTGCCAAAACCAAATAGACAATCAGAATTGAGAAATGCTTCTGTAACCGGTTCAATGATTGTGCTCGCCTTTTTCAATACATTATGGAATCGCTTTTCCCATTGTGCCTCAGCAAATTTAATACTTGTTTGTATAAAATCTTCCCGCCGGAACGGTAAATGAACGTGAAGTTCTGCTTTCTTGCGAAGCATTTCTTCTGCAAAGATTATGTCCGTGCCACAAGCAGCAGAGCAATACCCTATTACTGCATCCAGTTCTGCAATAGCCTTCTTAATACAGTTTTTTACCTCAGTCTCAAGATGCGGCGGGAACCTTGGCGTTTTCCGACCAGGGCGATCTATCATATGTCCAACACAAAATACTATGTTTCCCGCGCTGAAAAGCTTTTCAAATTCTGCTATTTCTTCTTTGCTGCAAGCTCCTTTGGACTTCATTAAATTAAACAGAAGGCGTGCTTGCTGAATTGTAGTAGCTTTATTAGCATGCATAAATTTACCAGTATTAAAAGCTTTTTGATAATAAGCAAACGCTTTCTCGCAATTTCCTAATACCAGGTACGCTTCTCCCAGTGTTGCAAGCGTCCAGTACTTGCTACTAAAATCCGTAGAATGTTTCTTTTTGCAGATATCAACTACTCTTTTAGCAAGTTCTTCAGTTAATGGATCATTATCACCAAGAAGGAAGCTCATTGATGCTGCATTGATCCCTGTATACTCGTCATTTTTATTAGCTCGAAAACCTTCCATGTATATATCCCGAGCATTCTCTAAGAATTCACGTCTTTTTGTTTCATCGATAGTTTTCTTCCAGAGATCTTTATAAGTTCTTGCAAGTATTCCCAGGGTATCCGGGGATTTATCGCCTCTGTTATAAAGCTGCTCAAGCTTTTCCTTAGCCTTTTTCGTTTTGCCCAGCCTGGCAAGCGCGAGGGCCATCTGTTGCAATAGTATTCTATCACGCGGATAAAACTCGAGCCCTTTTTCAAGAATGTCATATGCAGTAAATGTCTGACCGAATTCAAGCATTTTTGTTCCTGCTGTCTGATAAAGCTGCAGCGCCCATTTATAATCTTTCGAAGGATGCTCCCGCCATTTGGTAGTAATTATATGCACAATATGTTCTTTAGGAGTTTTTAAGATTTGTTCAAGGATCTCATGTGAATCTGTGCAGTTTCTTATCATTAAATGTCTCCTTTCTTTTTTCAATAACATACCCGAGCGCAATAATTACTTTAATAGTTGCTGTCACAGAATCGCGATCGTATTCTTTTTCAGATTCTGGTAATTGCTGATATGGCACCAGGCAAGGATGCTTTTTATTGACATCATCACGCGAGGTTCCAAAAGTCCATCCTTCCTGAATACGTCTTTGTGCCCAAATATCATGTGAGTTTTGTGCAAGCAACTCAACAAGTTCCATGATTGATCCCGGCAGATTAATTTTTGAGGTATCTACGGATTGGGGTGTATACGTTTCTTTCATGTGACTAACGAGCCTCCTTAATAGAATATATATTCGCAATAAAAGCCAATTGCATGAATGAAATTAAAAAATATTAGAATAATGAGTTTGTGCTAATTGTGTTTTATTGATGCATCTAACTAATTCCCATTTTTCTACCATTATTATCTATAAGAATTCCAAAACGCTTAATCTAAGGACAATTATAATACCATTAATCACAGAGGATGGCAATTCAATAATAATTGGAGTTTCTTCAGAAATTTTTTGAAACATAATATCAAGCATGATTAAGAGTTGAAATATATATTTCACCAAAAGGCATAAATACTACAACAAAATATTGCCAAGGGAAGCACCACCGAAAAAAATTTCGCTTGACAATGCATTATTTCTATGCAAAAATACACAAGTGGTTTTGGAAAAAATGTGAACCTGGTTTAGAAAATATTTAGTATCCATAGAAGCAGACAAATTAGAAAACATGAATAGCAATATAAGCATATTTTCTTTAGCATGTTCGAAAATAATTCAGCTACTATTTTTATAAAATTTGCCATATTAAGTATTCAAGAAAAGGAGGCATCAAATGACATTAGTATTGACTCACAAGACGAAACAATATTCTAGATTGACAGGATGCTTTTTTATAATCATCCTTTTATGTTTCAATATAGCAAGTAATGCTGAAAATGAAAAGATATTGTTCGCGCCGGAACCCACAATCCCTTGCTCGGATGAACCTACTGATATGACAATTGCATATGGAAATAAAATTAGTTGCGAAATAAATCCGGAAACAGACATTGATATCTTTAGATTTACAGGCACCACAGGAGAATTTATTCACATACAAGGATCAAACAACGACAAGAGCTACTGTTTAGACTTATATCGCCCAGATAGCACACAAAAATCGTGGGACTGTGGCAACCTTGCTGAAATTCAAACTACTTTGGATCAAACTGGCACTTACACTTTATTGGTATTTGATTTGGACAGCGATCAGACGCAGTCATATGTGATTGCTCTTGATAGAATATCTCCTCCTCTGCCAGGTGAAGCGAAACCTCTTCCATTTGATGAATACATAACTGAGGAATATAATCCTGAAGTGGACCTTGATTTTTTTTATTTTGGCGGAATCTCAGGATCTACAATTCATATACAAGGATCAAACAACGACAAGAGCTACTGTTTAGACTTATTTCGTCCAGATAACACACAAAAATCGTGGGACTGTGGCAACCTTGCTGAAATTCAAACAACTTTGGATCAAACTGGCACCTACACTTTAGTGGTATTTGATTTGGACTGCGATCAGGTACAGTCATATACGATTATACTGCAGTGCATTGTAGGAGAACCATGCTTTTCAACAGCGGGTTTTGCCAATACTTTTGGTTTTAATAAAGGCAACTCACTTGATACATTATCAAGTGGAGGAGCCAGTGTTGCCGGAATAACTTCTACTTACGGTGCCGGGATGAAAGATGTCGCATTGCTGCAAATCGATTCGATAGGCGCAATAGTCTCAAGAAGAACATACGGAGGTACAAATGATGATATCGCTTCTTCTATTGTGAGCACTTCCGATGGCGGCTCTATTATTGCCGGATACACCAATTCCTTCGGCGCCGGTAATTCCGATGCACTTATCGCGAAGCTTAATTCAGCCGGGAATCTCCTCTGGAAGAGAACCTACGGGGGCTCTCTTAATTCAGCCGGGAATCTCCTCTGGAAGAGAACCTACGGGGGCTCT
>MFGW01000147.1:9157-12297 GCA_001780385.1 Candidatus Fischerbacteria bacterium RBG_13_37_8 | reverse complement strand
TTATTCCATTACCCCTTATAATGGACATGCTCGATGAAAATCCTACTACAGCAGCAGCTTTGAAGAAATTCCGAGACGTATAAATAATATTAAGGGCAAAGGGTAGTGGGCTTTTGTGGGTAATTGAAAATAGTCACTTTTAAAATATCTTTCCAGGTGATTCGATATAATCATAAGTAACTCATATATTTATAGTTAATATATCATAATAAAATCTGTTTATTAAATCAAATTGACGAATCAACACATTATATAGACAAAAGCATATCTTGGTGATATGCTGGATGAGAAGAGCAAAGGAAAATATGTGTGCAAATGGCATTATGTTATTTGCAAGGAGATCACGTATGGGCAGCAAATTCCTGGGTAAATTTCTTAATCCACCTTTTGTATTGTCTGATAAATGGAGAGGGAAGAAAAAAATGTTCTTGCTTGCAGAATTGCTGCCAATTGGATTGCTATGCCTGATGCTGTTAGTCAATCATGCCTATGGCGAAGAATCATGCTCCACATATTATTGTTTGCAGAAAACAACCATTAATGCCAGCGGTCAAACATAGAAAAATTGCTGCATTCCGAAGTAACTGCCGGCTGTACAGCATCACAATATTGCCCCGCAAATATTGTTGAGCGTCAACAGATGGCAAAATTCATCTGTGCTTCGATGGAAAAGAGAGCATCCGGAACGTGCGCTGCTGCATTATGCGCAGGAATATTCAGTGATGTTTCTGATTCAAATCCATTTTGCGCATATATAGAAGCGCTATATGCTAATGGCATAGTTGCCGGTTGCCAGGCATCCCCTTTAAAATTCTGTCCTTCAGATTTTATGCAACGACAGGCAATGGCAAAATTTCTTTGTTTAGCAAAGGAAGAAACTAATCCGGATTCCTGCTCCTTGCTTCCTTGCTCCGGAATATTTAATGATGTTACTTCAGGTAATGCGTTTTGCAGTTTTATAGAGGCATTATATTCAGCAGGCATAGCGCTTGCAAATGTAGAAAACAGACCAGTCGGAATTCATAATCATGCTGTGAATGATCCTGGCCATCTGCCTTTTTTAATGGTTGATACTTCGAGTGTCCTTTACCTCTTGGATCCTGTCTAGTGTCAATAATTCCGGCCAGGTGGAAGGGACCAATGCTCCTTATATCCAATTTTTAATTTGCCAGAAGGACTAACCTGATCTGATTTACTTATGAATGCATTTATTGTAGGATTTTAGGAGCAGGAGTAATTGCACATATGGATTGAGTATCCCCACTTTTTGCTATAATGAAGATTAAAGTGTATATGGTGGATGCAGGTTTTATCCGCCGTATTCCCCCCACTAGATCTACTTAAGCCGCGTCGAACAGGGTCTCAAACAACTCATGGCGGGCAACTGCTTCCTCCCTACTCCCCATCCCGAACAAGTCGGAACCCAAAATAATTAATAATGCGTAGCCTCGACGAACTTTGAACCTTGAACACTTTTTTCTATCTAATTCTATATGAGGAAAATTGATTTACATATGAACATGACAAAAGAATCATGTCTTTGCTATGCAGTTTACCCATTACATCATCAAAACATATCTGACTATATTATAAACGCCAATTCACTGACCTTGTAATGAATGATTTCAGTAGTTTAGTTGGCAGAGGAGACTAGCTTGAAAAAGAAACCAACTAAAAAAAGGTGGGGGCACCATGACATTTGCCAGCTTTTAAACACCCTTCCATAGAATATTTCAGCAACCAGGGAGTTAATAATGAAAACAATAACAAAAGTTATCATTTTAATCGGGATCATATTTTCTTTTGCATTTACCCAGGCACAGGACATTTATACGGCATCCTATAATGGCGATCTTGAGACCATAAAAAGATTAATCGAGGAAAACCCGGAACTTGTCAATTCAAGAAATTCATTGGGTCGCTTCCCACTCGAAATGGCTGCGCAGACGGGTCAGATCGATATTATTAAATTTCTTCTGGAAAATGGTGCCGATGTCAACCTCAACAGAGTAGGAGCAACTGCTCTGCATATGGCAGCATTATACGGGGGGAAAACGGAATTGATTGCCCTGCTGCTCGAAGCCGGGGCTGATATCAATGCCAGGACCAACAATGGAGAAACACCTCTTCATTATGCAAAGGAAGCAGGACACGATGATGTCGTTGAATATTTGGAAAAAAAAGACGCTGATGCCTCTGATTGGACATTTCTAAAACTTACAGGAAATTACCTTGACCAATCTCCTCCTGGAGTAAACCCGGTAATCTTTTCCCCGGGAATAGTTTCGGCACAGGAACATTTTGAACATAGCATGCTTGCCTTTTCACCCGATTACACTGAAATTTACTGGTCATCGGATTTCACAGAATTCGGATTTTATGATATCGTGTACATGAAAATAGAAAACAACAGATGGTCTAGCCCAAAACTTGCTCCTTTTTCAGAAAAATACCACGCAGGAAGCCCTGTATTTTCTTCTGATGGGAAAAAACTCTATTTTTCCTCAACCCGGCCAAAACATAAAGGCGCAGGAAATAGTGACACGAATATTTGGATTGTTGAAAAAACAGATAAGGCATGGTCAGAGCCAAAACTCCTAAACGAGATTATCAATACTGACCAGAATGAATCTGTGCAAAGTATTTCCAAAAAGGGAACATTATATTTTCGACGGGGAATGGAATTGTTCAGCGCAAATCAGAAAAATGGTGTGTTTCAGACACCTGAAAAGCTCGATATCAAGTTAGATGCCGATGCAAAGATTTTAGCTCTATTTATCGCTCCAGATGAGAGTTATATGATCATGGAATCATTTGGAGGAGAAGGAGGTTATGGAGGTGCTGATCTTTATATCAGCTACAGGCTGAAGGATGCTTCCTGGTCTGAACCAAAAAATCTCGGCGAACAAATCAATACAGGGGATACGGAAAGATTTCCCTCTGTCACACCTGACGGAAAATATTTATTTTTTCTGAGGGTTTCGGATAGCAGTGATTTCTATTGGACCTCAGCAAAAATCATAGAGGAGCTGAAACCGAAAGAATCAAAATCTGCCAAGCAGGATAAATTCCCCGGTCTCAAAGGTGTATATCTCGGCCAGAAACCACCGGGCATGAGCGCTGAAATCTTTGCCCCTGAC
>MFGW01000147.1:7260-9146 GCA_001780385.1 Candidatus Fischerbacteria bacterium RBG_13_37_8 | reverse complement strand
CGAACACAGTGAATTCTGCTCAGTGTTTTCACCTGATGGAAGCGAATTCTATTGGTCACTTTCGGGCGCACCCTATCCCGTTATCGTGGAGATGCACCAAAATAATGACCGTTGGTCAAAACCGGAAATCGTTCCCTTTTCCGGAAAATACCTGGATTACGATATGGCTTTCACCCCAGATGGAAAGCAGCTCTTTTTCTGCTCACAACGCCCGCCGGATGGAATTAGCCCACCGACAGACAACACCGACATCTGGTTTGTTGAACGAGCTACTACCGGCTGGACAGAACCGAAGCATGTAAAAGGCCCGGTTAACTCAAATGCTCAAGAGTACTATCCCATTTTTGCACAAAACGGAACCCTCTACTTCAGCTCTACCCGCCCCGGTGGTTATGGCGGAGCTGACATATACCGCGCCCGTTTCGTAAATGGCGAATTTCTGGAACCAGAAAACCTTGGCACCTCCATTAATACAGAAAATTTCGAAGGAGATCTCTTTATCGCTCCCGACGAATCATACATCATAGTCACTTGTTACGGCAGATCCGATTCCATCGGATCAGGCGATCTTTATATCAGTTTTCGCCAGGAGAATGGCTCATGGTCTCCAATGAAAAACATGGGAACCTCTGTCAATTCCGCAGCGAACGAACATTGTCCCGTCCTATCTCCCGATGGGAAATATCTCTTTTTTTCCAGCAGCAGGAGTCGTCATCAAGATTATTCGAAAGAAGCGATCACCCTTGTCAAAAAAATAGAAATCATGAATTCATGGGGCAATGGTCGTAATGAAGATATTTACTGGATCGATGCACGCATAATCGATACCCTGAGATCGAAGTAGAATGCAATATGTATCATGTACGCCACATCTTTCATTCACTATCGCATTGATCTACCCCTGTCAGCTAAATTAAATTGAATCATACTGGCTTGATCAAGTGTGTGCTCTTTGGATATGCTTCCTATAACATGTTTTTACTCTCATTACTTGGCAACATAACAAAAAAATCATTTTTTGCTGAATTTTGAGCAGACCCTATTTGTAATGAAGCACTGTACATCATTTGCACATAGGCTAATGTCAAGCTACGACCCCCTCCTTCTTGAACTAATTGCAGGTGCCAATTTGCAACGGAAAGCAGGGTGTCGCTGCAGCAGGTCTTTGTGTCCCGGAGGAATCAGTTCCATAAGAACCTTCCTGACTGACGTTCTGCGCAACAACTAAATAATAATAGCTGCTCGTATCTGCAGAGGCAGTGTATGTTGTTCCACTGGTGGTGCAGGTAAGCGAAGTATAATTGTATAATGTCCAGGGTAGCGTTCCTCTGTACACGCCATAGTTTGAAGTAACGCACGGGTCAGCAGGTGCACTCCAATTCAATAACAGGTTAGCGCCAGATTTGCTGATCATCAGGTTGTTGAGGACTTCGCCCGGTGCTGAACCTCCTCCGCTCGTGCAAGTCGCCGGTACGAGCACATTGGTAATCTGTACATCATCAATTGCCCAACCCTGATAGAAATTATCAGCACCATCCCATGTGTCAAAGAAAAACTGCAATTGAAGATCCTGTCCATCAAAAGCTGAAAGGTTAATATCTCCAGAGTTAGTCCATGTATTTTCGGAGGGTATCTTAGAATCTTCGTACCAGACCTGTATCCATGGACCACCATTTCCCGAAACATCAACTTCTGTTATATCAACTGAGAATTGCTGTAATTCCTCAACCTCCCTGAAATGCCAGAAAGATAGATACGAGCTTGCTGTTGCGCCGGGGATAATGGGTGAAGTCAATGTACCGGAATTTGCGGATGACCCGGTTTCATAATTGCACGTTGCATCCTGTCCATAGTACCAGCAGTGAGCGGCAGAATGATAACCGGGT
>MFGW01000147.1:2500-7230 GCA_001780385.1 Candidatus Fischerbacteria bacterium RBG_13_37_8 | reverse complement strand
TGCCATAAACCATTTGCGTTCCAACCTATGGTGCTGGATTCTATATCATCTATCCAGGTACCCGGTCCGTAAGGTCCGGTTGGCGAAGCGTTCCTGCGAATAAGATTTGAATCACTATTGCCATTATTGCACGGCCCGGTTCCGCTCAAAGTTGAATCCTCTGCCTTGACAATATAATAATATGTAGTTCCATACGTTACCGTGGTGTCAGCATAGGTTGTGCCGTTAATACATGAGGCAATCCTGTTTGCCGCTGAAGGAATAAACAGAGGATCTGTGCTCCTGTAGATATGATATGTGAGATTTGGACCGGCTGAACAACTTGATGTTGCCGCATTCCACGATAGATCAATCTGACAGGTCGATGTGTTTGCACTTGAAGCTGTTTGCAATCCATCATAACAAGGAGCAATTGAACAGGTGCCGGCAGGAGTAGCGGATGCCCAACTACTCTTTACCGTCTCACATTGCAGAATTGCAGTAACACTATAGTAGTACGTAATTGTACCCGAGACCGTATTATCGATATGCGAAGTGCCGCTCACATTGCTGGCAACCTGAGTTTCAATTTGCTGCCCGCACCACGTATAACGTCTGTACACATTATACCCAGTCGCACCGGTAACAGCGGACCAGGTTACTGTTACCTGGTTGGGCGCCGTTGGAGTAGCACTCACAGATGAAGGCGGATTGATTGGCGGAATCACTGTCACACAGTTGCTCGCTGGTCCCAGACACGATGCATTACTCCCAACTGGCATCACCATGTAATGATTCTGGGCGCAATCCAGCGCTTGATCATTATACGAAGTGCCGGCGACAGTTGCTATTTTTACTTTACCAAAATCACATCCCATGGGTCCAATTGTTTTAAATATGTAATAATTTGCAGCATTAGGAATCGAGGTCCAGGTGAGCTGTGCACCATTGCTTGAAGGAATTGCAGTCAGCACTGGAGCTGCTGTTGGTCCTGTGGTGCAACCGCTATTGACCGGGGATGGTGTTGCGCATGCAATACCATGCCGGTTGAATGCATTATAGATAGCAGTCATATGCGGGGTGCCAGTGTTTATATTGCCATTATCATCGTCAGCAGTCAGCCATTGCATATATCCTGAAGTTGCTGCACACCCATTCGATGTGCCGCCGGCACAATTACATGCATACCAACTGGTCACACTTCCACTGCCCACATAAGCTAACCTCGTGGTAATCTCAAAAGCAGTTTGTTTGCTCATATTAAATGGCGCTGCTTGCAAATCACGAGCCGCAAGATCCCATCCTGCTTCAGCTGCAGGAGCAGCCTCGCAATGTATTTCCTTTCCGCAGGGACCTGTGCCCGATGTGCAATACGCACATACATAACCCGGGGGAGTATGCGGAATCCCGCTTGCATGCATCGCATAATCAGAATCACGTATGCCGGTGCAAGAGGTGCAGCAATCTCCATAACCATCGCAATTATAACCCGTAGATGCTGGATTAGTAGGGCAGATCCAGGAACCACATCCAGGATTTACAGTTTGAAAAAAACCTCTGGCAACGCATGAATTGTGCAGACGAATGGTTGACACAATATCTGCCAATGACTCGCTTGGATTGCTAAAACTACCGTTGGTATCATAATCATCGAGTGCATGCCCCCATTCATGATCAAATACTGCTGCAATCTCGCCTGTGTTCCTGCATCCACCACCGGAACGATAAAAATTAACCGTATTGCCAATATAATAAGCATTGCAAGCACTCGGAATATTTAAATTAGAAGTAAGACAGCCAGTTCCACACTCTAACCAAGTGTAATTGACCCATCCCCGCGCAATGCGATTTATCATGGTCAGCTCAGCCGCGCTTGAACGGGCTGAAAAAGTATCTCCTTGAGAATGACCTGAAGGGATTGTACAATCATGCTCACCATTAGTACCTCCAAGATCTAAATCCCCCGTACTCGTGCATTCATTTATCAAACCGCAGTATTCTGTTCCCAGTGTTATGTACCTGGTTGAAAGCGAGCTACACACCGTCCCCGAATTATAATCATAAAGCCCATTTATACTTGTATAAGCATTGGGTCCCGGCAATCCTGTAGCAACAAACGGCATCGGCATTTTCTCTGCCGCACATCCCTCAGGACAACACTCATCATTGCTCAACGGATAAATGGCACCCACAATCTTTTTCAAAACATATTGATTCACATCCTGAAAAGTCAGTACCTGACCGTCATGCGAATTCACCAGTATCTCCCATGTATTATTATAACCGCTGAGGCGAAATGCAAATGCCCATGCTAAATAGTAATCGTACCCTGTCCCTGTCGTTCCTGTGTATGAATTCGGTGAATAGGGTATCAATTCTAAATGCGGCTCTATGATAAATTCGCTATTGTGTCTAAATAACATATCCCCTCTTGCTACCCCAGATATTATATTTTGACCAATTTGAACAGCACGTTCCCGCGTGATGACCGGTGTCAAATTCACATTGATATCACCCCATTTGTCAGCTCCCCATAAGATTACATTACCGTGATTAATAGTAAAGCTTAAACTTGCCTCCCGAACAGGAATTCCATTTACCTGGCGCGTTATGAATACCTGCCATATATCATCTGAGGGATTACTGATCCTTATTTCACCAATTTCATCCAGATTAACGCGCATAATGCCCGCATTATCCTGTATATGTTTCTTTATTAATGTATTAATTTCTTTTTCGGTAATCTCTTTTACTTCATATCCCAACTTGAATGAAATATCTTTTAAGGTTAGCGTATTGCTTTCACCAGTTCCTGGTATCAATGGTACTACAGCTATTACTGAAGACGGTCTGCCAGATCGTGGATCGATATGTACATAACTCCCTTTGTTGCTGCTGAGAAATTTTTCCCACTCCGCGCTGTTTTTAAGTTGATTGATCAATTGCTCCAGCCAAACATTAGTCTGGCTTATATATAATTCATTCGCACTGAATTCCAGCTTCTCAATATCATTCTTTTCTTCTTTTACTTTGAATGCCAGACATAAATGAGCAATCCCAATTACCAGCAATACTATAATCCATCTTTTCATATATACCCTCTGTCTTTTCAGTATAATCAGCAAAGATTATCAAGTCAAGCATTTTTTCTCGAGACATTTTATACTTATAGTGCTACTTTCATATTTTCTTTCATTACTCACTTATTATACAAACAAAATACATAAAAAAATTCGTTTTTGGTTATTTCAGATACTGTTCTTCTTTAAAATGATGTAATGGTCTCTGTAATGCCTGAGAATTAATCACCTGAATTCCGTTTCGTTTACAGCTATAAGATCAAATCCAATGCCTGGTCAAAATCAGCAATAATATCTTCAATATGTTCAATTCCTACTGATACTCGCACCAGGTCAGGAGTAATTCCTGCGGAACGTTGTTCTTCATCGGTCAATTGCTGATGACTGGTTGCAGCCGGATACAGCACCAATGTTTTTGCGTCACCCACATTTGCCAGGTGCGATGCCAATTTGACCCGTTCGATAAACTGAAGTGCTGCGGTCTTGCCGTATTTTAATCCAAAGGTCAGCACGGAGCCAGCGCCCTGCGGGGTATATTTCAGTGCTCGTATATTAAAGGCGCTATCGGGCAGTGATGCATAGCGAACCCAGGCAACTGCTTTATGATCCGACAGGAATTTTGCAAGAGCGAGGGTATTTTGCGTATGACGTTCCATCCGCAGTGGCAGGGTTTCAAGTCCCTGCAAAAACAGGAATGCATTCATGGGAGAGAGACAGGGACCGAGAGGTCTGAGACTACTGACACGCGCGCGTGTAATAAATGTGGCTTCTTTGAATGTTTCCCAGAACTTCAATCCATGGTAGGAGGCATCCGGTTCAATGAAATCGGGGAATTTACCACTGCGTTCCCAGTCGAATGTTCCGGAATCGATGATGGCTCCTCCTATTGAAGTGCCATGTCCGCCGATCCATTTTGTGCAAGAATGAATAATGATATCCGCGCCCCATTCGAAGGGACGGCAGAGCACAGGTGTTGCGAAAGTATTATCGATAACCAGGGGGATAGCATGTGCATGAGCGATATCAGCTATCTTTTCAATATCAAGAACATCGCCCTGGGGGTTGCCAATAGTTTCTGCATAGAGGCATTTGGTATTGTCTCTGATTGCCTTGCTGAATGCTTCGGGATCAGCCTGGTCAACAAAACTGACCTGGATTCCGTAGCGTGGGAGAATAGATTTGAACAGTGTCAAGGTGCCGCCGTACAGCGAGTTTGAAGATACCAGGTGATCCCCTGATTTCATCAATGTCATCAGCGCAATAGTCTCTGCAGCTTGTCCTGATGCCAGTGCCAGTGCTCCTATACCGCCTTCAAGCGCGGTCAATCTCTGTTCGAGAACATCATTGGTAGGATTCATAATTCGTGAATAAATGAATCCCGGTTCCTTTAATTCAAATAAATTAGCTGCATGCTGTGCATGATCAAACAAAAATGAACTGGTTTGATAAATTGGTACAGCACGTGCGCGAGTTGCAGGATCTGCCTGCTCTTGTCCGGCATGCAGTGCCAGAGTTTCTACATGATAGGTATGGTTTTTGTTCATAGAAATAATCCTCCAAATTTTTTTTTAGATTCTTCTGTCTCTGCCAGTAAAATTTGAAATATTCGAATATTTTTGGCTGGCGATTTTGCTGATATGTTCCAGGAATAGTGAAATGACAGGATACATT
>MFGW01000147.1:0-2458 GCA_001780385.1 Candidatus Fischerbacteria bacterium RBG_13_37_8 | reverse complement strand
TCGATATCACGATACACTACTTCCTTATTATTATGCTGAAGAGCCTGGACAATATCACGGGAATATTCTGATGGGTAGAGCAAATCAGTGCTGAAAGAGATAACTAAAAAGCGAGCGTTGACAAGTTGAAGAGCTTGATTTAATGAGCCGTATTTGCCGTGCAGATCAAAATAATCCATTGCCTTGGTGATATAGAGGTATGAATTTGCATCAAAGCGCTCTATGAATTTCCTTCCCTGGTATTCAAGATAACTTTCGACAGCAAATTCGTCTTCGAGCGTGTATCTGAAGGCGTCGTTCGATTGGAGCTTGCGGGAAAATTTTTGTTCCAGCGAGATACTACTGATATAACCGGCATGACCTATCATGCGGGCGACAGCGAGTCCTTTAGTTGGTCCGGGAGTACCGTAATAATTGCCGTTATTCCATTGCGGATCGGACATAATTGCATTGCGCTGAATCTTATGCAAAGCAATTCCCAGGGTTGAAGTGCAGGCTGATGTTGCAATAAGAATGGCAGATCGGATGCGTTCCGGGTGCCTGATTGCCCAGACAAGAGCTTGCATGCCTCCCATGGAGCCGCCGGCTACACAGTGAAGCTGCTCAATCTTCAGGTGATCGATCAATCGTTTCTGAACAGCTACCATATCATCAATGGTGATAACCGGGAAATCCAACGCGTAGGCTTTGCCGGTTTCAGGATTAATACTGGAAGGTCCTGTCGTTCCCTTACAGCCGCCAAGAATATTCGAACAAATGATGAAATAACGATCTGTATCGAATGTCTTACCTGGACCTACCATGCAATCCCACCAACCGGAATTCAAATCATGTTCGCGATATTTTCCAGCAATATGAGAATCTCCTGAGAGCGCATGACAGATCAGAATAGCGTTGTTTCTGTCAGAGTTAAGCGTACCGATAGTTTCATATGCAGCGGTAATCGGACCTGCTTTTTTTCCGCATTCCAGATCAATACTGTCTTCATGATAACCAAAACTGTAAAATTGTTTAAATGTGTTGAAGTCTGTATCTTCTCCTTAAAGTGAGAATTGATTGAATTGAAGTCATCATCTCTTGCATCCGGCAAAAATAATTTGCTTGCAATCATAGAGATGATTTGACAGAGATAATTAAAGAGGGGGTCCCGAACACAATACCGCTATGCGGCTTTCGATGTGTCCGGGCAGCACATTATCATGCTTACGTGAGGAAGGATAAATTGGAATACATAATATTTCATTTTAAGTGATTATTATACACCTTTTTTCTGAATTTGTCAACTCCTCTCAGGTAACTCTCCACGGCATCGTCAAAGTCGGCGCAAGACGAAGACCAGTGCTCATTATTCAAGAAATTGAACATCTGAATAACGTTAATATAATGTTGCACTTGCGCCGACTTTGACGTATCCGTGGGTAACTCTCAGGTTTTGTTGAAATTGCCTATTTTCTGCTCTGTAATCTTTATATGTTGAAAACTGGATTTCCTGTGAAGTTGCACAAAATTCATAGCTTGATACTACTTGTTGTTTTTAGTTCTTTGTTTTTTATTACAAGGAGTTATGCTTCCAATAAAACCATTGACGTTGCATATAATGAAAAGGTTGTTGCCGCCTATGAAGCTCCATTTTTTATTACAAGTGCGTCAGCAACATAAGCACCGCATCCTTCAGAAAGTACCAGGAGAGGATTAATATCAAGCTCAGCGATAACATCCTGCAAGTCAATAGCTAAATGAGATACCCTTACTAAAACATTTATTATTGCTTCTATATCAGCTTTAGGACGTCCCCTGGCTCCGGTCAATATCTTGTAGCCTTTTATTTCCTTTATCATCTCAACCGCTTCATCATGGTTTATCGGCGCTATACGCAAAGTGACATCCTTGAGAATTTCTACAAAAATTCCACCAAGTCCAAACATAATCGTCGGACCAAATTGTGGATCATTTTTTAAGCCTACAATTACTTCGGTGCCTCCGGTAACCATTTCCTGTATTAATACTCCATTTATGCGGGCTTCCGGTTTATATTTTTTAGCGTTATTGCTTATTTCATTACATGCCGCAGCAACTTCATCCAGACTGTTTACATTCAGTTTAATTGCATTGGCTTCAGTTTTATGCAGAATATCAGGTGAGTCGATTTTTAATGCAAGGGGAAAACCTATTGAATTCGCGATACGTAAAGCATCTTGTTCTGTAACAGCTACCTCTTCACGGGTAATTGGTATTCCGTAAAGAGCAAGTAATTCTTTCCCCTGGTGCTCTGTTAAATTTCTATCAGTTTTACTCAGTAATAAAGTTGCGGATTCACGTGCCTGTCTCGGAATACTTATTTCATGAGCAGATTGACTTCTTGCGAGGTATTCTTTTCTGAATGAACTGTACTTCATAAGTGCTCCCATTGCACGAACAGCTCTTACAGGTGATTTATAATACTGCACGCCTCCATCAG
>MFGW01000146.1:13480-13622 GCA_001780385.1 Candidatus Fischerbacteria bacterium RBG_13_37_8 | reverse complement strand
TACGACAATTCAAGCATGACATGACACTAGACTATATTTGAGTTTAATTAAAAAAATGGGGGGGAACAGCAAATACTTAATATTATAGGGTATGCCCAAAAACATAGCGTTATTTATTAAGACTTGATGCTCCATTGCTTTT
>MFGW01000146.1:11566-13428 GCA_001780385.1 Candidatus Fischerbacteria bacterium RBG_13_37_8 | reverse complement strand
ATAAGTAAATAGATATTAATTTTATGAATTCTTTCATATTTCTATAGGATCATGGTCTCATACGCATAACAAGACTCTTTTATTAGAGCAAATTATATGCATGCATTTGATTTTTAATGAGAATTGCGTTATTATTTTTCATGGAGAAACAAATTGAAAAAAGCTTCTACCATTGATGAAAAGATTCTGCAACAAGTCAAAGAATTGCCACGACACCATCAAAAACAAATTTTGGAGATTGTGCAATTATTGGCAATTGGTATTAAGAAATCTAAAAAAAAACATAATATAACTGAACTCAGAGGTTGTGGCAAAAGCATATGGAAGGATATTGATGCTCAAGAATATGTCAGCAAATTAAGGGAAGAATGGCACTAAAATTCAACGAAATCCTTAAAAAGATTCAATCAATTGCTATAGATACTGCGCCTTTTATTTATTATATTGAGGAACATAAGAAATACATCACTATACTAAACACAATATTTAAGAGCATAAGCAAGGGGGATATTATAGCATGTACTTCATTGATAACTCTTATCGAGGTCCTTGCTAAGCCAATAGAAACTCATAATAGTCAGCTTGCGAGCAAATATGAAGATTTGCTAATTAATTCCGATAACTTGATAGTCGTCGAAATAGATAGAGTCATTGCACTACAAAGTGCAATGCTAAGGGCAAAATATCATATTAAAACACCAGATGCTATTCAGCTAACGGCGGGAATTAATAACGGTGCTCAAGCTTTTCTCACTAATGATACAAATTTTAGAAAAGTAAAAGAAATTGAGATACTTATTCTTGATGATTTTACTTAGCCGCAAACTGATTGATTAAGCGTCTCTTTATTGGGAGATACATTCATTCCCTCGCCAACGTATTAGATTTTTTGTTTTGAATAAGGTGGCTTTACGTTCTTTATTCTTATCACTGTCCAATGATCGCTGACCACAAATCCCTAATCCCTATTCCCCAAGCAGTAGGTGACCTTTTGGGTAAGTTTGTTCAGTTGCTCATCGTGAGGAGGCCATTTCTTGATGATGGTGAGTGCGTCAGGACTGTGTGTATATTCAAGCAGGAGGAGATAATGTGCAAGGATTAATGGATCTTTTTCAGTGCTGAAGTGCTGTTCCAGTAATTGCAGGGTCATTTTAGCGGCTTGTTTATTTTTCATAATATTGGAAATATCCAGGTCCGGGATTTCCCGTGCGCGTTCTATCAGCATGGGGAATGGATCAGCACCAAGGAGTATAAGTGCAAGGATGAGATCTTTTTCAAGGTTGCCGAATTGCTTTTCTTTATTATTGTATAGTTCCATGACTTTATCGCGAGCTTCCACAGCATTCATTTTTGCAAGTATGGAAGCGGCAGCGACTTGTGTGGCTTCATTGTCGTATTCCAGTAATTTCAATAATTCTGCTTTTGCTTTTACGCCGAAAGGAATGAAGCAGTCTTCATTGAGCATTTCTGCGAGGTGTTGATCGTATATTTTCATTCCTTCAACGAGGAATGGCAGAGCTTCAATCTTGCCGTTTTTAGCAAGGGCAATTGCTGCATACAAGCCTAATATTTCATCATCTAGCAGGGGCAGTAAATATTTATCAGTTTTATCATCACTGCCAATTTGTGCAATGGTAGAGAGAATGCTGATTTTTTCTTCGCAATTTTGTGCGTTTATATAGAAATCAAGTAAAGCTTGCAGACTTGCTTTGCTTTTTAATTTGCCGAGTGTGTCCCTGATAACCATTTGAAACATACGAGAATATGCTCTTTCCCTGTCATTGGCAATTGGGATTGGTTGTTTGTACAATTCAATTAATTTCGGGACAGCATAGGCCATTTTAAAGGTAGCCATTGCCCTG
>MFGW01000146.1:11309-11532 GCA_001780385.1 Candidatus Fischerbacteria bacterium RBG_13_37_8 | reverse complement strand
GATCAAGGAGTGCAAGTAAATCCTGCGCAATGTATGTGCGTGTATCATTATTTAGCCACTCAAGGATAATCGATTTTGCGTCATCTGAGACATCCGGGCGCAGTATCAGCTTGAGGATTTTTTTATCAATAAATTCATCCCGGATTTCCAGGAGAGGCATCAATTTATTTTCCAGCGCTCTCATCTCTTCCATTGCTGCCATTGCTGCATTTCGGTCACCCAT
>MFGW01000146.1:10955-11154 GCA_001780385.1 Candidatus Fischerbacteria bacterium RBG_13_37_8 | reverse complement strand
GAATTTATTGAATCATTCATATTAAAACCACCATCAACGCAAGACCATTTAGCTTCTTCGACAAAATAATTTCCAGAAAAAAGTGAAGCCCTTATTTTCTCCCTTGCGGGATGCTTTGCATCAAGCAGAATACTTTTTAAAGCAGGAAATGTTTTATTTATTCCATAACTCAGGATAAACTGAGCAGAATATGTATCTC
>MFGW01000146.1:10642-10916 GCA_001780385.1 Candidatus Fischerbacteria bacterium RBG_13_37_8 | reverse complement strand
CTTCCATCGGCACAGCATCGAGCTCAACATCCCATCCCATATTTTCTCGTTGCATCTGGTTGATAATACTGGTTAATTCGGGCAATTCTTCCTTATCGCGCCTGTAATTAGCAACAATATTTGCTATAAGAGGTCTTGTTGCATCATCGGCATTAAGAAAATACTGTGTTATTGTTTCTACACCTTCCTCTCCATTGCTCCCTATCAATTTTTTCAAAGTCTCACCAAGGTAATACCGTCTTTCCTCATCCTGTTTCATTCCTTCCACAAGTAT
>MFGW01000146.1:10274-10636 GCA_001780385.1 Candidatus Fischerbacteria bacterium RBG_13_37_8 | reverse complement strand
CATTTTTAAACCACGCTTATAAATAATTTCCTCTGCTTTTTTATTAAGATTATAATCATATTCCATCAATGCTTGAATCAAGATATCATCTGGGGAATTTTCATTAAGATTTTTGAGATTATTTTCTATTTCGCGTTTCTTTGCCCAACTTTCACCTTTTGCTGGAGGTGTTGGATCCCACATAAGCAGAAATTTGCCATTAGCGTCATGCTTGAGTATTTTATTTCCACCTGATTGAAGGGTAAAGATATTGCCTTTGCTGTCTATGGAAATCTTGCAGACAGATTTTACTTTTTCTTTGATGCGGAGAAGAAGTGCACCTTCGCTGTCATACTTCATGATGCTTCCACGCCATGTCTTAG
>MFGW01000146.1:1060-10263 GCA_001780385.1 Candidatus Fischerbacteria bacterium RBG_13_37_8 | reverse complement strand
GTCGATGTATGAGGTATATATAAATCACCCTTGCGGTCTATGTAGATACCATTGATATACGCTTCGGCAGTAAGTGGTTCCGGCACCACCTTCCAGCTCTTTATTACTTTTCCATCCAGGGAATATTTTCTCGCCTCTGCGGTTTTTCGCCCGGTAATCAGAACATAGATAAGGCTTTCTTTTTCATTGACCACGAAATAAATGTCATTTCTAAATGTAAATGAAGAGCCGCATTCAATCATGCTCTTCATGCTGAAATCTTCAATCGGGAAAAGCATCTCCATCTGCTTGTTCTCGGGATTGTAATGTGCGATTTCTGCTTTTGTTTCAGTTGTCTTTAATGTGTAAATTTCACCTTTCCGTGTGACCAAATATGAATCGATTCGATCAACTGACACAACCGGAATGAATTTTTTGTCTTTTCCATGTTTGCCAATACTTACCGATTCAGATTCTGTGTCATACTTTTTTGTCCAATAGTTTCCTTCATTATCAATAAAATCTATAAGATGAGAATGAGCATGCAGTTTCTTATCTTTATATAGGTCTCTTATCTCCTTAATGAAATTGCCTTCACTATCAAACTTGAATAATAATTGCGCCTCTTCTGATTGCGGATCATACGTTCCCATTAATCCTACTATGATGGCATCATTGTAATCCACCAATATTTGATTGGAACAATTTGGATCGTCTTGTGATTTTGCTAATAATGCACATATAAGAAAGAACAATACTGCTAAGAATATGACTCTTTTCTCCCGCATGATGCACCTCCAATGCAAATGCATAAGTAATAAATTATTGTAAACAATCAGAAGGTTTGGGTCAAGTTGAAGAGGTAAAGGTAGAGAGTTATGCGACAGAAAATCAAGTTTTGCCTTGGTCTTGGCTCGGTTTACTTTTATGGAGGGAACTGAATGCGTGAGACGAAATGTATTGCTTTTCAAGAAGTGCTGGCATATCATTACCATGTGAGAATAAAGCGCAGCATCATTATTATTGCAAATTGCTGTAAGGAAATTACAAGGAGGAATTAGAGTATGTGTGGAAGATTTACTGATGTTGATTTGATAAAGGTAATTGAAGAAGAATTTGAATTAGATGAGATAATTTTTGATTATAAGCCGAATTATAATATTGCACCCGGATATACAATAGGTGTAGTAATTAATGATGGCAAGCGCAAGCTGGTAGGGATGAGATGGGGATTGATACCTTCATGGGCAAAAGATGCTTCAATTGGTTATAAGATGATCAATGCACGTGCGGAGACAATCACAAAAAAACCGTCATTCAGAACGGCATTCAAAAAGCGGCGTTGCCTGATAGTTGCCAGTGGTTTTTTTGAATGGCAGAAATCAGGGAAAGAAAAAATTCCCTATTATATTCATCTCAAATCACGCAAGCCTTTTGGTTTTGCTGGATTATTCGAACATTGGGTATCTCCACAAAATGAACATCTTGATTCCTGCACTATCATTACCACGGAAGCTAATGAAATGATGAAGCAGTATCATCACCGGATGCCGGTGATTATACCGAAAGAGCATGTATCATTATGGCTCAATCCTGATATCCAGGAAGAAAATGAGCTCCTGCCCTTATTGAAACCTTATCCTTCAGATGAAATGGCGGCTTATCCTGTCTCGAAGCTTGTCAATACCCCGCGCAATGTATAATGCGGACAGGTGTTCACAAGTTCACAGCTAATGGCGAATAGTATATTTTACACATTCTTATGTGCGTTTATTAATGCTTATTAATATGGTGTTGCAATAAAATAAGCATTAATAAAAGTCATTATTATTTAGTATTAGATTATATTCGCAGTTAACTGTGAACTTGTGAGTGCCTGTCCCCCTGAAATAACAGCCCATTTTCCATTCCCTATTCCTGATTCCCTTATTATCTGTCCCCCTGGTTCTATAAACAGGATGTAGGGTGTGTTTTCAATAATGCATACACGCGGATCAGAAGCGGCAAGGGCGGAGAGATTGAGTTCACGGTGGCGCCAGGTGGAAGCGGGTTTATAAAGTTCATGAATGCGGCCTTCGCTGTCACGGTAGATAATATGTGGTATTCCATTTAAGAAATATGCATCCGGACTGCCGGCAGCAGCAGGAGCTCCACTGGATGCATCACTCAGATTAGTTGCGGCAAGTGTATCACGCTCAATCTCCCATATTTGTCCGCGGACTGCACGATAGACAATACGAATGGGCTCTGTAATGCGTTGATATGTTGTTGATATGTGATAGGGTTGATAAATGGCTGGTGTATAGGTAGCTGGGGGTGCAGAGTTGCCATTTTGATTACGGGAATCTGTTAGGATATTCTGTGTATGCCATGTGTTATTTTCAAACCAGATATCGCGGAGATGACCATCCCTGCCGGTGCGTGAAATGGTATGAATTATGTCTCCAGTAATATAGGAGACGGGATTGCCGGCTGAATCAGGGCTGCCGGATTCACCAGTTAAATCGGCAATATGCCATGTGCCTTCCAACCATATGCGATAATTATGATTATTGTTGCCCCAATACATAATGTTTGTTTGTGAATGATTGATCTGAACAATAGGATCACTTGCTGCACTATCACCGCCGGTTGTTTCTGTGAGGTCTATGAGTGCTGGAGGGATATTTGCGCGCGTGAGAGTATTAAGAATTATCAGATAGATATGACTGTTGTGCATTGCGCGGTATGCAATGAATAGAAGGTTGTTGATACTGCCCATTGCTGGATCGCCGGCAGAAAGGGGTGCATTTGGTGTATGATGATGTAAATCCGATGTACGCTCTAAATCTATGAAGGATGACAATAAAATATGTCCATCAATGTCAGCATAGGCGAGATAATGATTTATTCCTAAATTATAATGCGCAATTTTTCCAAGGTCAGCATAACCACGAAGCTGCCAGATAGTACCGTTAAACCAGTTCAGGTCAATTCCTTTATCTTTTTGTTTAAATGGGTAGGGCATAGGAGTTTTTGAATTCTCGGTATGCCATTGCCAGAAGGTCCAATCATTCCATCCAGCAGGTAATGCTGGTTGGTTCTCGGTTGTATTGTGTACCACCCAGAGGGGGTACTCGGAAAATTCGTTGTTATTACCCACGTATTCTTTCCAATAGCGTTCGCTGGTGTAGATTATCGGTGTACGACCTAAGGCAGTTTCCACAGCATCCAGGAATGTATGCATAGTGGAAATCCAATAGGTTGCATTTTGTCCAGGAGTTTCATCTTCCACATCCATTACAGGACCCAGGTCACCGGGTACTAACCGCTGCACAACGTCAATGTATCGCTGTGCCTGTTCTTGAACGGTCCCTGCATTGTGTTTGTAGAAATGATACGCGCCACGAATTAAGCCGGCATCTCTCATTCCGGACCAACGGTATTCGGGAGAACTGTTAAATGCATTATCAACACGGTATTGACTTGCCTTATGAAAAACGAATCTAAAACCTGCATTGTACATATCCTGCCAGGAGGGAAAACCGACATTCTTCTCGTATATGTCGATGCCTTTCATCCATGCTTGTCCTGTGTTTTGAATAGTAATAGTCTGCAGTATTGAATGAGATTGTTCTCCGTCGAGTACTAATCCATACAGCATAAAGAAGATGAATATTATTATTACGAAGAATGTTTTTTTAATCATAAATATCCTTATCGTTCTTTTTCATACATACTAATGCTCTTACAGTATAGTAGCGCTTATAGTCATTGTCAATAAAGGGTATCCTTTTGTCATTGTAAGTTTGTCGGAGGCAAACGTAACAATCCATAACGAAAGGTGAGAAGCATATACGTCAGGGATTATTACATCACGCTGGCGTGGGACTCATAATGAAAGAGCGTCAGGGATTGCTTAGTAAGGGCAGACACATGGGTCTGCCCCTGTCGTGTGCTCGCAAGAAGTTGCAATTAATAACTGTTTGCGCTATTATAATGCTACAAGAAAACCTTTTATGAACTTATCTGCAATGTAAAAATATCAAAGAACAGAGAGTTAAGGAGTAATTCTTATGAAAATTAGAGATATCAACCAGTTACACCTGGGAATAAGCGCAGTAGTTATTTTATTATTAACAACTCCATTATTTTGCAGCATACTACCGCAGATGGGTAAGCCAAATATTATTTTAATAACTGTGGATACTACGCGTTCTGATCATCTTGGCATCTACGGATATAAAAAACCAATCAGTCCCAACATAGACCGGATTGTCCGAGATTGCGTTATTTTTGATCAGGCGGTTACTCCTGTTCCGCTGACTTTGCCATCGCATGCCAGCATTTTAACAGGATCGTACCCTGCCTATCATAATGTACATGATAATAGTGTGTATCAATTATCACAGGATGCCGTTACTATAGGAGAAGTATTACAGAAAAATGGATACACTACAGCGGCATTTGTAGCAGCGTATGTTTTGCATCGCCGGTTTGGATTAAATCAAGGATTTAATTATTATAATGATGATTTTTCAGAAGGAAGAAGGTCTGAATTGATTTATGCAGAACGAGATGCGAAGAGCATGACTGATGCGGTATTGAAATGGATGAATTCCGGAGTAAAACAGCCACTATTTCTATGGGTGCATTATTATGATCCCCATGATCCCTATACACCACCACAGGTATATTCAAAAAAAATGGGAAATGATTATGATGGCGAAATTAATTATATGGATGAACAAGTAGGACGACTTTTGGATTTTTTAAAAAATAAGAAAATGCTAAATAATAGCATGATCATTATGGTAGGTGATCATGGTGAAGGATTAAATGAACATAAAGAACTTTATCATGGTATTTTTTTATATGACACGACAGTAAGAGTTCCGCTGATTGTTTGCAGTTCAAAATTTGGGAAAACGCAAAAGAGATTGAATGCACAGGTAAGTGTGATGGATATTTTTTCTACCGTTCTCGATTACGTAGGAATCCAGGGTTATAAAAAAAGTCAGGGTAAAAGTTTGATCCCCATGATTAACAACCAGGAAAGCCAGGAACTGCCAATCTATCTAGAAACAATGCTCCCTTATTTTACGTATGGACTCAGTCCCATGGAAGGTGTAAGAACCTCTGCTTATAAATTTATTAAGTCTCCTAAATCAGAACTGTATGACATGGAAAAGGATAGAAAAGAGAATACAAACCTGTACATATCCAATGCTGTTATAGCAAAAAAAATGCTCAATAAAATGCATTTTGTGAAATCAAAAATACCTCCACCGTTAAAAATGCGAATGATGTCAATGGATCCTGAATCAATTGCTGTCTTACAGAGTTTAGGATATATTTCCACTCCAGCACCTAGTCCTTCCCCAAAGGCAAAATTGGAGGATCCAAAAGATCATTATGAAGTCTTTACACAATTTACCGAGGCACAGGATGCCATGGCAGAAGGTAAATATGAGAACGCTATTAAAATATTACAGCAGGTAAAAAAAGCATTGCCTGCCTGTCACCTGGCAGGGACTATGCTCGGTCTTGCAAATATGCAATTGGGCAATTACCAGGAAGCAATTAAATATTATAATGAAGAAAAAAGCGCTTTGAAAGAAATTGCATATTTCAGTATCGGAAATGTTTATTTTAAAATGCGTGATTTTGATAATGCGAAAAAACAATATGAGGAAGCGCTCAAATTAAATCCTGAGCTTGTAGAAGCATATATAGCTTCAGGCGAGATTTCAGTACTGACTGGGAAAGTAGAAGAAGCGGAGGCCTTGTTGGCAAAAGCTGATAAATTAAAAGTCAACGATTCTAAATTACGCTACCTTCAAGGATTAATTCAGGCGGTAAAACAGAATTATCCTGCTGCGGAAGAATATTTCAAGGAAGCTATAGAACTAAATCCATCTTATGGAATGGCGTATGCTTGTTTAGGCAAACTCTATGCTGAAAAGGGTGATATGCCAGCTGCTATCAGGTATTATGATATAGCCATTCAATTGATGCCTGGCAACAGGGATGTATTGCTCCAACTTGCATCGATTTATATGAAACCGGGGAGTACCAATGTTACTGAAGCATTCAGATTATTTAAAAAAGCACTGGAACTTGATCCTAATGCTCCTGATGCCGCAAATATCAGGGCAATGATAAAGAATCTTCAAGGAATGATGGTTCCTAAATAGAACAAAGATCGTCTCAGAATTGCTTTAAATTAAGAAAAAGAATATTATTATGCATAAGGTTAATGATATGAATGAAAAAAGGAAATATAGAAGAGTTATATTTTACACAGAAGCAGATTATGGCTTTAATGGTAAAATAACGGATATAAGTCTTGGCGGAGCGTACATCGAAACTTATACTCCGTTGCCAGAAAAAAGCATTATTAATGTTAAATTTCAATTTCCTGAAGGCAAAGATCTTGTTTTAAAAGCTGTAGTGAAAAGCAGTAAGCAAGGTATGGGGATGGGGATCGAATTTATCGAATTGAAAGAAGATGATGAGGCTGCGCTTTTAGATTTTATCAATGCTAATTAAACATTTTCGAATTTCTTCAAAGTATTGCTATAAGAGGATTTGCAGTAAGTATGTGTGTCTTGATGGGTAATGGAATACTGAAAGGAAGCTACGACAACGAACTATAAGAAGCATCTCATCCATAGTTAATGAAGCAAGCATTCAATTTTCAAGTGGTCAGAATTCATAAGGCTATTGCAATGAAATATTTTGAAAAATTACCAAAAAGAGCTATTCATATTAGTGCTTGTTGGAGATCCGCTAAAAGATCGTTGATATCTTCAATGCCCACGGATAATCGCAAGAGTTCATCCGTGATGCCGGTCTTTTTTTGTTCCTCCTGTGAGAGATGGCGATGTGAAGTAATAGCGGGAGAACAGATAATTGATTCAACACCTCCGAGACTCATAGAGGGCTTGATGAGTTTCAATTTCTTCTGAAATTCGATACTGTTTTTTTCCTTGAGTTCGAATGACAGCATGCCTCCATATCCGGTCATCTGTTTTTTAGCGATTTCATGACCGGGGTGACTGGTCAATCCTGGATAATGCAGGCATTTGACCTGAGGATGTTCAACAAGAAATTCTGCAAGTGTTTGTGCATTTGAATTCTGTTGTGCTACGCGCAGAGCAAGCGTTTTAATACTGCGCTCTAGCAAGTAACATGTAATGGCATTTAAGCTTCCACCCAGATTAATGGCAAGCTCCCAGATGTGATTGATATTCTCTTTTGAAGAAACGGCAACGCCGGCGCAAATATCGCTGTGTCCACCAAGATATTTGGTGGCGCTATGAAGGACAATATCAATTCCTAATCTGATGGGATTCTGATTGACTGGAGATGCAAAAGTATTGTCGATGATTGAAATGAGCTGACGGGAACAGCATAATTCCGCAACTTCTGCAATATCAGTGATGGCAAGAAGTGGATTGGAAGGAGTCTCGATGTAGATTACACGAGTGTTAGGTAAAATAGCAGCTTCAATATCACTGGTTCGTTGACTGGCAGCAATAGTGTAATCAATGCCATAAGTGTTCAGTTTGCCGGTAGCAAAATGTTGTGTTCCGCCATACAGATTCGGTTGAAATACGACATGATCACCAGTTTTAAGAAAACTAAGGCATGTGGTACTGATAGCAGCCATGCCTGAACTAAATATCAAGCCAGCTTCAGCCCCTTCCAGGGCACATACTTTATTAGCCAATGCCCATTGGTTCGGGGTGTTGAAATATCGAGGATAGAATCGTTCATCGGTGTCGAGATACTGGTATGAAGTGGAAGTATAGATGGGGGTATTAATTCCATGCACTCGTTCATCATCAATTCTTCCACTATGAACACATTGCGTTTTTTTTGCAATAAATTTCATAATAATTCCTCCATTGAACAGTAATCAGTGACCAGCGGTCAGAACAGATCCAGCATGAATGTTTATTACATTATTTAGTCATTGTATAACGGAACCAAACTAATTTCAATTCAAAAATTCCTTTTTCTCCTCTGGATAGCTAATAACTCTCCTTTTTCTTGCATTTCTATTAAAAAAGTATATAAATAAGTATTTGATAACAAAATAAGGATAGAAAATGAAAAAGAAAATAGATTGCTGGGAATATAAACAATGTTGTAGACAACCAGGAGGAAAAAAAGTAAAAGAATTAGGAGTTTGTCCAGCCGCGATAGATTCTTCTGGTCGTGGTATTAACGGAGGAAAAAATGCAGGCAGAATATGCTGGGCTGTCGCAGGCACATACTGCGATGGAGAAATACAGGGAACATTTGCACAAAAATTGACTGCTTGCGTGACTTGTGATTTCTATTTTCAGGTGAAGCGTGAGGAAGGCTCCATTTATTTCAAGCTCCTGATACCAGATGATTCTTCATAAAACTTCTTTTCAACAGCCAGAAAAATCTTCTTAAATACTTTTCCTCATGCCGCTATTTTATTTTTTACTGAAATTCTCATAGGGCCCTCGTTAAACGCCCTCCAGTGCTTCGTTGTGAGAGTGTCTAATGTTAAGGTCCGACCCCCCACTTACTTCTGTGGACGGAGGAGGGGGAAGAGGATGACTTCGCGGATAGAAGTGACATTGCAGAAGAGCATAACGAGGCGGTCTATGCCGATACCTTCGCCGGCAGTGGGAGGCATTCCATAGAGCAGGGCGGTGATATAGTCAGAATCCATTTCGTGTGCTTCCTCATCGCCTTTTAGTTTTTCTTCAAGTTGTTGGCGGAATCTTTTTTCCTGTTCGAAGGGATCATTTAACTCACTATAAGCATTGGCTAATTCGAGTCCTGCAATGAATAATTCGAAGCGTTCGACGAGTTGTGGATTATCAGGTTTTTCTTTTGAGAGCGGAGAAATTTCTTTTGGGAAATCGATGATAAAGGTAGGATTAATGAGATGTTGTTGGACTTTTTCCTCAAAAAGTTCTGCTAATAATTTCCCGTATGAAAGTGTTTCTGCTTCAGCAATGCCGGCTTCTTTAGCATATTGTAGAAGTCGTTCATGGCTATTAATTACTTCTGGTGGAATGTTGCCGATAGTATGAAGTGATTCGAGGAGTGGGATTTTTTGCCATGGCGGGGTAAAATCTACGGTGTCATTTTTATACTGGATTGAGAGTGAGTTGAATAATTTCTCACAGAGTTGGCAAAAGAGTTCCTCGGTCAAATCCATCAGGTCATTATAATCTGAGAGTGCCTGGTAGAAT
>MFGW01000146.1:270-1021 GCA_001780385.1 Candidatus Fischerbacteria bacterium RBG_13_37_8 | reverse complement strand
CCTTCATTTCGGAAGTTTCTATTGATTTCATAGACTCTATTAAAGCCGCCGACGATAAGTCGCTTGAGGTATAATTCCGGTGCGATGCGAAGATATAATTCAAGGTCGAGGGCGTTATGGTGTGTTTTGAATGGTTTAGCGAGGGCACCACCGGGAGTTTGATGCATCATGGGAGTTTCCACTTCTATATAATCATGGTTATCGAAGTATTCTCTCATGTATTTAATGATCCGGTATTTCATTTCGAAGATTTGACGGACTTCAGGATTAACGATTAGGTCAAGGTATCTTCTTCTGAAACGCAATTCAATATCTGAAAGTCCGTGCCATTTTTCCGGCATAGTGAGGTATGTTTTTGCAAGAGGAGTAAGTTTCTTAACTACTACCGTCAATTCGCCGGTTCGTGTTTTAAATAATTCACCTTCGATACCGATATAATCACCCAGGTCAATTAATTTAAAAGCTTCGAAACTTTTTTCATCGATCAGATCTTTTTTAAGATATATCTGTAATTTTTCGGTGCCATCACTTACATGCGCAAAACATGCTTTTCCATGCCAACGCACCGTATGAATTCTTCCGGCGATTGTAGTTTCTATTTTAGGTAATTCTTCAGTTGGAATATTTTTGTACTCGTGAACCAAATCGGTGATGGTATGAGTCACGGAGAATTTATGAGGGAATTCACCCATGAGTTCTATCATTTTAGCATTTTTTTCTTTTCTTAAATTAATTATTTCTTGTTCGCTAT
>MFGW01000146.1:0-231 GCA_001780385.1 Candidatus Fischerbacteria bacterium RBG_13_37_8 | reverse complement strand
TCAATAGGGAATGGGGAAAAGGGAATAGGGACTGGGGACTGGGGAATAGGGACTGGGGACCCGTAAGCGACTTTCTACTCATTATCCTGAATAAATCAGAATGAGAAATTGTAATGAAATATTCTTTAATAATACGTTACCCATGTTATTGCACATGGCACACTTCTTTCATTTAATATTTTCGTTTATACGGAATAATGAGTAGAAAGTCGCTTACGGGTCCCCAGTCCC
>MFGW01000145.1:30852-31149 GCA_001780385.1 Candidatus Fischerbacteria bacterium RBG_13_37_8 | reverse complement strand
CCCCAGTCCCTATTCCCCAGTCCCCAGTCCCTATTCCCCAGTCCCCAGTCCCTATTATTCCCAGCGGTAATTGGGTGCTTCCTTGGTAATGATAACATCATGTACGTGGCTTTCTTTCAATCCTGCGTTTGTGAGTTTAATGAAACGGGTTTTTGTTTGAAGTTCTTGGATTGAATGACAGCCGCAGTAGCCCATGCCGGCTCTAAGACCACCGATTAATTGATAGATAGTATGAAAAGCATTTCCCTGGTAAGGAACTCGTCCTTCTATTCCTTCCGGGACTAATTTTTCTATTTC
>MFGW01000145.1:25450-30822 GCA_001780385.1 Candidatus Fischerbacteria bacterium RBG_13_37_8 | reverse complement strand
GCTGGTGCCGTCTTTCATAGCACCAATAGAACCCATCCCGCGGTAAGTTTTATAGTATCTTCCCTGGTAGAGGATTAATTCGCCGGGGCTTTCATCAACTCCTGCGAACAGACTGCCGATCATTACACTGTCTGCACCGGCAGCTAATGCTTTTGTAATATCCCCGGAATATTTAATGCCGCCGTCTGCTATTACGGGGATACCGTGTTCTTTTGCTATGCGGGCGCATTGTTGGATAGCGGTAATTTGCGGAACACCGACACCTGATATCATTCGTGTGGTACAAATAGATCCTGGTCCCATACCCACTTTGAGGGCACTGGCACCAAGCTCTATTAATTCTTTTGCAGATTCTTTCGTTGCTATATTTCCCACGATAATATCAAGATCAGGGAATTTTTCACGGAGTTGCTTTAATGCGGCTATCACTTTTTGACTGTGACCATGAGCAGTATCTATTACCAGTGCATCTACTTTTGCATTCACAAGTTCATGTGCACGTTCAAGAGTATCCTGTGTACCTACAGCCGCAGCAACGCGCAGTCTTCCCAATGTATCTTTGCTGGCATTAGGAAATTCAATCATCTTTTTAATATCTTTCACGGTAATGAGACCTTTCAGGTTGAAATGTTCATCTACAACCAGCAGTTTTTCGATACGGTATTTGTGCAGTAATACCTTAGCTTCTTCAAGTGTTATGCCCACGGGGACCGTGATCAAGTTATCCTTTGTCATTACATTTTTAATCGGTTGATCAAAATGAGTTTCGAATCGGAGGTCACGATTGGTAAGAATACCTACGAGACGGCCCTTTTCTGTAATAGGAACACCTGATATTTTATAGGCTTTCATAAGTTCCAGCGCTTCTGACACTTTTGCTTCCGGAGAAATGGTAATCGGATCGACTATCATACCGCTTTCGTAGCGTTTTACTCTATCTACTTCCCTGGCTTGAGCTTCGATGCTCAGATTTCTATGAATAACGCCTATTCCTCCATTTTGAGCCAGTGCAATTGCCATTGCTGCTTCAGTAACGCTATCCATTGCCGCGCTCACGATAGGTATGGTCAATTTTATATTTTTGCAGAAGCTTGTATTTACGCTGACCTCAGAAGGGAGTACATCGGAGTACCTTGGTTCTAAAAGGACATCATCGAAGGTAAGGCCTTCAAATATTTCTTTTTGAAACATAATTTACTCCTCGTTTGAGAATTTGCACATCTATGTCATCCCGTGACATTTTTTATATTTTTTGCCACTGCCGCAAGGACAGGGTTCGTTTCGTCCTATTTTATCATGATGCACCGTTTTAGCTTTCACAGAAGCTTCATCTGGTTCAGCATCTCTTGAAAATGAATAGTTAACGTCAGCCTGTTTTTTTTCTTCTTTTCTTTCTTCTTGAACAGGTTCAAGTATAAATACATATTTGACAATATCTTCTTCGATCCTGTTTATCATTCCTTCAAAAAGCAGGTGACTTTCTTTTTTGTACTCGATGAGCGGATCTCGTTGTCCATATCCTCTTAATCCAATGCCTTCACGCAAATGATCAAGATTGAGCAGATGATCTTTCCAAAGAGAATCAATAATTGAAATGGCAAGCATTCGTTGTTGAAATTGCCAGTTAAGGGAATTCAATCTTTGTTCTTTTTCTTTGTATTTAGTTTCAAGCATGACATAGAGTGTCTGAACACTATCCTCTTCAGCAAGTAAATTGTGTACTTCTCCAATGGAAAGTTGAAGACCGAATTGATTAATTAAATCATTTTTAAATTCATTTACTTCCCATTCTTTAGGATCTTTTTCTTTTGGACACCTGGAAGTTAACATCCATTCAAGAATATCACGGGCTATTTCCATAATATATTGAAAGAAATCCTGTTCTTTAAGTATTTGTTGACGCAGCCCGTAAATAGCTTCACGCTGTTTATTCATTACATCATCATATTCGAGGAGATGCTTGCGTATGCTGAAATGATGAGCTTCAACTTGACGCTGTGCGCTTTCGATAGCCCTGGTAACCATTTTATGTTCGATAGGGGTATCTTCTGTAATACCAAATCGTTCCATGTAATGAGAAAGTTTTTCAGAGCCAAAGATGCGCATCAGGTCATCTCCGAGCGAGAGATAGAAACGCGAAGAACCAGGATCTCCCTGTCGGCCAGCTCTGCCTCTTAACTGGTTGTCAATTCGCCGGGCTTCATGACGCTCGGTACCTATTACATGAAGACCGCCCAACGACGCAACGCCTTCTTCAAGAATAATATCGGTTCCCCTTCCAGCCATGTTAGTAGCAATTGTCACCGCTTGCTTTAAACCTGCTTTCGCTACAATTTCAGCCTCTTTTTCATGATGCTTAGCATTCAACACAACATGGGGTATTCCTTTAATTTTTAACATGTGACTTAATTTTTCTGATTTATCAATTGATACCGTTCCGACAAGTACCGGTCTTCCGTTTTTATATAATTCTTCTATTTCCCGTACGACAGCTTTGAATTTCTCCTGTTCGGTTTGATAAATTACATCCGGATGAGTATGCCTGATGAGCGGTCTATTTGTAGGAATAACCATGACTTCAAGATTATAAATTTTTTTGAATTCTACCGCTTCGGTTTCAGCAGTTCCGGTCATACCAGCAAGTTTATTGTACATTCTGAAATAATTCTGAATTGTTATTGCAGCAAGCGTTTGATTTTCAGCTTCAATGCGTACATTTTCTTTTGCTTCGAGTGCCTGGTGCAAGCTATCACTATAACGACGTCCCGGCATAAGTCTGCCCGTAAATTCATCTACAAGTATTACCTTGCCCTCCTGTATAATATAATCTACATCACGGCTGAACAGGTTGTGTGCTTTACAGGCTTGAACAACCATGTGTAAAATTTCCATGTGACGTGGATCATAAAGATTTTTTAAATGAAGATTATGTTCTATATTTTCGACACCGCTTTCTGTCAGGGTAACGGTTTTAGATTTTTCATCGATTTCGTAATGCAATCCTTTTTTTAGTCTTTTCACTACTCTATCGACGGAATAATATTTCTGAGTTGATTCATCGGAGGGACCGGAGATAATGAGTGGAGTGCGAGCTTCATCAATTAATATGCTGTCTACTTCATCAACGATAGCGTAGTTATTAATTCTCTGGACACAATCTTCGAGACGGTATTTCATATTATCCCTGAGATAATCGAAGCCAAATTCGGAATTAGTGCCGTACGTGATGTCACATTTATATGCTTCTGTCCGTTCGTTATCCGGCATATCATGTTGCAGAACACCTACCGTCAATCCGAGAAATTCATACACGGGACCCATCCAATGTCTGTCTCGTTTGGCAAGATAATCATTAACCGTTACTATATGAACACCTTGTTGAGGAAGTGCATTGAGATAGGCAGAAAGCGTTGCAACAAGCGTTTTACCTTCACCGGTTGCCATTTCAGCTATTTTTCCCTGATGCAAAACGATGCCGCCGATTAATTGTACATCAAAATGACGCATGCCGATTGTTCGCTGTGAGGCATCCCTGACAACAGCAAAAGCTTCAGGCAAAATATCTTCCAATCCGGCACCCGCTTGTAATTGTTCCCTGAAAGCAATTGTTTTATGCCGAAGTTCTTCATCGGATAATTGCTTAAGAGTTTCTTCATAAGAATTAATTGCAGAGACGAACGGATATATTTTTTTTAGGTCTCTTTCGTTCTTGCTTCCTATTATTTTTGTTAATATTTTATCAAGCATGGCCTTTTAAATAATTATAGGACGCAGATTGACGTAAGTATGTTCTGTTTATCAGAAAGCGCACTTTCGCAAATCTGCGTCCTATAATTCAAGTTCTGTACCGTATAACATATGTAAATCAAGACTGGTATCTACAAAATTTTCCAGGCATTCTTTAATTTGCTCCCAGACTTGCTTGCAAGTGGCAAAATCTGCGCCGTAAGGATCAATAATGTCAGGGTTATTTTTCTTTTTAACTTTACTGTAACTGCCGAGCAAATAAGTTATGCCTGCTGCATCGGGATAAATATTTTCTATAAAACTTTTATGAAATTTTTCCATTACAAGTATTATCTTGCTTTTACTCAAGAGTTCTGGTGAAAGAGGCTGCGAATCGTGTTCGGAAATATCGAGATTATCTGCCTGTGCAAGTTTTATGGCAATATCTACTGGTTTAATTCCATGCTGTGCGTAGAGTCCGGCAGAAAGAACTTCTGCGGAATCAAACTGCGATTTTTTTAATAATTGCCTTAGATACGCCTCAGCAAGTGGACTTCTGAAGACATTACCGGTGCATATAACAAGAATCATTATTTTTTCTTTTTCTTATTTTGAATAATATCAAAATGCAGTTTAATCGGTTCAGTTAATTTCTTGCCATTTTCCTGAGAAGCTTTTTTTCGTTCGGGTGAGCCAATAATATCCATGTGTTCATCATGCAATAACCATAAACCGACCTGGGCTCTTTCAAGTTTTTTAGATGCCCTGTTGAGGTATTTAGCAAGGGAATAGAATTCCTTTTTCTTGCAATGAGCGGTGAGAGCATCCAATTCTTTCATGTACATTGCGGCAGTATCGAAATGAACTTGTGCTTGTCGATATATTGAATCAAATTCTTCTTCTCCGGGGAGCTGATGTTTTTTCGAGAGTTCCAGAAAAGTGTCGGCGAGATCTGCAGTAGATTTTCGTAATAACGTTGTTTTAAATATTGATTTATTGATCTTTATTTTAAAGGGTTCCGGGTGAGACTGGACAAACAATTCTTGAAAAGCTTCCAGTTCCCATGGTTCCAGTTGATAATCTTTAATGCTCTCTTCCTGAACAATTTTTGAAAGAGGTAATTCCCAATTTATCGATGAAAAAGCTTTTTGAAGTTTTTCGAGGTAAGGTTTTAAAAAAGCGGGCATATCGAGAGTTCTGTTTTCCTCAAGTTTTGTTTCAAGTGATGAATTAAGAATCTGCTCCGCTGTTTCAGAGGTCATGTTCGAAAGCATATGCATAATTTTTTCAAGCGAGATTTTAATTTCGAGATTTGCCTGTTGAAATTCACCGCTTGATTCTTTTGAGGATTTTACCAATATTTCTTCTTCAGGGAACATTTCAGGAGAAGCAAAAGAAGCAGATATCTCTTTTATTTGTTCGAGAGTATCACCCAGTTTATCAATGAGTTCTATGCCGGATCCTATTTTCGTTATCTCATCCCTGTATAAACTTATGAATTTATTTTTTGAAGTTTTATTAAGCGTGAGCATTGCAAGTAAAACATCCTGCTGCAGCATAAGATGTTTCAATGATTTTTTAAAATCACGAATTCTTGCTAATAATCCCCACTCAAGTAAATTTGAAAAATCAGCAACTTTCCTGAT
>MFGW01000145.1:24016-25422 GCA_001780385.1 Candidatus Fischerbacteria bacterium RBG_13_37_8 | reverse complement strand
ATTATTTCATTCACTTTCGGCTCTGAATATACAGGAAGAGATGTATCCTTGGTCATGAGCGATATAATAAGTTTGATTTGTTCATAATCACGCAGGCGGTAAAATTCACTATTTTCATCAGGGATAATGAAAAGTTTTGTAAATATTAAATCTATCTTGTCCCAGTCATCCTGTGTAAGAAATGCTTTTCGCAAATAAAATTGACTGAAATAAACAAGAAAACGTATATCATATTGTTCTAATTTTTCAATAAATCTGCGTGTCAATGAAGGAGGTATTTTTTCATCATACTGATATAAAATATATTTGTAGCGTTGCAATTGATTATTGATGTCGCTTAATTTTTCTCTTATTTCATTTTCAGGAAGTTGCTCCATCAGGGATTCCATTGATTTAAATTCTTCATGCAACATTTCAAAATTAACATTTTCAATGCGTTGCGGTTTGAGCAAAGAACGCATGAGACTCTGCATACATTGATAATAGCACCACAATACTTTATAGTCAGTTTCTAATTTTTTAAGATGGTCACCGAAAGTTTTTTCTTCTTTTGGGTTCATAGTACTTCACCCCACTAATTAAATTAACAGTTTTAAGAGTTACTTGTTTTTTTCAAGAACAGGTACTATTTTAAAGGGAAACAGTTTTATTGTCAACTATAGTTATGACAAGAATTCATTTTTCTCCGAAAAAGCAATAAAAATAATAGGTTAAGGTTGAGGAACAGGTAGCGGTAAAGTCAGTCTTTACCTTAACATAAACCTTAACCTTTAATCGGAACGGGAAAGGCCTTGAATTTCTCATAGAAATGCGTATAATAACAATGCGAATGATATGACGATTATAAAGAAAGATATTTTTGAAGATATTTTTGGTGTTTATCAGAAACTTAATCAAATTTTTGATGACAGGCTTGCCCGTTTCAAAAAAGAGTTAAAAGCGGGAGAGGAACATAGTTCCTGGATGCCTCCAGTTGATATTTATGAAGATGATGCATCTTTTATTATTGCCGCGGAACTTCCGGGCTTTGATAAAAAAGAGATAGATATTAAGATCAAGGACAATACGATAATATTACAGGGGAATAGAAAATTACGGAATCCCGAGGAACATGGATTCAATTATCACAGGATAGAAATGAATTTTGGTGCTTTTTCACGCGCATTCAATGTACCTGAGAAAATTGATGAAGATAAGGTAAGCGCTGTTTATATTGACGGTGTTCTTGAGATAAGGCTTCTAAAGATAAAAGCGCCTCCGGCAGCAAAAATCAAGATAAAGTAAAGCATAGCAAGCATAGTTGTGGGTAGACATTGTCAATGAATACATTCTTTTTGCAAGTGGGTAATTTTGCCCTTTAAGGTGTGGCATTTTCCGCATATTTAAGAACTGGAAAGGAATATTAT
>MFGW01000145.1:23808-23945 GCA_001780385.1 Candidatus Fischerbacteria bacterium RBG_13_37_8 | reverse complement strand
TGGGAGCAGTATTTATTTGTGTAATAGGTTTGCAAATGTTAAGTTTTACTCAGACGACGTCTGAAGATTGCGCAATGTGCCATGAGGAGAAAATTCATACGGTTGTGCATGGTAAAATACAATGTCTCGATTGTCAT
>MFGW01000145.1:14154-23648 GCA_001780385.1 Candidatus Fischerbacteria bacterium RBG_13_37_8 | reverse complement strand
TGTATCCTGTTTCTTCTCAGAAATCAATTCTTCATCCTAAAAACATAGAGCATTTTTGTGCGACATGTCATGGAAATGTCGGTTATGCACAGATATATCATATTCCGGCCATAAAGAATGAAGATTGCAGAAAATGTCATAATATGAATGCGGGAGAGATACTTCCTTTTGATAATGAAAGGTTTGACAAAGCTGTTCATAAAAGACACTTTTGTGTTGATTGTCATCGCGATATCAAGAACTTACCGCATGATAAAAAATTGCAGGAAGTATCGTGCGGTGCCTGTCACCAGGGAGAAGATGCTATTTTTAACAATAGCATACATGGCAAAGCATTGGCAGAGGGAGTGAAAGAAGCTGCGCGATGCTGGGATTGCCATACCGCTCATTTTGTGCAACCGCCTTCAAATGAGGAATCAGCAACGTTTAAACTGAATATAGCCGCTACCTGCGGCAAATGTCATTCCAATACTAAATTAGCTGAAAAATATCATATTCATATTAAGAATCCATTTGCGTTATATCAGAAAAGCATACACCTGAAAGCTCTAATGGAGGGACAGGATGCTCCTACCTGTGTAAATTGTCATGGAGATCATAATATTGCAGATTTTCAGGAATTAACCTCACCAATCTTTAAAGGGAATCTTCCGAAGACGTGCGGAGAATGTCACACAAAGGCATACAAGGATTTTACACAGAGTGAGCACTGGAGAGCATTTTTAATGGGTATAAGAGAATCGCCGATCTGTAATGATTGTCACCTTGAACATTCAATAGTGCAGCCCTCAGAACCGACTTCTCCCGTGTATGCAAAAAATGTCCCGGAAACATGTTCCGGCTGTCATGAAGCTCAAAGAATTATAGAACGATACGGTATCCCAGCCATGAGACTTTCTTCATATAATAACAGTTATCATGGACTTGCTTTGAAAGCGGGGAATTTGCACGCTGCCAATTGCACAAGCTGTCATGACCATCATAAAATTCTTTCATCGAGAGACCCGGCATCAAAAACAGCAGCTAAGAACCTGCCCAAAACATGCGGCTATTGCCATCCGGGAGTTTCTAAAAATATTCCTATTGGGAGAATACATACAAAGACAGAAGAAAAAGCATTCATTTTTAATGTAGTAACTACTGTATACATTTATCTTATACTGATCACTATCGGTGGAATGGTTGTTTATTGTTTGCTCGATTTTCAGAAAAAAGTTAGATATCCGCTACTGCACAAGCATGAGGAAACTGTCGATTATTACATGAAGTTTAATTTTATGGATAGACTGCTTCACGGATTTCATCTGTTAAGTTTTCTCGTGCTTGTCTATACCGGTTTTGTGCATCATTATCCCGATGCACAGTGGGCAAAACTATTTATCGATACCTTTGGAGAAACACTTCGCTCAATATCACATAGAGTTGCTGGTGTTATTCTTATTATAGTATTTACTACGCAGATAGTGTTATTTATTTTTACAAGACACGGGAGAAAACAGATTCGAGCTTTATTTCCGGTATTTAAAGATGTAAAAGATGCATTGTATCTGCTTTTTTTTAATATAGGAATACAATCGAAAAAACCGAAATATAACTCGTTCAATTTTATTGAAAAATTTGAATTCTGGGCGTTGGTTTGGGGGAATATCGTAATGGGTATTTCAGGATTAGCGCTTTGGTTTGAAAATTATTCGCTAAGCATAATGGCAAAATGGTGGCTGGATCTTTTTATTCTTATTCATTTTTATGAGGCGGTATTAGCTTCACTGGCAATATTAGTCTGGCATTTATATTGGACAATTTTTGATCCTGAAGTATATCCTCTTGCGAAAAACATATGGACGAGCAAAGCAGTCCTTGAAAAAGAAGAATAGGAACATTTAGAAAGCAAGTTATTTCTTGTGGTTAGTCATAGCCATGAACTTCCAAAATATGGGGAGCGCAATAAGGAAAACAATCCAAATAAAATAAATATATCCCATTGCTGGATTTAATTGAGTGCTTTCCATGATCTATCACCTCCTTTGGTTGATTGTAATATATAAATAACAAAAAATATGCCAATCATAAAACACCAATGAATTTATTTGTCAATCATGCTGAAAACGTTGTACCTGTCACAGTTTAGATTGCTTTAATATTTAACGGATGACTTGTTAATAAAAAAATCGCAACTTGCAATCCGGGGTATTTTTCCCCGTGCTGGATCAGTTCCCCCCGCTGGCGTGTATTGTTATGCAACGGGACTTTACATTATTCTCCTTATTATTATATTATATTAATATTGTTATAGGATAGTAGGAGTATGTTTCATGCCGAAACAAGCAAAAATACTAATTATTGATGATGACCCAGTTATACGGGATGCGTGCGAACAGGTCCTTTTAAAAGAAAATTACAGTGTTATTTCAGAAATAACTGGCGAAGAAGGACTTGCTCAGATAAAGAAAGAAATATTTGATGTAATACTTCTTGATTTAAAATTGCCTGGCATAAGCGGGCTGGAAGTTCTAAAGGCATTAAGAGAAGACGGTTGCAATGCGGCCGTTATTATAATTACCGGGTATTCATCTGTAGAATCAGCAGTTGAAGCTATGAAGTTGGGCTCTTTTGATTATATAACGAAACCATTTGGAATTGAAGAATTGCGAGTTATTGTTAAGAAAGCGCTTGCCAACCGCAAGCTGTTCTTGGAAAATATATATCTTCGCAACGAGCTGGAAATAAAAAGTGAATTTGAATTTATAGTGGGAAGCGGTCCTGCTATGATCAATGTAATGGAACTGATAGAAAAAGTAAGTGGAACTGATAGTACGGTTCTCATTACTGGAGAAAGCGGTACAGGTAAGGAACTCATTGCCAGGAAATTACATCAGAGGAGCCTTCGAAAAGATCAACACTTTGTGGTAGTTGATTGTGGTGCCCTTGTTGAAACACTCTTTGAAAGTGAATTATTTGGTCATGAAAAAGGTTCATTCACTGGAGCTATTGTTAGCAAATACGGACGTTTCGAGATTGCAGATAAAGGAACACTGTTCCTTGATGAAATCTCTAATATCAGCCTTAATATGCAGGCAAAACTGCTCCGGGCAATTCAACAACGCGAAATAACAAGAATAGGCTCTTCACGCATCATTAAAGTGGATGTCCGTATTATAAGCTGCTACAAATAAAAATCTGTCTGAATCTGTTCGAGAAGAGACATTTCGTGAAGATTTGTTTTACCGCTTGAACGTGGTTCCCATTCATGTCCCTCCACTTCGTGATAGAAAAGAAGATATTCCTGCATTAGTAAATCACTTTCTTAAAAAATTTAATAAAAAAACAAAGAAAGAAATTAATGCTATCTCAAAACAGGCGCTCAAAGCACTCATGGAATACAATTGGCCAGGAAATATCAGAGAATTAGAAAATACTATCGAACGGGCTGTAGTGCTATCTAAAAATGATATCCTAAGACCTGAAGATTTTATTTATTATGGTATCGGAGCTAAAACTACATTTTATCATTCTCTCGATGACCGATATAAAACACTTGATGAAATTGAAAAAGAATATGTTTCAAAAATACTTGAAATATTTCGCGGCAATAAAACCAAAGCTGCTCAAGCTCTTGGTATTGATAGAAAAACATTGCGAATTAAGCTTGATAAACTGTAATGATGAAGGCTGCAAGAAATCAAAGATAGATTCTTCTTGGCGATTCCTTAGAAATTATTTCATGCGGGTAATATAGTGCCGGGTCGGGGAAAAACACCCCGCTTTTGATTTTCTTATTTCTGGAATAGCAGTTCATATTATTGCCTGAAAAATAAGCAACTTCCCTTATTTTCGCCAATTTACGAAAAAATATATCCGCATTTATTAATTTGGCATAGGATTTGACAATCACTTCATGCTTGGAGGTATCAAGATGAAAGAATGCAGAATATTAATAGTCGACTCTGATAGGAGATTCAGAGAAGACCTCGTGAGTGCATTGATAAGGGAGGGATATTATGTAACGGCTTGCAAATGCTTAACGGAAGCTCTTAAATGTATTGTTGAAGTAAGCTGGCATTGCATTATCTTGGATGTGATCCTGCCAGAAATGAAGGGGTATGAAGCCGCATCCATAATTAAAAACATAGACCCAAACATTACAATAATAATGACAACCGAAATAAATTCAAAGGAATTGGAAGCAAAGGTAAGAGAACAAAAGATTTACTACTATTTTATTAAATCTTTTAATAAGGAAGAAATAATGCTTGCGATCAATTGCTTATTTCCTAGCGGAAGTCGGTGTTTGAGCCTTTGAAATTCCATTAACTTTATATGCCTTTTTAATCACTCTTCCTTGCAATACGCGGGCAAAAACGCATTCACGCGGCATGATACATTCACCCGTGATTGAATAATTATGCCACTCTAATTTCATGATTCTATTTGCATTTCAATTACTGCATTGCCCGGCGCTACACCTTTCAAGCTCTTTAAGAATCCTCCAAACGTTTGCTTCATTATATGAGCAACAAAAGGACTCAAGGCAATCTCCTTTCCATTAATGAATACTTTTGTATTGTCATGCAATGTAACGCAATCCATCAAATTATTGTTTCCAATTATGATTTGCTCTGCCATCCCATGACAGGTCTTAAAATCGCATTTTCCGCAATCTATCCCGGGCAGTAGAAATGTTCTTTTTTCAATAGCCTCAATAAGCTCGTCAATTTTGTCAACATTTTTCAATTCTTCCGGACCGCAATTTCCTATATCTAAGTTGGAAGCTAATTCCTTTCTTTCTGATTCATTTTTCCAGCAAATTATTCTTGGCATAAAATTCTGCGTTTTAAATCCTTCGATGATTAGATAATCAGCGTGCAAAAAAGTTAATGTTTGAAGAAATTGAAGAAAAGAAGGGATATAAAAAATAGCGCCTTTGTCGGAAGCAATCATATATTTCCCTGCATGCTGAATCATATTCTCATCCTTCTCCGGCATAATAAGAAGATGAGCATTCTTAAGAATAGATACTGTGTAATCCCTCTTTTTTAATCTTTCTGCCAATTGCAAAATAAGGGTGCTTTTCCCGCTATTTTTATACCCAATTATTTGAATTGCTTTCATCTTGATCAAATATTCTTTTTCAAAGGTCAACTATTTTAACCTTGAACTGTTTGAAGCGAACACAGTTCGCTTCAAACAGTAGGTTCTCTGTGGTTCTCTATTAAATTTATTTTTTCTTGCTTTGAATTTCTTTTTTTCTTTCTTTCAGCTTGCTTAATCCACCCAGGAAAGCCGCACCAAAAATTGCATATGCGAGCGGTATTTCAGCCAGGTGATACATTTTTTCCTTTTTCTTAAACAGCGTGGGATTCTGTTCTGCGAGATGATAATGCTCCTGTTTTGATGTTAAAAGCCAGATTACATGCCAATCTGTTCCGGGATATAGCTCCGCAGTAGGATATATTTTTTTCATTTCGGCTAATTTCTGTTCTGCAATTTTCACCATCTCATCTTTGTCACCAAAAGATAAAGCTCCCGTAGGGCATGTTTTTGTACACGCAGGAACTGCTCCTACAACAATACGTTCGGGACATAATCTGCATTTATGAGCTCTATTTGCCTTTTCATTGAATTTCATAACTTCAAATGGACAACCTGCCAGGCATTCTTTTCTGCATTTGCTTGGATCACATTTCTCAGTTACAAATACAGCTCCAGCTTCCTTCCATTGATATATTGCTCCTTCGACAGGACATGCATCTGCACATCCCGGCATAGCACAATGACGACATTGGTCTTTTGAAAAAAGGAAGCGAAGCTTTCCGTCTTCAATAACCTCGCTGAATCGAACTAAAGTATAAGTGGTTCCTGACATATTTCCCGGATTTTGATAACTTCCCCAATTCTTAGTATCCTCAGGATCAAGATTATTCCAAACTTTGCATGCTACCTGACAACCTCTGCAACCAATACACTTTGTTGTATCTATTAAAAAGATTTTTTCTTTCATGCTTCAACTCCCTTTTTGATATTACAAAGGAATGCTTTAAATTCAGGAATCCTTGTATTTACATCACCCACATGGGGCGTCAAATTGTTAGCGCTTTGTCCTTTTGCTAATCCTGAATAGCCCCAGTGCCACGGCACACCAATCATATGCACTTTCTTTCCATTAATATTGAACGGCTTCAAGCGTTTTGTTACCATCGCTTTAGCTTTAATCGATCCTCGTATCGTCGATACTTCAATAATGTCTCCTTGCTTTAATCCTTTGCTCGCAGCAAGTTCTTCGCTTATTTCAACGAACATTTCAGGCATGAGTTCTACAAGATAAGACAGGTTTCTTGTCATAGCACCCGCTTGCCAATGCTCGGTAAGTCTGTATGTGGTCGCCACAATAGGATATTCTTTCGAAGTACCAAATGCTGTTTTCTGCGATTCATAAAGATATACTGCCGGAGAACACTGACATCCATTCGGAATATAATTTGCAACAGGGCTTTCCACGGGTTCATAATGTTCCGGAAACGGCCCATCAGCAAGATCCGCACTAAATAGGCATGCAACTCCCTCTGGTCTCATTATGAATGGTAGTTTTGTCTTCTCAGGATCAACAGTCATCGGGGGCCATGGACCATCCGGCACATCACCAATCCATCCGCCCTTCCCATCCATAGCGGAGGGATCCCATTTAACAACCCACTTTTGAGCGGCTAAAGGATTGCCTGATAAATCAACTGAAGCACGGTTGTAAATTATTCTCCTATTTACAGGCCAACACCATGCCCATTTTGGATAAAGGCCTATTTTATTAGGAGCATCCTCTTTTATTCTGCGCGCCGCCATATTTCCGTCTTCCGTGAAGGAGCCACAGTAGAGCCAATTTCCGGATGAAGTAGTCCCATCAGCCGCAAGTTTTGCAAAACCCGGAAGGAGTTTGCCCGCTTTAATATCATAACCATTCACTTCTTTTGCTATTACATGACAATCCGGTTCTTCTGCATAATTCCATTCCAAATCAAGAACTCCTTTCGTAAATGCGCCCCCTTCTTTAGCATAAAGCGCACGAATCCTTTTCATAAGCTGATTAATCATCCATAAATCAGTTTGCGCTACTCCGGGAGCATCCGATCCTTGATATCTCCATTGCATCCATCGTCCTGAGTTTGTAATGGATCCTTCCTTCTCCATGGAAGCTTTCGCAGGAAATACAAAAACTTCAGTTGCATTTGCTTCAGGTAAAGCACCCGGTCGCTTCCAAAAATCCATTGTTTCTGTTTCCCAAAGATCAGCGGCTACTAACCAATCTAATTTCTCCATCGCTTTCAATTCGAAATTAACATTTGGACCGCCTACCGCAGGATTTTGTCCGAAGCAAAAGAGTCCTTTTACAATCCCCTTATTCATATCTTCAAATATTGACATGTGGGAATAATTTCCACTCAACTTGGCAATATGATCAAAACAAAAATCATTCTCCGCAGTAGCTCGTTCACCATAAAATGCCTTAAGCAAACTTACAAGGTACTTTCGTCCATTATTCCACCAATCTGCGCTCTTCGGATCTTTGCTCTTTTCTTCATAATATTTCTTTGCATATTCATCAACCGTTTTATCAGCCTTGTCCGGGGATTTAAGATAACCAGGAAGTATATGAAATAGCAGTCCCATATCAGTCGAACCTTGTACATTTGATTCTCCACGCAAAGCATTGATTCCACCTCCCGCAATCCCCATATTGCCGAGTAGCGACTGAAGAACCGAATATGACCTGACATTCTGACTCCCATATGTATGCTGCGTTGTACCCATCGCATATAGTATCGTGCCTGATTTATCATTTGCACCTGTCTCAGGATAACATTTAAGTACTTTTTCATAAATGTCCCTCGGTGTGCCCGTTATCTTGCATACTGCATCTATTGAATATCTGCTGAAATGCTTCTTTATTAGCTGAAAAATACAATTAGGATCGCTCAATGTTATATCTCTCTTTGGAATGCCATTTTCATCAAGCTGGTATTTCCATGTTGATTTATCTGCGTACACTTTCTTTATGGAATCGAAACCTGAAAATTCACCTAGTTTGAAACTAAAGTTCGGATTTACAAGGAATGTTGCATTTGTGTAATTGACAACATAATCTTTATTATATTTTTCATTCTGAAGTATATAATTGATCATGCCGCCGATAAATGCTATATCAGTTCCGGGTCGAATTGGAGCATAAATATCTGCTTTTGAAGAAGTCCTAGTAAAACGTGGATCCACAGAAATCAGCTTTGCACCTTTTTCCATTGCTCTCGTGACCCACTTGAATGAAATTGGATGATTTTCCGCTGCATTCGAACCAATAATCATGATACAATCACTGTTTCCTATATCGATCCAGTGATTCGTCATGGCGCCTCTTCCGAACGATGCCGCCAGACCGGCGACAGTGGAAGAGTGTCATATCCGAGCCTGGTGCTCTATATACACCAGGCCAAGTCCTCTTAACGCTTTTGTGAGTAAATAACATTCTTCATTATCTAAGGCTGCACCCCCAAGACATGCAATTCCTTCTGTCCGGTTCACTACAAATTCACCATCTTTTTCTTTAAACGTCGCATCACGTGTTTCTTTTACTTTCGCAGCTACGCGATTAAGAGCCCAATCCCAATCTTTCTCTTCCCATTTGTCTGAACGCGGTGCACGATAAAGTACTTTGTCTAACCGCCGTTCATTGTTTGCCACCTGGTAAAGGGCATTCCCCTTAGAGCAAAGAGCACCTTCATTAATTGGATGATCAGGATCTCCTTCAATATTTATCGCCTTTCCATGTGCTGTAGATACTATTAAGCCGCACCCAACTCCACAAAAACAACAAATAGATGTCGATTCTTTTACAAAATTGATCTTTAACAGGTGCTTGAATTGTTCCTGTTCCATTCCAAATACTCTAGAGGAAGCGAATACGAGACCGCTGTACATAAAAAACTTTCTTCGGGTTAGTTTCATACATGCCTCCTAATGACAGCATTTTATTTCCCTCTTTTTGATTTTTCAACTGCTCGGCGCTAAAAGAAATTCTACACATTCAACAATCAAGCAATTCGTCTGTTTCATTACAGCATTAAAAATATTAAGATGAACGCTTTCTATAACAAGAAGCCTCCGGTTTGTCTATCAAATCAAAAAGAAGCTTTCCGAATTTGATTAGGTTTAAAAGCTATATTGTATTGCAAAGTCTACTTGGTTTGCATTTGAAGAACCGAGACCTTTGTAATCCCCTGTAAATCTTACGAACTCAATGCCGCAACTTACACCTTTTCCGAGCTTATGCATCAGACCAAGAAAAATTGCATTATCATCTTGAAGTGCACTGGCGGCTACTTGATCATCATCAGTTAGCATTTCAGATGCAAAACCTAAGTACAAATCTATTTTTTCACCTGTATACATAAGTTCAAGCCATCCGCCCATTACGTTTTGATCCACGGAAGCTCTGCTCAAGAACACTTTCA
>MFGW01000145.1:12967-14147 GCA_001780385.1 Candidatus Fischerbacteria bacterium RBG_13_37_8 | reverse complement strand
TCCATAATTAATTTCTCCCATTATGCTGAATTTTGAATTAAAAGGAAGATTGAAATCGACAGAAACACCTTTTTCATCATGATTATCACTACCAATCTTTTCCGTTCCGTAAGCAAAGGAGATTCCCAAACTTCCTTTTTCACGAATTTTTGTAGCAAAACGTGCTTGAATAATGGGCATCTTGCTTAAAATACCAGCATCAGTAGTCGGATCCGAAAGTGAAAAAGCAAATTGCGAAGATCCAAAAAAGCGCGTATAACGAATCTGTGCTCTCCTGAATCCCTGATTTCCAGTCTGCCAGTAGAATCCATTTGTCAGCAGCGTTTTAGGTAGTCCGGATGCAAATAGATCCCAGTGCTGACCGGCAATAATTGAATAATTTGTTCCCTTGAGCTCAAGATAAGCTAATCGAGTTCTGGGCTGCATCTGGTTTCTTGATGAGACATCAAGAAGATCAAATTCAAAAATTCCATTTATCTTCGTTCCATTGAATATTTCAGGACCTGCCCACTTGAATCCGAAACGGGAATGCATTGCGGTAAAGTTGGTACTGCTCACATCATATTCCGGTTTATCGGGCATCGGATACCTGGGAACTAAAAAGCTGTTCATCTGATGATCCATAAAGTGTGCATCGAACTTGAGAAAACCATAGAAATTGAACGTGTGTGATTCGGACTGCAATAATGTTATATCAGCGAGAGCGGGAGTAGTTAAGGCAAAAACCGCAATAAGAGAATAGAGAAAATACATTAACCTTTTCATACTTCATCCTCCTTGAAGCAAAATTTTCTTGGTCATACAACCCGCACCACAGGGATTACCTTCATAGGTTTTTCGCTGTGTCACTCTTATCCCGAATTCTGCACCTGGTAAATATTATGCGGAATCGGAATGAATATGAAAAGAAATCAGAATCAAAAAATTGCCTGTCATGCAATTATCAAGAAACTTACCATACTGACTTCTTGGTGCTCCTATTTAATAGCCTGTTTTCTACTTGCTATCTAAGTTTCATTATTAAATAAAATTTATTATAAAGAAAAAAAAAAGCAATGTCAAGACAACAAGCTTTTAGAAATTCTTGTTACCGTGTGCATATTTGAAATACCCTGTGCGTCTTTCATAACCTTCATGCAGAGCTGCTTCATCCAGCGAAATCGTCACTAAATCCTCCAAG
>MFGW01000145.1:9781-12754 GCA_001780385.1 Candidatus Fischerbacteria bacterium RBG_13_37_8 | reverse complement strand
ATAAAGCTCTTCATACTTTTTTAATATATTCTCATATTGAGGATGAGCTATTAGATTCCTTTTCAGATTATTGGCGAGAAGTTCATTCATAATGTCCTCCTTTTTTCATTTCGCACATTATATTACAACGAAAAATCTAATGCAATACATCTTAATAAATTGTTTATACTACATTTCTGCTTTTTATATGCCGGGATATTTATTCCCATATTACAGTAATATTCTTCATGGGTAAAATAGAATTGTAACATTGATCAGGTCGCATCTTTGTGGTATTTAGATCATACGAAAATTATGGAGTCGGGGAAAATTTTTTCAGGCACACTTGACTATCCCGATAATATTAGGTAAACTTAATATATGCTGAACAGGGAATTATTTCCCATAGAAATATATGAAAGCATGTAATAGAGGAGTTAAAAAAAAATACCTATCAGGAGGTTAGATGATCAAATATATAGTCATAGTATGTGGCATCGCTATTATAGCGTTGCTTTTAAATGCTGAGGACAAAGAACAGACAGATGTGCCAGCGGTAATAAAATCACCATCTTCATGGGGTGAGGTAATTTTCCCCCATAAGATGCATTTTGAGGATTTTGGTCTCGACTGTAAGACATGTCATCATGAAACCAATGCTGCAAAACTTGCATTTCCCCATGAGGAATATTTTGATGATTTCTGGATTAACTGCAAAATATGTCATCATGAAATTAAAGAGCCCAAAATAGCACAAGCGTGTTCTAATTGTCATCATTATGCAACTTCAATAGCTGATGAAGCGCTCAGCGCGAAGGTAGTTATACACAAGGATTGCTGGAAATGTCATGAAGTCGGCAAAGGAATTGAAGCAAGTACGGGGTGCGTATTTTGTCATAAAGGTGCAAGAGCGAAAAAATAAAAAATGAGGTACAATTTTAAAAGCATTATAAAGGGAGAAGCAATTTTATGGATCGAAGAAACTTTATTAAAGTAATCGGGACGGTAGGCGCTTGTTCTTTAGCCAAGGGATTAAAAGCTGAGGTAACTGAAGAAAACAGGAAAGAATTTGTTGGTGTGCTCTGTGACACTACCCGTTGTATTGGGTGCAGGTCATGTGAAATAGCATGTTCGGAAGTTAATGGTAATTATGTGCCTGATATATTGAATGATAAAGCTCTCGAACGGGAACGAACAACAAGCGAAAAGCAGTGGACAGTAGTAAATCGCTACAAAACGGAAAAAGGAGATATTTATGTCAAGAAGCAATGTATGCATTGCTGGCAGCCCGCATGTGCTGCGGCATGTCTTGTCAATGCTATGTATAAGACCAAGGAGGGTCCGGTAATATGGCTATCGGATAGATGTATGGGTTGCCGGTTTTGTATGGTTTCATGTCCCTTTGATATCCCAAAGTTCGAATATAATAGTTGGAATCCAAAAATTCAAAAATGTATCTTGTGCTGGGATCGCTTTAAAAAGGGTAAAAAACCTGCTTGCGTGGAGGCTTGTCCAGTTGATGCGCTCATGTTTGGACTGAAGCGGAAAATTATAGAAATCGCCCGCGTTAGAATTTATAATCACCCAACCAAATATTATCACAGCATATACGGTGAAAATGAAGCAGGTGGATGCAGTTGGCTTTATTTAGCTGAGGTGCCTTTTGAACAGCTTGGATTCAGAACGGATCTCGGCACTACACCATTTCCAGAATATACACGAGAATTTCTCTATGCCGTTCCTGTAGTGCTTCTTGCTTGGCCATCAATGCTGCTTGGTTTGAATTATCTTATGCGCTCCAGAAAGGAAGAAAAAACCATGGAGGTGAAACATGATGAATAGAACGGATTTCAAGGCAGAATTTAAAAACCTCACTACTTTCATGATGCAAGAATTCAGACCGAAAGGAAAGCTGTTGACTCTGTTCAATATTATTTCTATACTCATTATGCTCGCTGGTGTAATTATTCTTTTTGTTCGATTTACAAAAGGACTCGGTTCCGTCACAAATCTATCGCAAGAATTTCCGTGGGGATTCTGGATCGGTTTCGATGTGATAACAGGTGTAGCTTTTGCCGGTGGAGCTTACATAATAACATTTGTCGTATATGTATGCGGTGTTGAAAAATATCATCCCATTGTAAGAGCCACCGTTCTGAATGGTTTCCTTGCTTATGTCTTTTATGCTGGAGCATTGGTATTCGACCTTGGCAGACCATGGAACATCATTAATCCAGTAATAGGGCGTTCATTTGGGTATAACTCAGTACTTTTTCTCGTTGCCTGGCACTTTATGCTGTACATGATCACAGAACTGGTAGAATTTTCCCCGGTCATCGCTGAATGGTTACGCTATGAACGAATACGCAAATTTCTAGCGACATTAACACTTGGAGCTGTTATATTCGGCATCACGCTGTCAACACTTCATCAATCAGGACTAGGAGCATTATTTTTGCTTGCAAAAGCAAAAATTCATCCGCTCTGGTATTCTGAGTTCATTCCGATCCTCTTTTTCATCTCGAGTATCTATGCAGGTCTATCAATGATCATATTTGAGGGGACAATCAGCCATAAAGTATTCAAAGACCAGATTGATCCCAAAAAGCATGCCTCTTTTGAAGAGATCATCCTCGGACTGGGTAGAGGCGCCACAGTTGCGCTGTTCGTCTATTTCTTTTTCAAACTGCTTATCTTCGTCCATGGCAAGCAATGGATGATGCTTAATGATTTCTGGGGTTTCTGGTTTCTTGTCGAAATCATTGGTTTTGTATTTGTACCATGTATCATGTTTGCCCTAGGTGTTAAACATCGCAAGATATTTACAATAAGATTTGCGGCGCTGCTGGCACTTATCGGCATTATCCTCAACAGACTTAATGTTTCCATTATTACTTTTAATTGGTACAGCCCGCACCGCTACTACCCCTCCTGGATGGAAATTGTGGTCACACTCATGGTTATTTCTGCGGAAATATGGGTATTCCGCTGGGT
>MFGW01000145.1:8487-9766 GCA_001780385.1 Candidatus Fischerbacteria bacterium RBG_13_37_8 | reverse complement strand
AGTTTTGCGAGAAACACCACACCACAACAAATGACAAAAAAGGAATAAAACATATGGAAAATTACTATTATGTGAACATCTTTGAAACAAAAGGATTTGAATATCTGCTGGTTATTATATTCTTGATTTCTTTCATCATGTTTATAAGATATATGACGAAAGCGAAGACAACATAGAAGCGATATTCAATGTTCAAAAAACTGCTGAAAAATACGCTTTGGAAAAAATGGAGAGTGGTACTATCATTCACTTTTTAATGCTTTCAAATTGAGCAAGTATATGTTTGGAAATATTGGAATAAGTGAAATATTAATAATTCTCTTAATTGCACTCCTTATATTTGGACCACGAAAATTGCCTGAACTTGGCAAAAGCCTTGGGAGAGCGCTTTTTGAGTTTAAAAAGACGTCAAATGAATTTCAAAAGACTCTCAGTGATTTTAATAAAGAAATAGAGGAAGAAGAAGTCGAAAAAGAAACAAAGAAGGAGAATACGGATAAATCCAAAACTGCTCTTCAGGGCTAAAGTTGAAGAAAAATTAATCTTAAGCTCCTAAAATTCTTATTTTTATGTCATTCTTATCGAAAATTGCAGGGCGAAATTTGTGAAAAATTATTACGAAAGGTTACTTGACAGAGGGAAGAAAAGAGCATACAATAAATTTTGATTAAGGAGATTGTTATGCTGCCACATATAGGAATTACTGAATTGCTCCTGGTTCTCGGAATAGCATTGCTTATTTTTGGAGCCAGCCGTTTGCCTGATATAGGGAGAGGGTTAGGTCAGGGAATTTCTAATTTCAGGAAATCAGTGAAAGAAGCCTCAAAAAAGGATACAAAAAGTTCTTCAGAAGAACCTTCAAATAAAGAATAAAATATTATTATTTCAATGCATTCGCGAAGGCGCCGTCTATTTCCATAATATGCAAGGAGTATTTTTGAGAAAGCCGTGCACCAAGCATAGCTGAAACCTTTGCATATAATTCTTTTCTGATTTTCCGTAAATAACTGTAGGTATCTTTATAGACGGGAATAAATTCATCTTTGAAGATCCAATGCGTCCTGTATTTTTCATTGATGATCTTAAAAAAACTTCTCGGGAAACGTAAAGTGCCTATAGTAAAGTATGAAATTGAAGAGCAAGGAATAGTAGCAAGAATCATATCAATAAGATGAGAGTAATCATTGTGCCAGTTTGGATAAAAAATAACTGGATCAAAATGAAATGCTACTTTATAACCGTTATCACAAGCAATGAGTGCAGTTTTAATGCGTTCTTC
>MFGW01000145.1:6458-8424 GCA_001780385.1 Candidatus Fischerbacteria bacterium RBG_13_37_8 | reverse complement strand
AATAATATTGCCGAGTTTTGCATGATTAGAAGGTATGTTTGCAAAAGAGCTGATTTTTGACCGCATTTCAAATATGACATCAGGCTGCTTAGCAGCGAGGTAGTAAATACCTTCAAAAAAAGGGAAGACAGAATTAATAAAAAGGCTGTCAGTTAAAATACCAGCGGAAATATATCCTTCTTTCCCAATCAGGGCAATTTCATGTTTAATACTATCAAGGGAATCAAAAAAATTTTCATGTATTTTTATTGTTTTATGCGTTAAATAAGATTGCAGAATGCAATATATACAATGATAAGGACATCCTTCAGCTATATCAAGCGAGAAGGAAAAGGGGAGTGAATATCCCGTACAAAAAGGTCGTATCCAACGTCCCTTATTACAATCAAAACTGATACCTTCATGTGCAGAGGATGAATAAATAATGTCTCCCTGAAAAAAAAAGGGCAGTATTTACCTGCCCTCTCAAGAATCCAAACTGCTTCCGTTGATTATCTCACGATGTCTTTTAAGTTTTTGCCTGCTTTGAAACGAACAACTTTCTTCGCTGGGATATTGATGGGTGCTTTTGTCCGTGGATTTCTACCAGTTCTTGCTTTTCTTTTGGTAATTCCAAATGTACCAAAACCAACTAAAGTTACCTTGTGACCTTTTTTAAGAGCTTCCGAGATGCCATCAATAACAGCATTAAGTGCTCTGTTGGCGGCTGGTTTTGAAACCTCTGCATCCTTAGCAATTCTGTTTACTAGATCTGTCTTGTTCATATTTTAACCTCCTGATAGTGGATTTTTTTCTTTATTTATCAGCATTTGCGTATATATATAGCAAAAAAAACTACATATGTCAAGCGTTTGAGTCACCTTAATACGAAATAATCTTGAAATAATGCTATGTTTCTCCCTGAAATTTATCTAAACATAACATAATACAACAAAATAATAGTTTCTATTTTTTGCAATGCGCATCACGTCTCATTCCATAGCCGTTCGTACTTTGTCCAGCTCCCTGTGATTTTTATCATATTTTTGACTAAACGCTTGCGTAAAAATAACTTGGCAATTTTGCTTCCTCAAATCTGTCAAATCTAATGTAAATTTGGGCGCAAAAAACACCAAGTTATTTTTACGCAAGCGTTAAGGTTGATACTATTCCCGATATTACACCTTCCTCAATTACCGTGTAAAGCAACAGTGGACATAAAAGTACGGATAATATAGAAACAGTGGACAGGGGGCAGGATATGAGGACATTTCTTTCAGCAATTGGATCAGTGATATTTCCGGTTAGTTGTTGTCTATGTGATGTATATTTGAATAACCAGGCGATTTGTGACAGATGCTGGAGCAAAGTGCTGATTATCGATGAACCATATTGTATAAGATGTTCAAAGCCATTTCTTAATCCGTTATTGTTGCCTTATGCAGATAGTTTATTATGCGAGGATTGCCAGGAGCATCCTATATATTTTAAGAAATGTCGTTCTCTTGCAATTTATCAGGATGAATTTATTCACATTATTCATAAATTCAAATTTGCCAACAAGCCTTATCTCGGCAATAATCTTGGTGAGAGGTTAGCACATCTTCTTTTAGAGGAGGTAGATTTTCAGGGGATTGATTTAATAATAGCAGTGCCACTCGAGAAAAGCAGGGAGCGGAAACGAGGTTATAATCAATCATGGTTAATTGCGAAATATGCATCCAAGTTTCTTGGCATACCGGTATTACGAAGTGTGTTAGGCCGGCATAAAGGGATTCCTCAAAGTAATTTATCTATGCGGGAGAGGAGGAAAAATATCAGGGGGAGTTTTTTCATTAAGAGAGGTGCCGGGATAAAAGGTAAGCGGATTCTTCTTATAGATGATGTTTTTACTACGGGCAGTACGGTGAATGAATGTTCGAGGATATTGCGTCATGCAGGCGCACGAGAAGTATTGGTTGCAACGTTAGCAAGAACCTTGTAGGGA
>MFGW01000145.1:5950-6418 GCA_001780385.1 Candidatus Fischerbacteria bacterium RBG_13_37_8 | reverse complement strand
GACTGGGGACTAGGGACTAGGGACTGGGGACTGGGGACCCATAAAGAACTTTCTGCTAATTATCCCGATAAAGGAAGAAGTATGAATGACAGAAAAATACTCCCAGTTGTATCATAAAAGAAATATTCTTTGTGAATAGTTCTCTGATATTTTTCATCCCTACTATTTGTATCATATTAGCAGAAAGTTCTTTATGGGTCCCCAGTCCCTAGTCCCCAGTCCCCAGTCCCTAGTCCCCAGTCCATGAGAGACCTTGAGAGGAGACATGAAAAGCGATTACATCAAATCCTGCTTGAGTTAAGGCATTTTGAAGATTCTTATTAGATTCAGGTGTAGTTAGAAAAAGCATGGAGCCGCCCTGTGCGGCGCCGCATCCTTTTGCGGCGATGACGCCATTGCGGTGTGCGATCGAGAGAGCCAGTTTCATTTCAGGTGTTTCAATGAGAGAGGATAATTGTTTTCTATAGT
>MFGW01000145.1:0-5877 GCA_001780385.1 Candidatus Fischerbacteria bacterium RBG_13_37_8 | reverse complement strand
GAGTGCAGCCAGGTAGTCCTGGATACCGGTTGGGAATTGGAGGATTTGTGTTTCGAGATTCATAGCGAGGTGCAATAAATTATTATTATTTATATTTCTTTGTAAAGCAAGGAAAAATATTTTACAGAGTGCGAGTGAGAGACTTGAGGAGGTACCAAGACCGGAACCAGGAGGTGTCGGTATTTTTATTGAAAGTTCAAAACCGGTATGGGGAGAGAAGTATTTAATAATATGATTCACGAGTTCAAAGGGGCCGGTTAAGGGCAGGGAATCAAGATGTTTGAGTTCATGAGTGTATTCTATTTTGTTTAAACGGATTGAGAGTTTATTTGAGTTGTTCGGTATAAAAGTTATTTCGACGAGCAGGTTAATTGCCATGTTAATAGTGCAGGAATGTGGATGCAGGAGATAAATAGGCCATATATCGAGAGTTCCGCCGCCGAGGTCTATTCTTGTAGGAACGCTTACGGTAAATCGTTTCATAAGATGTTGCATGATCCCTTATTGGACTAGTGATATCAGGGTAATTTTTGATAAATCTGCATAACCAAGCTTGTATTGTTCTGCTGTTTTCAGCCAGGAAGGTTCCCGTTTTTCTGTTTTAAGGGAGGGCATATTAGCAGAAGTTCTTTTTTTTTCTATAATATCATAAGCGATGGAATCGAGTGCGACCATATCCTGAGCAACCAGGAGAGTAGAGCAATTCCATTTCCATTGCGGTTTGAAAGCTGGTCCTCCGTGGTATTGTGCGGCAAGCGCGTCGCATATAGTTAAACGCAGTTTATCTTTGACTTGAGCAAGGTTGCACACATCGGCCAGGTAAGGATTGCAGTTATTGTCATGATATTTATTGGGATTGTGGATAATGCCGTAGAGATTTTTCATAGCAACACCGAGACCGGCGAGATCATGGTCTTTTAGAACAGGTACATTTATGAAAGCAGTGCAGAATTGTGTAAGAATCATAGAAAGACAGGATGTGATTTTGCCGGAGGTGCTTAATTGTTGTTCATATCCTCCCCCTTCGATGGCATCGGTGCCGAAGCATTTTACGCCTTTGCCGCTTGTGTTGATCTGAAAATTGCCGCGTTCCAATTCTTTATTAGAGCGATCCCAGATGAGAATATGTTCTTCTTTGACACCAGCCATGAGTAGACCGTCAATAATAGATTGAATCAGTTCAGGGTGTGGGGATAGTTTTGGGCTGGCAAGACAATTCACTTTTAGACCGACTCTATCATTCGGATTGAATAACATTGACCAGGCAGTTTTTTCATTATCTGCGTTTAATAATTTTTTCATGCATTGATGCAGATGTGTGGAGAGTTTTTGTTTGTCGGGAGAACCATTTTCTTTGAGAAAGGAAGGATTGGTTGTTTGAATTACTTTGCCTTTCAGATTTACAGAAGAACTATTGTTAGAGTGAACCGTTGTTGGTGCCAGCAATAATCCTGTGCACATTGAAAAAAATTGTCTTCTATTTATCATTGAATGATTATTTATGGTGGAATTCTGGTTCAGCAAACACATCTGCTGAGAAGATATAAAGGTTAGCATCGAGATAATCATCTTTTTTGAGACCGGCTTTGTAGCAAAGATTTTCCAGGTATTGCGTTTTATTCCAGCCTTGTTCCACGGGAACCTGGGGGAGAAATACGGCTTGATGAAATCCTTTTTTGATAATTATCCCATGTTTTCCCACGAGTATTTCATCGAGATTATTTATTTTTGTAAAAGGAGTAAGAGCGGAAATATCAATATCGACTTTTGGCAGTTCTGCTTCCGTAAGAGGTTGAAAACGGGGATCAGAAAAAGCGGCATTCACAGCATTTTCGATGACATCTTTGTAGAGTTCCTGGACGGGTTCAATATGACCGATGCAACCCCTTAATTGTTTGTTGATTTTCAAGGTAACGAAAGCTCCGCGGACAATTTTCAGAGCGGGAGAAAGCGGAGTCTTTTTATCATCGATGGACATGAGCGATTTATGAGTGAAATAATATGCTATAGAATCCCGAGCCAGTTTTAAGAGAAATTTTTTATTTTCTTCAGTAAGTTGAGGGAAATTAGGTTTATTTCCTTTAGATGATATATAGAAAGCCAGGGTAGCGTAGCTGACTGAATTAGAAAAATCTCCGGTGATATCGCCTGATGTATAATAATTCGCTTGTATGCCTTTGATATTTTTATTGTTAAGGGTTTGCAATATATATGAAAGGAGGGTAATTGGATTTCTTCCGCAGATAGTAGCGCCGGTTTCTTTAAGATATTGAAGAAATCCTTTATAGTTATATTCGAGAATTTCATTAATGGCACCTCTATCGAGGGTTGCGAGATATTGTTTTGTGTTATCATTATAGGGGAAAGGTACATAGCCGTAATTTTCGCCATAATGAGTAAAGTCTGAGCTCACGACGAATAATGTTTTAGGCGTGGCATACTGTTTAAGAAAGTCTGCAGCTTTACTGAACTGTTTATCTGATAAAGTACCGACGTATAGCCCAAGGACTTTTGCTTCAGGAGCAGTTTTTTTAATGAAAGGGAGTTGAATTTCCATAGAATGTTCTCTTTGGTCTATACTGGGGATAGTTTCAAAGATCTCTTTTTGTTTTAGTAATTCTTTAGCGAGGGCAGTATCGACAGGTACGTCACCGAGTGGAGTTTTGTATGCATCAAAATCAGAAACAGCGATACTGCTATGGTTGGAGGAATGGCTGAAGGCGAGGATAATAATGCGTTCAAACTTGTGTTTTATAAGGAGCCGGTAGCCTGAGGCAGCGCCGAGACCGGAATAAATATAACCAGCGTGAGGGACGATTAAAGCAAGGGGAGGTTCATCAAATGTTTCTTTTACATTATCAGCTGCTCTGGTAAAAAAAGTATCCAGTTGTTTATTAAGTGCTTCCTGAGAACCTTCATACCAGCTTCCTGCCAATAATGGTTGTCTGATTTTTTCATTTGCGAATAATCCGAGGATAAAAACAAAAGCAAGGAGAGAAAAAAGACACATTTTCATTTGTACCTCCAGAAAATAATAATAGCACAAAGCATGAATTTTTCAAGTCATTGTGAGATTGGCATGTACACCTTTGGAGTGCGCGCAAAGAGGAACAAGAGAGAAAGAGTATTCGTTTATACAAAAGAAGAGCGTAATATGATAGAATGTTTGAAATGTTATAATAGATAGTAAGCAGGAGGTAAGAATGGATTATATAACGGGGGTATTAATTGGCATAGCGTTAAGCGCGGCGTGTGGATTCAGGATATTTGTACCATTTTTAGTTGTGAGCATAGCTTCGTTTACAGGGCATTTTACTTTATCTTCAGGTTTTGAATGGATAGGTACTTATCCTGCGCTTATTGCTTTTTCGATAGCGACACTTTTGGAAATAGCAGCATATTATATTCCATGGATTGACAATGCATTGGACACGATAGCTTCACCAGTAGCGGTATTAGCAGGGGTGGTTATTATGGCTTCAGCGCTAACCGACATGAATCCATTATTAAAATGGACATTATCGGTTGTTGGAGGTGGAGGCGCGGCAGCGGCAGTACAGGGATTTACAAGTATCACGCGCGCAGCTTCGACAGCGGTTTCAGGAGGCTTAACTAATTTTATTATTGCAACGACTGAAGCAATTGCTTCAGTAATTTTATCAATTTTAACAATTGTAGTTCCCATATTTGCAGGGATTGTAGTAATAATTGTTTTATGCTTTGCTGTAATTAAATTAATAAAATGGTCAAGAAAGCAAAAAGGTTTAGGTTGAGGAAAAGGTAATTGTAGAATTAGTCTCAACCTTAACCTTGATCTTAACCTCTATTGGGGAGTATGGTAAATTTATTTCTATAGGTTTATAATGAGCAGTTAAGCACACTGAAGGTGTGCTTGCGAAGAAAGCAAGGGCAAACAAAAGGTTCGCCCCTACATCATATTAAAGGAAACCTTGAACTTTGAACTTATTAACACAGGAGACAGGTAATGAAACAAATTAGGCACTATACAGTTATAATAATGATTGCTACTTTAATAGGTAGTGTTGCAAGTATTGTATCAGGTCAGGGGACCTGGGCGGTTCTCAATGGAGGTTCTGAATCAGAGACGCCTTATTCAATGCGTTTGACCAGTGATAGTGGTTACGTACAATGTGGGGTTACGAATTCATTTGGCTTAATAAACAATGATTGTTGGATTATAAAGCTTGATTCTACGGGAGCGATGGTATGGCAGAAAGCATTTGGTGGAACGGATTATGATATAATGAGCGGGATATGGCAGACCAGTGATGGGGGGTATATTGCAGCAGGAGGAACGTGGTCATTTGGAGCGGGAAACAGTGATTATTGGCTAGTAAAATTAGATGGAAATGGTGCCATTGCATGGCAGAGAGTTTATGGCGGTATTAACTATGATTTTGCTCATTATGTACAGCAGACGTCGGATGGAGGATATTTTGTCTTTGGGCGGAGCTGGTCATTTGGTGCAGGGAATGGAGATTTGTGGTTATTGAAGTTAGATGCGACAGGAGTCATACAATGGCAGAGAGCGTATGGAGGGATGAATGTTGAGACAGGATATAGTGCGCAGCAGACGTTAGATGGCGGGTATATAGTAGTGGGGGGAACGTGGTCATTTGGAGCTGGAAACAGTGATGTAGTAGTGCTAAAGCTCGATACTAATGGAACAATAAGTTGGCAAAAGACATACGGTGGTACGAATTTTGACTATGCCTATTCTGTGATTCAAACTGTTGATGGTGGATATATCGTAGCAGCAGCTACACAATCTTTTGGTGCTGGAAGTATGGATTGTTGGGTGCTAAAATTAGATGCAACCGGGAACGTAACATGGCAGAAAACGTACGGAGGTGCTGCGTTTGATTATTTATTTAATATTCAGCAAACATTGGATGGAGGTTATATTGCAACGGGGAAAACGGAATCGTATGGAGCGGGAAATGAAGATATTTTATTATTAAAGCTTGATTCAACTGGAGCTCTTACCTATCAAAAAACGTATGGAGGAGCTTCTAATGATAATGGGAATAGTATTCTTTCGACGACGGATGGAGGATATGCAGTATTAGGGAACAGTGCAAGTTATGGTGTGGGAGGTGGTGATAATTTTACCTTAAAGATTGATTCTACATTATCACTGGATGCAGCATGTACATTTTTTACAAATCCGAGTATATCCCCAGTCAATACAGCGGTTACAGGAGTGAATTCCACCCTGACTGCAGTAGCGACATCTGCAACCGTAAGTAACACTGCTGTCACGCCTATAGATACTACAGCACTGAGTAATTTTATTTGTCCGCCGGCTCCCATTTTATATTCCATAAAGCCGCAGGTTGATGATTCAGGAGCGCCTGTACCAAACGGCATTATAGAGCCTGATGAAGTAGTTGATTTGCCTGGATCATTATGGAATAAAGGAACAATAACAGCTTCTTCCGTAACCGCTACATTAACGACATTGGATCCGATTGTCATAAATTCAGCGAATGCAACGTATGCGGATATTGCACCGGGAACTATGCAAGATTGCATCACATGTTATTCTGTAACGGCGCCTTTGGCAAATAGGCCGGAAGCTCACTGGGATTTTAGAGTAACCGATACACCCGCCTGCAGTGCGTGTAATGCTGTGTCATATAATTTTACCTATCATGTTGGAAACAGTTTTACAGATGTTCCGAGCAGTCATTTTTTCTATCCTCAAATAGAGAAAGTGTTGCATTCAAAAGTGACGAGCGGATGCAACGCAACGCAGTATTGTCCCACATTACTTGTTCAGAGACAGCAGATGGCAAAATTCATCTGCCGTTCAATGAATACTGCTCAGATAGGTTCCTGTCTAGCTTCAGGTTG
>MFGW01000144.1:7226-7539 GCA_001780385.1 Candidatus Fischerbacteria bacterium RBG_13_37_8 | reverse complement strand
GCACGACTTCCCCCTGCACTGAAATCTTTGATGATGTAACAGCTTCAAATATATTCTGCCCTTACATTGAAGCACTTTACAATGCTGGTGTAGTTTCCGGTTGCCAAATATCCCCACCACTTTACTGCCCATCAAATATTGTCACAAGGGAAGCTATGGCAAAATTCGTCTGTAATGCTATGGAAACTGTTACTCCGGGTTCATGTACTAAATCTCCGTGCATCGGAATCTTCAATGATGTTCCTTCCGCTAATATTTTCTGTGCTTATATCGAAGCACTTTACAACGCAGGCGTTGTTTCCGGTTGCTGGAC
>MFGW01000144.1:6360-7189 GCA_001780385.1 Candidatus Fischerbacteria bacterium RBG_13_37_8 | reverse complement strand
CGGGAACAAATGGCAAAATTTATTGTGAACGCCTTTAGTTTTACCCTGTAATCCATTGTCATTCCGTAAGGGATTGTTACGTTTGCCTCCGGCAGACTCACAATGACAAAAAAGGGCAGACACATAGGTCTGCCCCTACAAAGCGCGGGCGAACACAAGGTTCGCCACTACAATAATATTTCAAGGAATCTCTGCGTTCTCTGTGGTTTATATGCTCTACCGGAAAGATATGAATTGAAGATAGAACCGATTGACCGGATGCGGAGTAAATCCAACTATATTTTCATTCCAGGCAATCGTCTGGAGGGGAATAAAAAGCGGAATAAATGGTAATTCCTTGTGAAAAATTGCCTGTGCTTCCTCGTAAAGTTTTAACCGTTCCATCGGATTTGTCTGCTGGCGCGCTTTCACAAGTAATTCATTAAATTGCTTGTTTGACCATCTCGAAAGATTACTCATCCCAATTGATTCAGACGAAAGAAGCACCGTGAGAAAATCATCAGGATCAATAATATCAGCATGCCACCCAAATAACATCATGTCATAATTGCCGCTTCGTAATATCTTGCGGAAATCTTCTTCAGTTTTTACCGTCAGTACTTTTATCTTAATACCTACCTCTGTCAAGTAATTTTTAATATCTTCGGCAATATGATACGGTTCCGGCATATATGGTCGCTGCACATATATCGGCAAAAGCAATGCTTCGAAACTCTTTCCATAATTCGCTTCTGCTAATAATTCTTTCGCTTTTTCCACATTATAAGTAATTTTCCATACCGGATCCTCCATCTTCATTATCTGCGGTGGTGAAAATGTCTGCGCTACT
>MFGW01000144.1:3226-6352 GCA_001780385.1 Candidatus Fischerbacteria bacterium RBG_13_37_8 | reverse complement strand
ATGTCCATCAAAAAAATATTTTCTGAGCAACTCTTTCTTGTCAATCGCATAATCAATACACTGACGTACCTTTATATTATCCAGAGGTTTTCGCTCAACATTCAATGCTAGCAAACCAAGTCCCAATGTTGGCATAGTCTTAAAACGCAGTAAAGCAACATCCCGGATATCCTTTATACTGTTTGGAGGCACAGCCAGCGCAATGTGTACCTCCCCTGCTTTTAATGCTTTCACCAACTTGTCTGCCTTTTGATAAGGTATAAACACTGCTTCCTTTATCCATGCTTTCTTGCTCCAATACTGTTCATTCGCTTCCAATACTATTTCTTTACCAGGTATCCATTGCTTTAATTTGTAAGGTCCAGTTCCATAATACGCATGTTCCTTGCATTTCTCCTTATAACATTTTACCGTGGCCAATGATGCAATGCTGTACTCCAACAAGGTAAGTTTCGCCGGCAATATAACAGAAGGTTCCTCCAGTACAATAGATACCGTGTAATCATCTACTTTTACTGCTTTTCCATGAAGCATCGACGCTAATGATAACGATGCTACTACTGCATCTGCATTTAATGGACTGCCATCATGAAATAATATATTTTTACGAAGATGCAATGTCCATGTTTTAAAATCTACTGACGAATTTATTTCTGTTGCCAAACAATTTTCAACATCTACACTCCCATCTTTATACCGAACAAGTGGTTCATATACATTATCAAGCACATAAGCTGATTCTACACGGCGATTATCCCACGGATAAGCATTAATAATATCAGCCATTACTGCAATCTTTATCGTATTTTTCGATGACTCTTCCTGCGCTAATACTATTGTTAAACAACAAAATATAATTATAATGATAGTATGAATTTTTAATCGCATAATTTCACATTCCTTCCTTTATTATAAAATGATTTAAGCATTTTGGTCAAGCAGGAGAGGAAATGGGGCACGGCATCGTCAAAGTCGGCGCAAGACGAAGACCAGTGCTCATTATTCAAGAAATTGAACATCTGAATAACGTTAATATAATGTTGCACTTGCGCCGACTTTGACGTATCCGTGGGAAATGGGGAATAGGGACCTAGCACTTGCTTTCTAAGCCTGATAAGTAGCATGCTAAAAGCATTAATAATGCAAGAACTTTGAACTGTTGCATATTTTAGGGAATAGAAATAAAGGCATGGGCAGCCAGTCCCCAGTCCCAAGTCCCTAATCCCTCTCAGTACCCTCTGTGGTTCAATTCTTTTTTTTATATTGTGGACAGCCTTCAATAAAAAAAAGGCTGGCACATTACTGTGCCAGCCCCGTTTATGCAGAAGCCTTATTAGAATTTAAATCTGGCGCCGAGATAAATTCTCGTCGGCATTAGCAATTCAGTAGCATCCTGATAATCAAAACTACCATCATTGTGTGCATACATCACATCAATATCTGCCTGGTTATTCGTAACGTTGTAAAGATCAAGGAATATCTGCGCAAGATAACGCTCACTCAGTTTCAATGCATAGTTGAATTTTAAATCGATCTGGTAATAATTTGCTGTCTGAAGCACACCTGTTTTTGCAAAATCAGTCCATGTATCATTCGTTGGCCAGTTAAAGTAAATGCAATAAGCGCCACATAAGAAATTGTACGACTCGGTATATTTCATTCCTGAATTCCAGTAGAACAAGCCGCCAATATCCAGTCCAATTTTAGTTTTATAGGTTCCGAAAATTTTTATTTTATGAGGAATAGTACCCGGAGTAGGTCCGTACATCCAGGGAGCTCTCGGATCAATTTCAACTAAATCACCCTGCAGGTCTGCATTGTTATCAGATTGACTGTTTCCCTTTGCATTTTTATAGGAATATTGAGCGGTCAGGTTATGTCCTGCTTGAAATCTCTTGGATAATTCAAAATCAAAACCATAAATATCTCTCTTTGCACCAATGAGATTGGATAGGAAGAAATTAGCACCGAGTGGGGGACCACTTGCCGGATATCCAAAATCCTCGTAGCTGAGTGCATATTGACCCCATATAGGATCACCAACGATCGTACTGGTATACAATCCCATATCATAATCTTCAATGATGTTCCGGTCTTTGCGGTAAAAAACCTGCGAACCAAGTACAATTCCTTCTCCTACATCATATGCATGCGATAATGAAAGTTCATCAGCATATCCATCCTTGGTATTTGGTGTCCATACTGCATCCCTGTGCTCTGCTGAACCTCTTACGCGGTACGTAAACCAATCATTGTTCAACCAGATTGATTCATTATTGACTGAACCGGAAATGTTGCCTGCAAAATGTACCATACCCATCGCTATTGGATCAGAAAATCGTCCATAAAATAACGTGACTTTCTGCTTGTTTTGTGCCCCGACATCCCATACAAGACCAAGGCGCGGGAAGAACACCGTTTTCATGTGAAGAATAGTTCCGCCCTCATCATCAAAATAATGGTGATTCTCAAATCTGAGTCCTGCATTCAAGGTAAGATAATTATTTATCTTCCAGTCATCCATTATATAACCAGCCCATCGTTTCGCCCTTACTTTGTTTTCTCCAACTCTCACCTGAATGTTATTGAGATAATTCACTCCATGGTTATTCATTACATTAAAAGTAGCTGCTCCTAATTCTACCGCTTCAACTACTCCATTATTATTTATATCAAGCGCATCTGAAGTTGAACCCCAATTGTTGTTCAACGCAGGCAAGATTTGATTATAAAATTCACTATTCGCTATCACCCCTGCCTGCAACAACTCCCATAACGTAATACCATTCAAATTGGGATCCAATGAACCACGTACCTCACCAAAACTGAATGCAGTCTTATCACTATCCCTATCATCTGTATAGCTAAAACCACCTTTGATTCTCATATCTGATGCATACCACTCGGCAGATGCACTGATCATATCACGCGTATTGTTGAAATCATTCGCATTGAGCGCTCCTCCAAATATATAGTTCTCAATGGTGGGATACGTACCTGGTAAATAATAAAGTGTATCCGGAATTCCCGCTTCTGGATAACGCGGCCCTAACGTGTTCGACCACCAATAATGTCCATAACGAGCATCCACGATTAAATTATTCGAAATGAGCTTCTGATAATAAC
>MFGW01000144.1:2494-3218 GCA_001780385.1 Candidatus Fischerbacteria bacterium RBG_13_37_8 | reverse complement strand
ATTCCCATGCTAACTTGATTATGTTGCTGACGTAATTTTACCGTGTTGGGATTCTGATTTCCTAAGGTATCAAAATCATCTAAAAATGATAGAAATGTCACTGAATCCTTCGGACTGAGCTTGAATGTTAATTTTCCAAAAAATCCTGCCCGCTTCTGCGTATAATCAACTAATTCACGCGCCGATGAAGCAGATTCTGATAAATTAAATTCATCAGAATTTTTCCTGTATTGCGCTGAAGTGAAAAACCATAACTTATCTTTCATGATCGGTCCACCAAATGTAAACGCAGTATCATATTTGTTGTCTTTATACCCTTCAAGTTTTGTTGGATCAGGTGCATTGTCGTAAACACTTCCACCAAATCCCGCATAGAAACTGCTCGGCTGAAAATAAATATTCCCGGAACCAGAAAAGACGTTGCCGCCTGATTTAGTCACGATATTACCAATTACTCCTTTGCCTCCACCATATTCAGCAGGAACTCCTGATGTAATCAGCTCCTGTTCCTGGATCGCTTCATTATTGAATGTCATAACAGCCGTTTGAGCTGCCATCTCAGTAATGTTTACTCCATCAAGAAAATAATAGTTATCTCGTGAACCTCTTTTCCCTACCTGTCCAAGTCCCTGACCTCCACGATCAAAATAATTATTACCGCCTTTTCCCGCAGGATCCTCCGGCGTATCCGTACCCTGCGAATTCGGTACAATATTCACTCCCG
>MFGW01000144.1:2149-2453 GCA_001780385.1 Candidatus Fischerbacteria bacterium RBG_13_37_8 | reverse complement strand
AGTGATTCAACCGTCTCTGCACTCACATGCTCTGCGACTGCCGATTTTGTCGCATCAACTTTCGTATAATCCGCTATTACCGTTATTACCTCTTCCGTCGCCACTCGTAAAATCACTCCTAACGCTGTCTCCTTGTTTAAAGAAACCTTGATCTTTTCAGATACTACCTGCTGAAATCCTTCCAGACTGGATGTCGCCGTATAATAACCCGGTACTAAATTAACAAACAGCGCTGCACCATCCGCATCGGTAATTCGCGTCTGCGTTCCCATCATTACAGGACTGGTAAGTATTACCGTCGCCC
>MFGW01000144.1:0-1927 GCA_001780385.1 Candidatus Fischerbacteria bacterium RBG_13_37_8 | reverse complement strand
TGATTTCGCCCTGTAAATAAGCGGGTGATTCCGCTCTGTATTTCAGTTCCTGCCTTCGTTCTGCTTTTTATATCGTCTTATTAGTATAAGAACAAATCTCATGCCATATTTCATGAATGACGATATTCCCCTTTATTATCTGTTGCTTACATCTTCCTCAAACACATTCTTTATATAAGAATATATTCAAACATTTGAATATACATTCAAATTAATATATTATCAATTCCACCATATTATGTTCAAGGTTCAAGGTTCGTGGTGACTTCATATTATTTATTCTGTCCCCTGTCTACTGTCCCCTGTTGCCTATTTCCCGTCTTGTGTCAGCGAATGCCCGTATTTCCTGGCAAGTAATTCTACCTTTGTACAGACATCCTGTGCCGCTTCTTTTACTGATAACTGCAGATGTTTACTCCTCTCAGCAAGTCCATCTCCAAATCCTTTCATCACATCGAACCAGCCAAGATTAAATTTTTTCCAGTTATTTACAATAAAGTGCCCGTATATTTTCAATACGCTATTTTTCAAATCAAAGGAATTAAATCTTTTTACTACTTCTTTCCAGGAATAGAATTTCATAAATCCTTTTAGAATTTCCCATTGCAATTCAATTGCAGACATTTGCAATGGTTTAAACGTAACGTAATGGGCATCGTATTTACTCCAATCATAGGTAAGAATTCTGCCTTCACGTTGTATTTGGTCAAATATTACGGTACCAGGAAGTGGTACCAGAGCCATTAATTGGATAGTAGCAAGTTCATTATCGATAGCAAAATCTACTGTTTTAGATACAACCGATTGGTCATCAGAATCTGAGCCAACAACAAACATTCCATGAATATTTATGCCATGTCCATGAATAGAATGAATAGCTTTTTCAATATCTTGCAATGTTTGTTTTTTATTAAAACATTCAAGGGTTTCGGGATTAATGGATTCAAAACCGATATAAAGACGCTCCGCGCCGGTTCGTTTCATAAGGTCAAGCAATTCATGATCACGAGCAATTTCTGCACGAACCTGTGCTCCCCATTTAAATTCAAGTTTTTCATCAAGAACTCTTTTCAGGATTGCTTTCGTTCGTTTTGGATTAGCGGAGAAATTATCATCATAAAAAAAGAGCCAATCATTTCCTCTTGTAAGCAGACTTTTAATATCGCTGATAACGCGATCAACGGAATTCGTTCGATACCCGCGCCCGAACATTTTGGTTACGGAGCAGAAGGTACAATCCCATGGGCAGCCTCGGGATGTCATTATCGGTGAGACAATTTTATCTATTTTTCCTGCATACAATGACAGGTCCGGTGATGGGATTTTATCTAAATCATGAAGTAATGCATGTTCAGGAACATTAACGATACTTCCATTTAAAGCATCTTTAAAAGAAAGTCCCGCGATTTTTTCAAATCCTGTTCCTGCGGTTAATGCTTTCATAAATGGCACAATAGTCATATCTGCTTCCCCGCGCAATACGAAGTCGCAATGTTCCAGGGCTTCTTCCGGCATAAAACTTACATGGGGGCCTCCCATAAAAACCGTTGCCCTGGAATTTTGCCTGATAATATCAGCGATTGCATAAGCACGAGGCGTTGTGCAGGTTAATGTTGAAATTCCTACTGCATCTGCTCTGAGTATTGTTTCAAAATCTGGCGGAGTTATATCCTCCGCAAATATAGTTACATCATATCCGGCTTCTTTTAGAATAGCTCCAAGAATTGCCAGACCTAATCTCGGAACTTTGATCATGGAATAAATATTATACCCGGAAGATTTTGGTTCATATAATACAATTTTTTTCACTGCATAGTTTCCTTATATTTCATCTTTATTGGTACTCCCTCAAACTCTTCTGAAAAAATACCTTAGTTATATATATTACACCTTATTCAGATAAAAAACAAGCCAAAAAAATATAAGC
>MFGW01000143.1:5987-11324 GCA_001780385.1 Candidatus Fischerbacteria bacterium RBG_13_37_8 | reverse complement strand
AAAAGCTTATTTAGAATTTGCTTTCACTCCTTTCCCAAAAGATTTCCAGGTTCGTGAATTAAAGTTCCAATTGACTATCAAGGAATTACAATCAGGACGTATTCTCTTAGCTGAACGCTTTAAATTCGCTAAGAGAGTGCTTAAATTTAAAACACGCAGAATTTCGCTCGATGATTTCATCGGAAAAACTATACATCTGCAATTTAATTTACAGACCACTCCTGTCCTTAATTCTTTTCCAAATGCTATTATATGGGATGCTCCGCAAATTTTTTCTGTGGCTAAACCTGACACACCCAATATCCTCCTGATAAGTATCGATGCCTTGCGTGCAGATCATCTAAGCTGCTATGGTTATCAAAGAAAAACAAGTCCTTATATTGATAAGCTTGCAGGCCAATCCTATATTTTTAAACATGCATTCACAACTTACGGCACCACATGGCCTGCCCTCACTTCCATGATGACATCTCTTTATCCCAGCGTACATGGCGTAATTGAAAATGGATATAAGCTCCCTCAAGAATTTATCACTTTGCCGGAGATTCTTCATAAAAATGGATATGAAACAGCTGCCTTGCTCGGTAATATGAAAAAAGCTTCTCATCGGGGCTATGGTTTTCTCTACCGCTCCAAAGCTGATGATGATCTTGCACTTAATACTCTATGGACTTTGGAAAAATATAAAGCTAAGAAATTTTTTATGTGGATTCATTTCTGGGGTACTCATGAACCTTATCGCGCTCCTGATAAATACCTGAAAAAATTCAATCTGTCACCTGAAGATGCTATCCTTGGCTATAGAAAAAAACATTTCGAATTATTAAAAAAATACGGCTCCATTTCAAACGTGAACCTGCAAAAAATTACTGCCCTTTATGATGCAAATATCTATTACACAGATGAATTAGTCGGAAGAATTTTAAGAAAATTGAAAAAATTGCACCTCGATGAAAATACCATTATAATTCTGACAACAGATCATGGTCAGGAACTCTATCAGCATCGTAATTATCTCTATCATGCAGGCTCAATATATGATGCTGTACTTCAAATTCCATTAATTATCTTCATTCCTCATTCAAATATTATTAACAAGTACAACGGCATAGAGGCTCAAAGGCTCAAAGGAAAAATGAACAAGGATACAAAAAAAGTATTCATAGATGAATTTACCAGTAATATTGATATTGCACCCACCCTCTTGAATCTTTTGAATATCCAGGTACCAACAGTGTTCAAAGGCTTAAACCTGGTTCCCGTATTAGAAGGAAAATCGCTGGCGCGCGATTGGATCTTTTCAGAAGCACAAGGCAATGTCTTTTCCCTGAGAAATAATAAGTGGCACTATATCTATAACTATTCACAAAAACCAATTACCATGCTTGATTATTTTGTGTTTGATTATTCGGAGGAACTCTACCGTCATCCAGCAGATATTCTTGAATTGCATAATCTTGTATCCGAGGAATCCGAAACAACAAAAAAATATCATGAATTCCTTATTAACTGGGCAAAGAAAAATCTGCGCTTTGATGTCCCGGCTCAAGCTCTTGATGCTGAAACGCTCGAACAATTAAAAGCACTTGGCTACATAAATCCATAAGCAAAAATAAAACACAATCTAATCCTAACGCGTCCAATTACAAAGGAGATTGATATGCATAAATATGGGACAATATTATTATTAATAGCATTTTGCCTCGCTGGCATAGCGCATGGTTCTGGAAACAACGGCATACCTGAAATCACTTATGAACGATATAGCGATCGTGTCCTTATTGTCAAAACAGGAGAACAATACTTCGACAAGATCGTCGCAATAGCCGCAAAGAAAGGAATTGTTGTCATTGATACCGGCATCGCTCCTTCGCTTGCTGCTGAATATCGCAAAATCATTGAAAGAGAATTTGGCAGAAAAGATTTCGCATACATCATTAATACTCATTATCACTATGATCATTCCAACGGCAACCAGGCTTTTGCCGATGCTAAAATAATTGGACATGAACGCAGTGTCGAAGGTATGAAAGAATACGCAAACGATATCAAAAATATCATTGCTCGTGGACGAGACAGAGTCGCTCAATGGAAAGATCAGTATAAAACTATGGAGCCGGCTTCAGAACAAGCTAAAAGATTGCTCGATACCATAACAAGCTATGACTTCATGTGTGATGATGTCGAGAAAAATTTTATCTCCACTCCTCCTACGATTACCTTTAATGACCGGATGAAATTAAACCTGGGTGATATTACTCTTGACCTTGTCTATTTTGGTGAAGGTCGCCATACCGGTGATGACATTCTTATTCACTGTCCTGAAGAAAAAATTCTGTTCACCGGTGATCTTTTCTATTATGCATCCATTATTATTTCGCCACGTTTACCCTTCGATGCAGAAAGATGGATCTCCTCTCTTAATTATGTTCTGCAGGACCCTTCAACTGTTAAATACGTCTCTGATATGCACAATAAACCTATGACCGGTACTTTTATTACTCTATTCAGAGATTACCTCGTTGATATGCAGAAAAATCTTGCTGAAGCTAAAAAACAAAATCTTCTCTTTGATGAGGTTCAAAAACAATTCGCTTATGATAAAAAATTTACATACCTGGAAAAATCTGAAATCCCAATTGAGCAATTGAAACAACAGCATGAAGTCAATCTTCGGTTCATGTGGTATCATCTTAAAGGCGTACAATCTGCTGCTACACAATTAGACAATGAGATTACTGCATCAGGCATCACCGCCGCTTTAAAAAAATTCAAGCAAATGCGCTCAGCACCACCAGATACCTTCTATTACGATGAACGTGAACTCAACCTGCTCGCTTACCGATTGCTCGGTGCAAATCAGATCAGCGAAGCTCTTGAAGTATTCAAAATTAATGTGGAATTATATCCTCAATCCTGGAATGTATATGACAGCCTCGCTGAAGCATACATGAAAAATGACCAGAATGACCTGGCAATCAAAAATTATCGCAAATCTCTGGAACTGAATCCCGATAATACAAATGCAGTTAATTATCTCAAACAATTAGAAAAATAAATATTTGCCTCCATTCTAACATTGCCAACATTCTCCTGTTTCCTGCCCCCTGTTCACTGTCCACTGATTTCAATCCTTGCCTAAAAGTGCAATATGATATATAATTAAGCATCCGTTACTTTATTCGATGGTTCGGAAACCTGACAAATAAATCGGAGCTAAACAATGAAAAGGCTGTTCACCTATGCATTTCTCGAAATGCGCTTCCAGTGACGCTTTTCAAAAAAAGCATGCACTATGATAATGAGCTCTTTTCAGTTTGTTTTGAATATGAATGTAGTAAAATATTATGGGAGAAAAACACTATGGATAAAAAGATGAAATCCTTCATTCAAGTTTATTGCCCGGAACTAAAGGAAATGATAAGCCCCGGCGCCTGGGCCATGTGTCCTTATTTTTCAGGTAAAGAATTAGACTTTTCAAACGCTGAGGACGCTTTACAGCAAATTTTCCGTTGCCATGTTCAATGCGGTTGCGTTATTCATTATCAATATTATGAAGACGGAAAATTAGTAACAAAAACTCAGGAAACTGTTGACGATCAGGAAAGTCTACGTAATATTCTTGCCCTGGTTATTGGTCAATCTGAAAAGGAAAACAAAAGAACAAAAAAAATTATTCTTATTGTAGATGATGATATTGATTTTTTAGAGATGCATTCCGTTGTATTACAAAATAAAGGATACGAAGTAATAACTGCTCAAAGTTCAAAGGAATGTCTGGAAAAATTAGAGAATATTAAACCAGATGCAGTTGTTTTAGATGTAATGATGGAAAAATTTGATTCCGGTTTTACTACAAGCAAACAAATCAAGGAAAAATATAAAAACATACCAGTGTTATTATTAACATCAATAGGCGCTCAAACCGGTCTTGAATTTTCATCTAATGAAGAAGTATTAAAATTTTCTGGAGCCGATATTCTGCTTGATAAGCCGGTAAGTCCGAAGGTTTTCATAGATGAAATCGAAAAACTAACCCAAAAAAAATAATCGAACTTGTTTCAATTCATATGGAATTAATAATATTAGAAGATAGATGTCGCCAATGTTATCGTTGTGTAGGTGTATGTCCGACGAATGCATTAAAAATTGACCAGGGTAAAACAAGCCGCATAGAAAGCCGGTGTATTCTGTGTGGAGCCTGTTATAAATTTTGTCCGCACAATGCAGTTCAGCCGCATACAGGAATCAATAAAGTGTTAGAGCTTCTCAAGTCCAATCAAAAAGTTATAGCTTGTCTTGATCCTACTTTTCCTGCTGTCCTGGATAAAGGTACAAACAGTCAATTAGTAACTGCTTTGAAAAAATTAGGATTTTCTGAAGTATGGGAAGCTGCAATTGGTGGTGAATTAGTATCGAACGCATATAAAAAATGGGTATCCCAGAAAAGGGACACATCATGTATCTCATCATTTTGTCCTTCGCTGGTCTTATACATTGAAAAATTTGCACCTCACCTGACCGAACTATTAGTACCGATTGTATCTCCCATGGTAGCGGCAGGAATGGCTATTAAAAAATTAAGGGGTGCTGATACTAAAGTTATTTATATCGGATCGTGTATATCGCGAATGCGGGAGCGAACCACTCCACTTGCAACTCAATATATAGATTATGTACTGACATACCATGACATTACCGATACACTACGCGATCAAGGCATTGACCGCACCATTCAGGAACCTTCAGAATTTGATGGACCAAAAGCTGGTTTTGCCAGAACACTCAGTATCGCAGGCGGATTGAGTCAATGCATTGGATTTGAGCAAGATATACTTAATCTTGACTATACCATTGGTGCGGGACCTGAGGATGCAATACGCACTATCAAACAATTGCAGGATGGAGAAATACATTCAAAATTTTTAGACTTATTATTTTGCAAGGGATGTGTAAATGGACCTATCATAGATAAAAAGATATCTGGTCCGAGCCGAAAACAGATTGTAGTGAACTATATAAAGAGTCAGACCAGCAAAAGAAGTGTTGCAGAACAGGATATAGCACCAGATTTTCTTGAACTAGATTTGAAGCAAAGTTTTGAGCCCATGGGAGTTTCGATGCCTGAGCCGGAGGAATCAGCAATCCAGGAAATATTGGTTAAACTCGGCAAAACTTATCCTGATAACAATCTGGATTGTGGAGCATGTGGTTTTAAAACATGCCGTGAAAAAGCAGTAGCGGTTGTGCAGGGTCTTGCGGAAATGGAGATGTGCACGCATTATCTGCTTGCAAGATTACAGGGTCTTTATTCAAGCTTAGAAAAATCACATGAAC
>MFGW01000143.1:3485-5954 GCA_001780385.1 Candidatus Fischerbacteria bacterium RBG_13_37_8 | reverse complement strand
CTCAAAGACAGTTAATTCAAACTGAAAAAATGGCTTCTTTAGGTCAACTGGCAGCGGGTGTCGCCCATGAATTAAATAATCCGATGGGAACAATAATGATGTTCGGACGTATTCTTCAGAAAGATTTAAGTGCAAGGGAAAAATCTGGCTTGCGATTGAATCCCGCCTATATCGTTTCACAAATTTTGCAGGAAGAAGTGAAATCATACGAAAAATGGCAGAATGATATTAATTTCATAGTTCAGGAAGCAGACAGGGCTGCAAAAATTGTTCAGGCTCTTTTAAATTTTTCCAGGGAAACAAAATTAAAACCAGGATTGATAAATATTAATAACGTGATTGAGGAAGCATTGTCATTATTAGTTAAACAGCCGCTATTTCATAATATCGCCGTTAAACAGGAACTTGACTCCGCACTACCTAAAACTTTTGCAGACCCGGATCTTTTAAAACAGGTATTCCTGAATATAATTCTTAACGGCGCACAGGCAATGAAAGGAAGTGGTACCTTAACAATAATAACCAGGGCAGATTCAAATAATACTATTGAGATAAGAATTTCGGATACGGGTGAAGGAATTGAGGAGAAACATTTGCCTCGTCTTTTTGATCCTTTTTATACTACAAAAGAAAAAGGAACCGGACTCGGATTGGCTCTGGTCTACGGCATAGTAACAAAACATAAAGGCTCGGTTCACGTAGAAAGCCAACCGGGAAAAGGCGCTACTTTTATTATTATGCTACCCATTTTGCAGCAGCAAGAATGGATAACAAATCATGATCCGGTTTCTGAAATGAAACACATGTTAGGAGGAAAAGAGAATGATACCCAAAGGAAGAATATTATTGATTGACGATGATCCTGATTTTTTAGAAATGCACAGTACAATATTAAAGAACCACGGATATGAAATACTTACTGCCACCAGCAGTAAAGAAGGTCTGGAAAGAGTACGAACTGAAATGCCAGATTTGATTATTCTCGATCTTATCATGGAAAAACATGATGCTGGATTTGCATTCAGCAAAACACTTAAAACTGATCCTTTATTTAAAAAAATACCTATCATAATGGTAACTTCCGTAGCACAGGTTACAGGTTACAGTTTCTCCATGAAAGAAGATGGCTATTGGATGAAAACTGATGAATTCCTTGAGAAACCGGTTGAGCCACAGAAACTCATAGAAACCGTTGAACGATTATTGAAAGGCACGCAGGAGCAAGAATGAATAGCAAGATACATATTCTCGTGGTTGATGATGAATTAGGAATCAGGGAAGGATGCCGACGTTCACTTACCGATGAAGATTATAATGTTGATACAGCCGAGGACGGGAACATTGGCATAAAAAAAATAAAGGAGCAGTCCTTTGACCTTATGCTTGTTGATTTGCTGATGCCTGGAATAGGTGGACTGGAAGTTATTAAGAAAGTACATGAACATAATCCGGAAATTATCATAGTTGTAATAACCGGATTTGCCACCATTGAAACTGCTGTCGAAGCAACAAAACTTGGTGCCTATGATTATTTACCCAAACCATTTACACCAGAAGCACTCTCTGCCATTGTTAAAAGAGGATTGGAAAAACGTGAACTGCGACTTGAAGCACAACGACTTCTTCATGAACGCGAACAAAGACTTTTAGAACTTACGAACGAAAAAAGCCGCCTGAGAACTATTATCACCTGCATGACTGATGGTGTGCTTGTTACCAACCTGGAAAATCAATTAGTGCTCTGGAATAGTTCAGCTTTAAAAATGCTTAAACTAAAAAACACAGAATTATCCGGTAAACCTTTAGCAGATTATGTAAGTAATGCAATAATTGTTGAAGCTATTCCAAAAATATTTGCCAACGATGACAAGAAATTTTCAAAAATAACCCAGGAAGTTCAGATTGATGATTTGGGAACTGTGCTCATGGCAAATATTGCGCCGATTCGAGATGAGAAAGGTGAACCGCTGGGTGCGGTAACGGTTCTACGCGATATAACGAAACTAAAAGAAATTGAAAAGATAAAATCGCAATTTGTATCGATGGTCGCTCATGAATTGCGTTCGCCGCTGGCTGCAATTGAAGGATGGCTGGAAGTAATAATTGCAGGTGAAGACGGTGGAGATGAAGCAAAAAGACTCGATTGGCTGAAACGTGCTAAAGAACGTTCAAAATCTCTTCTCGCACTGGTAAATGATCTCCTTGAAATTAATAAAATTGAAGCTGGAAAAGTAGCGCTCAAAATGGAATCCGTCCAAATCGCTGAAGTGATTAATAAAACTATCGAGTTCTTTAAACCTGATGCAGAAAAAAAACATATCTCTTTCATCAATAAATTATCTGAAAACTTGCCCATCGTACAGGCTGATGTAAAAGATATGGAAAAATTATTTACGAATTTAATCAGCAATGCTATTAAATATAATAAAGAAAATGGAACGATAACTGTCGAGAGCGCCGTTGATGAGA
>MFGW01000143.1:1044-3479 GCA_001780385.1 Candidatus Fischerbacteria bacterium RBG_13_37_8 | reverse complement strand
TCTCTTTTCATGTCATTGATACAGGGATAGGAATTTCCGCGGAGAATCTTCCCCGTATTTTTGAGGATTTTTTTCGAGTCGAAGAACATAAAACCCGTAAAATCATTGGGACGGGATTAGGTCTCACGATTGCAAAAAAAATAGTAGATTCTCACTTCGGTCATATCGAGGTTAAAAGTGAACCGGATAATGGTACTACTTTTTCAGTATTCTTTCCGTATAAACATCATTGATTATATATAAGGAAGCAACTATGAAAAAGAAACAAAATGAAATTTTGAATAAAGAAACACTAGCACCATCAATCATTCTTTTTGAATTATATGCGCCGGAGATATGCAGTACGGTGAAAGCAGGTCAATTTGTTGTGGTAAGAACAGATGATTATTCAGAGAGGATACCGTTGACGGTAGCGAATCATAACAGCGAGAATCAGACAATAACGCTAATTGTGCAGGCGTTAGGAGCTTCTACGCGTAAAATGGATAAGTTGGGAATTGGAGATTCATTTCTTGATGTAGTGGGTCCGTTGGGCAATCCGACAGAGATAGAAAAAGCGGGCACTGTTGTTTGCATAGGAGGTGGAGTTGGTGTAGCGCCGGTGTATCCGATCACGAAAGCATATAAAGAAGCAGGCAACCATATTATATCTATTATAGGTGCGCGAAATAAAGATATGATAATTTTAGAAAAAGAGATGGCAGCAATCAGTGATGAAATATATATAACGACGGATGATGGAAGTGCTGGACGTCATGGATTTGTCACGGATGAACTTAAGAGCTTGCTCGAGAATAAAAAGGAGATCAATCATGTAGTAGCTATTGGACCTGCGGTGATGATGCGAGCGGTATCAGAAGTAACGAGAAAAGCAGGCATACCGACGACCGTGAGCCTTAATTCATTAATGGTAGACGGCACAGGTATGTGCGGTGGCTGCAGGATTACCGTGGACGGCAAGACAAAATTTGTATGTGTGGACGGACCTGAATTTGATGGTCACCAGGTTGATTTCAAGGAACTGCTGAGCAGGTCAGCAATGTATATACGTGAAGAACATCGTGCGATGTGGGATTATGAATGCAAGCTCATGGAAGCTGAAAAGAGCCTTAAGAAAGTAACGAAACGCGAACCGATGCCCAAACAGGATGCAAAGCTTCGCACGAAGAACTACGATGAAGTTGCACTGGGATATGCTCGAGAACAGGCTATTCGCGAAGCTTCGCGATGTCTTGGATGCAAGAAACCACTCTGCGTCACGGGATGTCCGGTTGATATAGATATAGTAAGTTTTATCATGATGATAAAAGACGGCGATTTCATGGGTGCCATTCACAAGATTAAAGAAAAGAACAGTCTACCGGCAATATGCGGACGCGTCTGCCCGCAGGAAGAACAATGCGAAATAAAATGTGTCCTGGGGAGAAAATCAGAGCCAATAGCTATTGGCAGATTAGAACGTTTTGTAGCAGATTATGAAGCTCAACTTGGTGATGTACGTTTACCGGAGATTTCGCCACCGACCGGAAAAAAAGTAGCAGTAATTGGTGCCGGTCCCGCCGGATTAACCGTAGCAGGTGAATTAGTGAAAATGGGACATGGCGTAACAGTTTTTGAAGCGCTTCATAAACCGGGCGGCGTGCTCGTGTATGGAATCCCGGAATTCCGTCTCCCCAAGCAAATTGTGCAACGTGAAAGTGATTATATAGAAAAACTTGGTGCAGAGATACGTGTCAACCAGGTAGTTGGAAAATCAGTCACGATAGATGATCTCCTCAAAAATAGTTACGATGCTGTATTTATTGGAACAGGAGCAGGATTGCCATATTTCATGGGTATCCCGGGTGAAAATCTAAACGGTGTATATTCCGCCAATGAATTCCTCACGCGGGTGAATTTAATGAAAGCATATCTTTTTCCTCTATATGACACACCGGTTCGATTCGGTAAAAAAATCGCAGTTATCGGAGGCGGCAACGTCGCTATGGATGCTGCTCGATGTTCGCTTAGACTCGGAGCAGATGATGTTTATCTCATATATCGCAGGGCAAGAGAACAGATGCCCGCTAGGCTTGAAGAGATTGAAAATGCATTCGAAGAAGGTGTTCAGCCGAATTTATTAACCAATCCATTACGAATCATTGGAGATGAGAAGGGATGGGTTAAAGGAATTGAATGTATCAGGATGGAATTAGGTGAACCTGATGCATCAGGGAGAAGAAGTCCCGTTCCAATAAAAGGCTCAGAATTTATCATAGACTTAGATATGGTCATTGTTGCTATTGGACAGGGACCCAATCCACTTCTGACCGCAACCACACCTGACTTACAGCTTAATAAAAAAGGCAATATCCAGGCTGATGAGGAAACTTGCAAAACATCCAAGAAAGGAGTTTTTGCCGGTGGCGATATTGTAACCGGAGCTGCCACGGTAA
>MFGW01000143.1:387-1029 GCA_001780385.1 Candidatus Fischerbacteria bacterium RBG_13_37_8 | reverse complement strand
CCGGCAAAAAAGCCGCTGTCGCAATAGACGCTTATCTCAAAGACAGCAAATGGTAAATATTTAGTGCTCCCTTTTATAATGCAAGATCTATTTAATTTATGAAAGAAACAAAAGTACTGATTTTAGGCGCAGGATTGGCGGGATTATCCACCGCTTATTTCATGAATAAATCCCTGCCTTACATGATCTGCGAAAAAGAAGAAAAAATAGGCGGATTGTGCAGAACTTTCTGGTACAATGGATTCCTGTTCGACCTTACCGGTCACCTTCTGCACCTGCGAAATTATACAATCGAAAAATTACTCCTCGATGACCTTAAACTGTCACTGAATACCCACAAACGAAATTCTGCCATCTTTATCTACAACCGCTACATCCCCTACCCGTTCCAGGTGAATACCTTCGCCCTGCCAGCAGAAATCATTTACGAATGCGTCCATGAATTTATCATGAACCATATTAAAAAGAGCAAGGGAAAACCGGATAACTTCAAGGAATGGCTGCTGCATAATTTCGGCAAAGGTATATGCAAACATTTCATGTTCCCCTACAATGAAAAATTATGGTTGCAGAATCTTTCTAAAATTACAACCGAATGGGTCTGGTCCATCCCGCAACCTGAAATTGAAGATGTGCTGAAAG
>MFGW01000143.1:0-240 GCA_001780385.1 Candidatus Fischerbacteria bacterium RBG_13_37_8 | reverse complement strand
AAAATAAAATCGCGCACTTCTCCAATGGCGAAGATATTAAATACGAAATTCTCATTAACACCACCCCTCTTCATAAATTCCTCCCTATGCTGAAAAATGCTCCACATCTCATCAATGAATACGCACACCAATTAAAATATGTAAAAGTTATTAATTTTAACATGGGTGTGAAAAGAACTCATGTCACCCCCTTCCATTGGATTTACTTCCCGGAACCAAATTTCATCTTCTATCGCATCG
>MFGW01000142.1:4473-5801 GCA_001780385.1 Candidatus Fischerbacteria bacterium RBG_13_37_8 | reverse complement strand
TGGTCAGGAATAAACTAAATAAACATCTTATTTTTTTGATGGTGCAAAAACGTAAAGCTCAATTTCAAAATGCAATGACATCTGCAATTAATAGCATGGGACAATACATTAGCAGCAAAAATAAAGTGCTGCAGGTAATAAATGCGAAGTTGTCAGCGTTAAATCCTTTTGACATATTAAAGCGAGGATATAGTATCTGTTATGATCGGGAGAAGAAGGTGATATATAAGGATGCGGGAGTATTAAGAGCGGAGCAGGAAGTTTATGTCAAATTATATAAAGGTTCATTTAAATCTTTAATAAGAGAGGTCGAACATGAAGAGTGAGCAAAAAAAGATGGGACATAATGGCAGTGAGCCGGAAAGTTTTGAATCTGCTCTGGGGGAATTAGAAGCTATTGTAAAGAAATTGGGAAGCGGCGATTTAGCTTTAGAAGATTCCATAAAATTATTTGAGAGAGGAGTAGAACTTTCCCATTATTGTACCAAAAAATTGGAAGAAGCGGAAAATAAAATCAGCATGCTAGTGAAAGATCAGAAAGGAGAAATAAAACCGCAGGATTTTCAAGGTGATAGTACAGAGGAAGAATAGCAATAAAATAGAGAGGAAATAGCAAAGATGGCAGAAACAATTACCTGGACAGAAGCTGGTGTAAAAATGATAAACCAGCTCTTATTACCGCATGAAGAGCTATATTTTATCGCACGCGATCATAAGGATGTGGCGAAAGCTATCAAGGATATGATTATACGTGGGGCGCCAGCTATAGGGGTAGCGGCAGCAATGGGTGTGGCCCTGGGAATGAAGAATTATATAGAGAGTGAAGAACCCGGCAAGCGATGCAGTAGCAATGAATTAATAGCTCATTTCAAGGAGATTTGCGATGTTATTATAAAATCGCGCCCCACAGCAGTAAATTTACAATGGGCAATTAATAAAATGAATGTAGTATTCTATGCTTCCTTGCAAAAAGGCACCGACGAAATAAAAAATGCTTTGATAGATATGGCAATCACACTGCATGATGATGATATAAGGATAAACAAGCTTATTGGAAAACATGGAGCAGAATTGATACAGGATGGATATAATGTAATGACTCATTGCAATGCAGGTGCGCTTGCAACTGCTGGTTATGGCACAGCAGTAGGAGTAATCAAGACAGCTTTTGATGAAGGAAAATCTATAACAGTTTATGTTAATGAAACGAGACCTTATCTCCAGGGAGCACGGCTTACTGCATGGGAAATGGTACAAAATAATATCCCGGCATTTCTCATAACAGATAATATGGCAGGTTATATAATGAAATTAAAAAAAATTGATTG
>MFGW01000142.1:0-4443 GCA_001780385.1 Candidatus Fischerbacteria bacterium RBG_13_37_8 | reverse complement strand
AGATGGGGATACTGCCAATAAAATAGGAACTTATTCTTTGGCAATCCTTGCCAATTTTCATAATATCCCATTTTATATTGCAGCGCCTACCTCCACTATAGATACGAGCATAAGCTCAGGTGATGATATACCGATTGAGTGGAGAAGTTCACTTGAAGTTAAAAAGATCTTCGACAGGATGATTGCACCGGAAAAAATAGATGCTCTTCATCCAGCTTTTGATGTAACTCCTGCCTTCCTTATTTCAGCAATCATTACTGAACATGGAATTCTCAGGAAACCTTTCACTCATTCAATTGCATCTCTGTTTGCTGATCATGAATAATAATAATTCAGAGAAGTTATTCTTCTCTATGCTCTTATTTCCGCCTGATCTGCAGTTGAGCAAGTGTCTTCCATATCTCCATTATTTCATCTGAAAGTTTTTCGAGATGATTTTCTAATGTTTCTATAGATTTTTTAAGATCGGTATTGGCAAGGGGAGATGCACCAACCGTGACATCTCTTTGAAAGAGAGTTGCTGATTCTGGAATGATAGAAGGTTCCGCTACTAACGGTTTTTCTTGCACAAGTATTTTCTTGGCATCTAATGCTCGAAGATATGTCTTTCCACGTTCATCTTTGTACATTTCAATTTTTTTCGCTTTGGCAAGTTCCCTGCAGTCATTTCGAATAACTTTCCATGGATTTTCATTCCATTTGCCTGATTCCGGCCATCTGATCCCTATTCTCGCATGATGTTTCTTGCACATGTCAAGAAGTGTTATTTGTTTTATTTCCGATAATAGAGAAATAATGGATTCTTGTCTTTCGGATCTCTCTTTCTGGACCCAAACATTTTTTTGAGTTTTTGATTTTTTTGCAGTCATCGTTTTCTTTGAATTATTTGATATTGGTTTAATTTTTTTTGTTGATATGTGAGATTTTTGTTCTTGAATAATCGCTTTTTCAGGAATTTTTTCTTCCTTTTGTTGAACCTCTGTTACGATTGTCTTTTCAGAAGGGACAGGTGCTTTTTTCTGTCTTTTGTTCCTGGTAGATTTTGAAATACTATGTTCTTTCTGATTTTCTATTGGAAGTTCTTTACTTGCTTCTGTTTTCTTTATTGTACCAATTTTGGTGCCTTCTCTTTTATTTTTTAGTTTCTCATTCTCTTTTAAGGCAAATTCGAGGAATTCGGGAAACTCTAATTTTTCTTTCTTTACGGATGGAGCTTTTTCCTTGTGAGGGTCTAAATCCCAAATTTTTAATTTGGAACTTTTAAATACAGCAGAGTCACTAACCTGCTGATTGCTTTGAGCATCCTCAACTTTATAAATATTTTCAGCGGTCAATGGGGAAGCTGAAAGAGTTTTTGATGCATTTTTATCTTTTCGCAAATAGTTTGATAGTAATTCATCAAGTTTTGTTTTCATATTATTTACCTTGTTGGAAATAAGTATGCAGTATTACATCTACGGATTATATTATAGTATATTTTATTATACTTTTCAAGTAGCGTATTGGCAAGAATTCAGTTTTTCCCCAAAAAGCGATATAAATATGAAGGTTCAGGTTAAGGTTGAGGTTAAGAAAGTGCTGAGTTGAAATTAAAAAGAGGTTGAGGCTGAAGTTTAGGAAAAGACCTTGTTTGTCTTTATCTCGACATTAACCTCTCTTCAGCCTCGACTCCTACTTAACTTCAACCTTGGTCTATCTTAATCTCAACCTCAACCTTAACCTTTTCTATCCTCTCTTGAACTGGTTTGCTGTATACGTACTATTGTTTATATAGCCTTTAATATGCTAATATAGGTTCTTTTAGTTTCTTTGCAGTTACTCTTGGAATGTTTTAGAATCAATATGTTTGTATTTAGAAACATCAGAAAAGGTACTGTTTCTTCCGGAAAGACTTTTTCCCTTTTTCCTCTGCTCAGAATTATTAAAATGTTTGTAACAGCAAGTTTGATTTTTGCACTATTTGCATGTATGAGTTGCAAGGAGAATGAAAAGAGAGGAGAAGCAGAATTAATAAGGCTTATTAAATTAGTATATGAACATAATATAAAACAAAGCCCCTTCACAAGCGAAAGCGAAACGCTAAAAAATAAATTGAGTATGATGCCTGGGGAACCATTAATTAGTATGGATAAAAGCGAGAGCAACCCATTTTTTTTAAAGAGAAAACTTAAAATCAATAATACACTTATAAATTCATTATGGGCTCCTCCTCCGAGTACGTATGAATTTGAAATAGTTGTTCCAGAGAGGGCACTATTTGAGTTTGGTTTTAGTATATTTAACATGCATAAGCTGAAAAACCTTGAGGATTATATTTTCCAGGTTATTATTGAAAAACCTGGTACGAATAAAAAAATATTATCAAAACAGTATATTATTCAAAAACAGAAACCTTTCTCCATCGAAAGAATTGATTTAACTCATTTAAGTGGTGAAAAAATAATCATCAGACTGGAAACTCGAGGAGCCAAAAAAGCAAAAGCTTTTTGGTTTAATCCAGTAATCTATAAGACAGAAAAAGAGCCTTCGAATATCATATTAATTTCTGTGGATACATTGCGTGCAGATCACCTGGGTTGCTATGGTTATGAAAAACAAACAAGTCCATTTATTGATTCTCTAGCGGAGGATAGTGTGCTCTTTAACAATACTTTTGCTGCATCACCATGGACATTGCCATCACATATGTCAATGCTTACATCATTATATACATATCACCACCAGGTTTTTCATAAAGATCAGGAATTGCATCCTTCAATTACTACCTTTGCCGAGATACTCAACAAGAATGGTTATTACTGTGCAGCCTTTACCGATGGCGGATTTGTTTCAGGTTTGTTTGGTTTTTTTAAAGGATTTGATAGTTATCGGCAAAATGAAATGAATCTCAGTTCTGTCAAATCTGCAGAGGAAATTCACAAGAAAGCAAAGGCATGGATACTGGAAAACAGAGATAAAAGATTCTTTTTATTTCTTCATACCTATCAGCCTCATGATCCGTATTGTTCGCCACCACCTTATAACAGTATGTTTTTAGATGATCATCATAAGCTTTTTAAAATTAATCTTGGGAGTTATCTTGGCGGAATTGCAAATATTTATAAACCACTTTCAGAAGAGGAACGGCAAAATATTATTGCGCTTTATGATGCTGAAATCAGATATACGGATGAAGCACTTGTAGATGCTTTAATAAAAGATCTTAAGGAACTGGATCTTTATCAACAATCCATGATTATTTTTACAAGTGACCATGGGGAGGAATTTTATGAACATCAGGGATGGACTCATGGATACAGTCTTTACGATGAATCACTCAGGGTACCACTCATAATAAAATTCCCCGGGAATACTTACCGAGGTAAGAGAATTAAACAATATGCCAGTACTATTGATATTGTCCCCACCGTCTTAAGCATACTTGATATTCCATATGAAGAATACGCATTTGATGGAATGAATTTACTTGAGGCAATCGAAGGAAAAACATTGAAGGGTCGCACTATTATTAGCGATGTGGCACCTCATGTTTTGGATTTTCATAATCCAAAAAGAATAGCAATGTACCGGGGAACCACAAAAGTAATTTATAATGAGAATTATTTGCAGGAAGATCTGACGTTTTATACATTTCCACCACCCTTAGTAGGAACAATTGAAGCATTTGAGCTTTCTAAAGATTCTCATGAACGAAAAAATATTGCCTCGTCTCAGAAAAAACTGATTGATGCTCTCCTCCATGAATTGCTTGCCTTGTACCCAATTGCACAACCAAGTCATGCGGGCAAAGCTGTTATCGACGAAGAATTGCAAGAACAACTTAAAGCTCTCGGTTATGTTCAGCATTAAGCAAACAGGTCAAGGTTAAGGTAAAGAAAAAGGTAAAGGTTAAGAAAGGCTGATGATGAAGTTAAAGCTGTGGTTGAGGCTGAATCTAAGATGGAGGAAGGATCAAATAATAATTTTTCCTCTTTTTCTAAACCTAAATACCTTCTCAACTGTGACCTTTCTTCATCCTCAACCTTTATTTACCTGAACCTTAACCTCAACCCGATTTTTTGCGAGGTTTTTGAGAACTGCTGGGTGTGCTATTGAAAAATTATTACTTTCGTTGTAAAATAGCCCTATTATGGCTAAGAAACTTACAAGAAAACAAATAGTAAAACAGGATGTGGTTAAATCAACCATTATCAAATTCTGGGAAGATCTTCAGAATCATCCAATTCCAGTTACAGCGGTTATTATCGTTATCATTGGGGGTATTATTCTCGGTTTTGCCTGGCTTAATTATTCTCAGAATAAATTTGGAGCTGCTAATTCACTTTTTGCATCCGCTATTCAAGAAACAGGATTTTCACCAGATGAACAATCAGGATCCGCACAACCTGCTGATTTGAAAAAAGAAAAAGAAAAATATCAAACTGCTGAAAATTTACTTGGTAA
>MFGW01000141.1:76927-78289 GCA_001780385.1 Candidatus Fischerbacteria bacterium RBG_13_37_8 | reverse complement strand
AAAATCAATAGTCAATACACCCTTATCGTTTGTATGACCGTCAAAAATAGGGATAGGTTTTCGGGTAGTGCTGATAATCTTGATGATAATTTTTGCTTTTGGTATTGGCTGATTATTTCCTTCATTGACACTTTTAATAACAAGAGAGGCAGGATTGCCCTCCAATAAATTATCATCGCCTTTGGTGTCCAGCAATAATTTTTCCTCATGAGAGTGTTTTTCCAGATATTCAAGAATGACCTGGTCGAGGCTTTTTAGAGTTATTTCTTTTTCAATTATTTTAGGATCATCATCATTAGTGGGGGAATCTATTTGTGGTTCTTCAATTTTTGCTACGGTATATTTACCTTGTCTTATAGTAGCAATGATATGTTTGTGTTGCTCTTCCATTAATGATTTTAATTTGTTTTTATCTAACCCGCTCTTAACGAGATTTTCATATGATGTTCTATAGGCATCAATAATTTCTCCACCGACATAAATCAAAGTTTCAATAATAGGATTTCTCTCCCCTTTATCTTCAGTCTGAATATGGAATACTTTATTTTTAACTTTTATTTCGGTATTATATCCTGTAATCATAGTCAGTACAGAGGTGATTCTATAGAATCTTCTTTCTTTTGTCAATACCGACTTATTTATTTTCATGATGATTCTATGTTAAAATCTAAGGATTAAGTTTCCTGGCAAAAGAATAGTTTTTCTCTCTTTAATAGTGAGAGAGCATAAAAATTATAAGAAGTTTTAATTATGAAAGGTTCTCTTAAAATAATTACTGGATATGTAACAAAAAGGACTCCTGCACAGCTCGTAGTAATTAGTTATGCAATAATGATATTGATTGGGGCGGTATTATTAAAACTGCCAGTATCAAGTGCGGCAAAACCATTATCATTTCTAGATTCTGTTTTTACTTCCACGTCAGCACTGTGTGTTACTGGTTTAACGGTGTTGGATACGGGGAAAGATTTTTCCAGAACCGGGCAGATAATTATTCTGTCTTTGATCCAGGTAGGAGGGCTGGGCATAATGACGCTGAGCAGTTTCTTGCTTTTTATGGTAGGAAAAAAAGTTTCGCTGAAAAGCAGGCGCGCCCTTCGAGAAACTTTTGACCAGATCAGTCAAATAAAATGGCGTGTGCTCATGGCATCAGTAATATTGTTTACACTTTTTGCTGAATTACTTGGTGTGATATTATTATATTCAGTTTTCCGCAATGATTTTATTAAAGAAGAAGCCATATTTGTGAGTATCTTTCATTCCATATCTGCTTTTTGCAATGCAGGATTTTCAACATTTTCTGACAGCTTGATGCACTATTATAATAATGCAACAGTAGTTTTTACTGTTTGCCTGTTAATC
>MFGW01000141.1:71855-76860 GCA_001780385.1 Candidatus Fischerbacteria bacterium RBG_13_37_8 | reverse complement strand
GTTTTAAAATGTTTAGTCTTCATACAAAACTTGTATTGATTACTACACTTGTATTAATAGTATCAGGAACGTTATTCATTTTCTTCTTTGAATATTATAATACGTTAGCCGCCCTGTCATTCAAGGACAAAATATATGTTTCGCTTTTTCAAGCAATAACGGCGCGGACAGCTGGTTTTAATACTTTGCCGGTAGATAAACTGACGGGAAGTACGCTGATAATAATAATGGTATTAATGTTCATAGGTGGTTCCTCAGGTTCCACGGCAGGAGGCATAAAAACATCTACGGCAGCAATCCTCTTCTCAATTGCGAGGGCGAAAATTTTAGGCGTTGGAAGAATCTTTACTTTTTCAAGGACACTCCCCAACGAGCTTGTTGAAAAAGCAGTAACAATTTCAGTAGTAGCAATATTTTTAATATCGTTCGGAGCACTTCTTTTATTCTTCAGTCAATATCCCTATGTTCCAGCAAAAGATACTGAAAGTTTTTTTATCAGGAGCGTTTTTGAAGCAACTTCAGCTTTTGGAACGGTAGGTTTATCGACCGGAATAACAGCTTCATTAAATGGATTCAGCAAATTTATCCTGATAATTTTAATGTATGTAGGTAGAATAGGACCATTAACACTTGCGCTGGCATTAGCGGAGAGAGAAATCAAAAGCAGACTTGAGTATGCAGAAGAAAGCGTAATGATAGGCTAAGTAGGGAATAGTGGGGACTGGGGACCCATGAATAACTTTTTGCCTCTTTTTCTAAACACGCCAAAACAAGGAACATCAAAGAAATATTTTTGCCAAATACATGGTTATGTCATTAAGTTTTCTCTCTTTTTCAGGATTATGCGTCGAAAGTATTTTATGGGTACCTAGTCCCTAGTCCCCAGTCCCCCACGGCATCGTCAAAGTCGGCGCAAGTGTAACATTATATTAGCGTTATTCAAAAGAGAAATTCTGTGAAAAATGAGCCCTGCTCTACATCTTGCGCCGACTTTGACGTATCCGTGCCCAGTCCCCAATTTCGGCTTGACTTGAGATTTATATTTCGTTATAGTGTTATTTACTATAATAAATTAATATTGAGGGTACTATGGACAGAATACCAGTAATTACCTTACTTAGTGATTATGGAACGCGAGATTCTTATGTTGCATCTATGAAAGGAGCTATATGTTCTGTAAATCCCGTAGCAAAAATAATTGATATCACTCATGAAGTAAAATCTCAGGATATAATAGAAGCAGCTTTTCTCATTTCAGTAGCATATAAATATTTTCCCATTCGAACAATTCATGTAGTTATTGTAGATCCTACCGTTGGAAGCAATAGAAGAGCATTGTTGGTAGTAACGGATGAATATTATTTTATTGCACCGGATAATGGAGTGCTCTCTTTTATCTATGAGACAGGTACAATAGGTAGTGTGTATGAAATTAATGCTACCCACTATTATCTTCCCGAAATAAGTGACACGTTCCATGGAAGAGATATTTTTGCACCTGTTGCAGCCTGGCTATCCAAAGGTATTGAAAGTGATAAATTTGGTGAACCAATAACTGATTATCTGAAGTTAACCTTACCGAAGCCGCGTCTAACCCAACCTAAAATGCTAAAAGGAATTGTTCTTCATGTTGATAGATTTGGAAATATAATTACCAATATTACCAGGGAAGACCTCGCCAAAGCTCAGCAGGAATACAATACAGAAAGTTTTCGAACTTCTCTCAACCGCAACGAAATAGCGGGCATAAAAAAATCATATTATGAAGGTATGAAGGGGGAATTAATTGCGTTAATAGGAAGCCATGGTTATCTTGAAATTGCAACATTTCAAGGAGATGCAGCTCAAAATGCTGGCACCAACCGAGGTAATGAAGTAACACTTATCTTCTCTTAGAAATTTGACAAGTGCAAATGAATTCAAAACTCTCCCCTTCAATCCATAGTTCACCAGCCACTGTCCACTGATAATATATTGCACCGAAACTGGGGTTTTATGAACAATGATCCTTGATTATAAAGATTATGATAAAATTGTAAGCCACCGAAAAAAAAGCGACCGTTTCAGTGTAATTATTGCTGTTGTTTTGGGAATTGTTGTAATTATTGGATTGTTGTATGCGATTTCATGGAAGAATAATTATCGCCTGCAAAATTTGCTGTCTACCTTGAAATGTGAAGAAGCCCGCCAATACGTAGATAGCCATTATTATTTTTTTCATCGTAGTAATGCTCATGAAGCAAATGCACTCCTTGAACTTGTGGAAAAAAAGTTTGAACCTGCGGAATATTATTTTTCCAATAATGAGCCGGGTCGTTTTCCCGATTATTGGAACAAGTATGTTGATCTATTTATTAAAAATGGGGATTATCGATATGGGATGTTGTACTTGACGTATCTCAAGAAAAAATTTACCTACAATGATATTGAAGGTTATCATTGTATTGTATCTACTATATTGAATAATTTTGCATCCGCAAATAATTGTCTTGAGAATGCAAGGAATATATCCAGCTTAAAAAAATATGCGGAGATACTAAGCGCAGTGGAGCAAAAGAAGCGGTTTAATTGGATAGTGGACAGACATGATAATCCTCTCGTGTATAAAAAAACGGGATCACCAGATTATTTTTATTCTAATGAGGATATAGCATGGCTGAAACCGGACATGCTTGCTCTTGAAGAAAAAGATTATTACAACACGTTGAAACTAACGCTTGATGCAAAGCTTCAGAAATATGCGTATGATGCATTGGGCAACTATCACGGTACTCTTTTGTTAATGAAGAAAGATGGCCAGCTTCTGGCGGCAGTGAGCAAGATAGATGATAAGGGTGAACCGCTATTTATCAGATTATTGAAACCAGGTTCGATAGTAAAAATTGTAACGAGTTCTGCTGCCATGCGCAATAATATTGACTTGTCTAAAATTTTTCCCCTCGAATGTAAAGGTTTTATTGTTCCATATGAGAAAAAAATCTTTTACGATTGGCTGGCACATGAAAAGGTAGAAAGTATTGTTGAGGCTCTTGCTTCTTCATGTAATGTCTCTTTTGGTATTATTGGCAATTACGTTAAAGAAAAGAAATTGATGGAAGAATTGGATCATTTTGGCATTAATAAAACCATAACAATGGAAGGAATGAAATTTCCTGCGGGAAAGGTGCTGCCTAATCCTTCAGACCCTATTTATGAATATTCACTGGCGATAGGTGATAATTATATTCAAATAACTCCGGTACTTGCGTTATTATGGGTATCAGCGATTATTAATGATGGTATTGCAATGATACCTTTTTTTCTGAAAAGTGCTCAAAGTATTGCAGACGTATCGTATAAAGCGAAAAAAGGAGAAATTCTCTCAAAATTTACCAATAAGGATTACCTGGAGCCAATTTATCAGGGAATGATAGATGCAGTTGAAAAGGATTTCGGTACCGGGAAGAGAGCAAAGCTGGAACAATATCGCATTGCGCTGAAAACAGGAACAGCTGGAGAAAAAGATCCTGCTTATGATGCAATTATAATAGGCTATGCCCCGGCAGAAAAACCACAAATTGTTTTTGTAATGTTTGCTTTAAGCGCAGGCAAAGCTTCATTGGAAGGAACAAGAATTATTAAGGAATTTCTGGCTTCCGCACTGCCTTATTATGAAAGCAGCAATTAAAGATTTCAGAATTCAGGAAGATATTTTCCGTAAGCTGTTAGTTTTTTCCAGTATTTACTTTTTACCTGAATCATTTTACAATAAGTAATTAGCTTTTGGCTGATAAAGAAATAATTAATTTGTGGAGTTCTACTATGGAAGAGAAGCAAAATAATATAATTTTTACGGACGAAGAAGGGCTTGTTACCATTACATTGGATCGTCAGCCTTTGAATATTTTAAGCCTGGAGATGTTGCAGGATATAAATGAACGACTTGCTGAATTACAATTTCGCAGTGATGTGAAATTAATACAATTTTGTGCGAATGGAGATATTTTTTCTGCAGGATTATCTATGGAACAGCATAATGGTGAAATGGCATATCATCTTATCAATGAATTTCACAGGCTATTCGGTTTGTTGCACGGTATTCCAATTCCAATTCTGGCAGTAGTACAAGGTCCGGCTCTTGGTGGAGCTTGTGAATTAGTTGCTTATTGTGATTTGGCAATAGCAGGAGAAAAAGCTAAATTTGGACAGCCCGAAATTAAAGTAGGAGTTTTTCCAACCGTAGCTACGGTGCTTTACCCGTATATTATGGGAAAAAAAAGAGCAATGGAGCTGATCCTTACAGGAACTATTATCAGTGCAAAACAAGCTTTGGAATTAAATATGATTAATAAAGTGGTTCCCGATGCTTCTCTTGAAAGTGAAGCAAAAAATATAATTGACGCATTGTTAGCTCACAGTTCCGTTGTAGTGCAATATACAAAACAAGCATTGATTAATTCACGGTTGCTTGAATTTACGGAAGCATTAAGAACTGTCGAAGATATATACCTGACACAATTATTACAAACATTAGATGCGCAGGAAGGCATCCGCGCTTTTCTTGAAAAAAGAAAAGCACAGTGGGAAAATAAATAACATTTGACACAAAGACAGTTTCGTGCTATAGTACGTTTTGCAAATGCGGAGGTAATGCATGGCTAATACAAAATCTGCAATTAAAGAGTTGCGAAAGAATAAAAAAAGACATATGAAAAATAAAGCAGTAAAATCTGCTTTAAAAACCTATATAAAGAAAACGAAAGTTATGATAGAAAAGAATGACCTGAAGGAAGTTCAGAAGTTCCTTCCGGGAGTATATTCTAAAATTGATAAAAGTGCACGGCACAACCTTATTCATTGGAAAAAGGCTGCCCGCATAAAATCCCGCCTGACCAACCGGATGAATGCAATAAAAGCGATTGAGAAAAACGCTGATAATGCATAACCTGTGATAGGTATTCCAGACTTTTCTACACTCCTCAATCAGCAGACAGAGCTTATGTGTGATGTGCGTCTATTTATTTTA